>NZ_WWHX01000144.1 GCF_009862125.1 Streptomyces sp. SID5910
GACCGTGGTGGCCGTTCGTTCGAGCGTCGTGACGACCGTCGGGACGACCGTGGTGGCCGTTCGTTCGAGCGTCGTGACGACCGTGGCGGCTTCCGCCGTGACGACCGCCGTGACGACCGTGGTGGCCGTTCCTTCGAGCGTCGTGACGACCGCGGTGACCGTGGTGGCTTCCGCCGCGACGACCGCCCCGGCCACCGTGGCAGCGACCGTCCGTTCAACCGTGACCGTCGTGACGACCGCACCGGCAGCGACCGTCCGTTCAACCGCGACCGCCAGGGCGACCGCCCCGGCTTCCGCAGCGGCGGCCACGAGCGCCCGTACGGCCGCCGTGACGACCACCGTGGTTCGTCCTTCGGCCGCCGCGACGACAAGCCGCGCTGGAAGCGCAACGGCTGACGCCTGAGCACCTGAAGAGCGCCGTGGCCCCCACCCACCCGGGTGGGGGCCACGGCGCTTTCCCGTACCCCCGTTTCCGGCCACCGAGTGACGCATGTCACGCCCCCGGCGTGGGAATTGCTGGGGGCATGACAGATGACGCCAAGGCGAGCGGGCTCTCGGACGAGGAACGGCTGGCCCAGCTCGGCTACACCCAGGTCCTGGCCCGCCGCATGTCGGCGTTCTCCAACTACGCGGTCTCCTTCACCATCATCTCGGTCCTCTCGGGCTGCCTGACCCTCTATCTGTTCGGCATGAACACCGGCGGCCCCGCCGTCATCACATGGGGCTGGGTCGGCGTCGGCCTGATGACCCTCTTCGTCGGCCTGGCGATGGCCGAGATCTGCTCGGCGTACCCGACCTCGGCGGGCCTCTACTTCTGGGCGCACCGCCTCGCACCGCCCCGCACGGCCGCCGCCTGGGCGTGGTTCACGGGCTGGTTCAACGTGCTGGGCCAGGTGGCGGTGACCGCCGGCATCGACTTCGGCGCCGCGTCCTTCCTCGGCGCCTACCTGAACCTCCAGTTCGACTTCGAGGTCACGCCGGGCCGCACGATCCTGCTCTTCGCCGCGATCCTGGTCCTGCACGGCCTCCTCAACACCTTCGGCGTCCGCATCGTCGGCCTGCTGAACAGCGTCAGCGTCTGGTGGCACGTCCTCGGCGTCGCGGTCATCGTCGGCGCGCTGACCTTCGCGCCCGACCACCACCAGTCGGCGTCCTTCGTGTTCGGCGAGTTCGTCAACAACACCGGCTGGGGCAGCGGCGTCTACGTGGTCCTGATCGGCCTCCTCATGGCCCAGTACACCTTCACCGGCTACGACGCCTCCGCCCACATGACGGAGGAGACCCACGACGCCTCCACCGCCGGCCCGAAGGGCATCGTCCGCTCCATCTGGACCTCCTGGATCGCCGGCTTCGTCCTCCTGCTCGGCTTCACCTTCGCCATCCAGTCCTACGAGGGCGCCCTCGCCTCCCCGACCGGCGCGCCGCCCGCGCAGATCCTGCTCGACGCGCTCGGCGCCACCGCGGGCAAGCTGCTGCTGCTCGTCGTCATCGGGGCGCAGCTGTTCTGCGGGATGGCGTCGGTGACGGCCAACAGCCGCATGATCTACGCCTTCTCGCGCGACGGCGCGCTGCCCTGGTCGCACGTCTGGCACTCCGTCAGCCCGCGCACCCGCACCCCGGTCGCCGCGGTCTGGCTGGCCGCGCTGGGCGCCCTGGTCCTCGGCCTGCCGTACCTCATCAACGTGACGGCGTACGCGGCCGTGACGTCGATCGCCGTCATCGGCCTCTACATCGCCTACGTCGTCCCGACCTTCCTGCGCCTGCGCAAGGGCGACGCCTTCGAACGCGGGCCCTGGCACCTGGGCCGCTGGTCGCGTGCCGTGGGCGTGGTCGCGGTGACGTGGGTCGGCGTCATCACGGTCCTGTTCATGCTGCCGCAGGTCTCCCCGGTCACCTGGGAGACCTTCAACTACGCCCCGGTCGCCGTCCTGGTCGTCCTCGGCTTCGCGGCGACCTGGTGGCTGGCCTCGGCCCGGCACTGGTTCCTCAACCCCGACCACGAACGCACCCGCGCTCGGGCGGCGGCCCGCGCGAACGCCCCCGAGCCGGTGGACCCGTAGCGGCGCCCACCCGGCACCCGGCGACGCGGCCGGGACCCCGATACCCGATCGGCGTCCCGGCCGCGTCGGGCTATGCTCGGTATGGCAACATCACGCAACACGCCCTGGGCCCTTAGCTCAATTGGCAGAGCAGTGGACTTTTAATCCATTGGTTGTGGGTTCGAGTCCCACAGGGCCTACCGGTGGCGGGGGAGGTAAACGCCCTCTGACCTGCTACGCAGCGCCTGAGTCGGCTTCGGTCGGGTCGGGCGCTGCTTCGTTTTCGAGCCACTGCGTGAGCGATGCGTGAGCGGATGCGCGCATGGCCTGCGGATCGGGTGCCGCTTGGGCGGACGAATCGGCGGCTGCCGGACGCGACCGGGGGATCAGCTTCGCTGCCTTCTCGGCGATTTCGCGGTCCAGCTCGGGGAGCAGGCTCGTGTACGTGTCCGAGGTCAACGTGATGGTGGAGTGCCGGAGCGTCTCCTTCACCGTGTGAATGTCGCCGCCGCCTCCGTGCGTGAGCGTCGCGGCGACGTGGCGCAGGTCCCGCAAGGTGATGGGCGGCAGGTCGGTCGTGGCGAGGATGCGACGGAAGGTCTCCGAGACCGTCTCCGGGTGGAGCCAGGAGCCGTCCTCCTTGGTGAACACCTTGCCGGTGTCCTGCCATGCGGTGCCCCAGTTGGCGCGCTCCTTCTCCTGGCGGGCCTTGTGGTCCCGCAGGACGACGATGTTCATGCTGTCGAGCGCGATCGTGTTCGCACTGCCGTCCGTCTTCGGCTCGGACTCGTAGGGGTCCCAGCCGTCGACCACGATCTCCTTGGCCGGGGTGATGAGGCCGGCGTCGAGGTCGATCTCGTGCCAGTTCTGGCCGACCGCCTCGCCGCGCCGGAGGCCGCGGGTGCCCATGAGGTGGAAGATCGCGTACAGGCGGTCGTCCTCGGCTGCGTCGAGGAAGACGCCGAACTGCCGGGGTGTCCACACCATCACCGGGCCGGGGATCTCGCTGGTCTCGCGCCAGCGCCGTACGCGCTCGTCGGTCTACAGGAGGGGTTTCGGGCGCTTGCCGGACTCCAACTCGACGTGGGAGGCCGGGTTGAAGGTGATGAGCTGCTGGGCGATCGCGGAATTCAGCGCTGCGCGGAGGGTGCGGCGGACCGCCTGACGGGTGGCCGGGCCGGTGATCTTCCGGAACGGCTTCATCTCGGCGAGCTTGGCCCGTTCGGCTGCGAGCAGCTTTCGCTCGGCTCCTACGGGGCGTCCGGGCTTGCTCGGCTTGCAGCGGGCGATCTGCTCGCAGCGGGCCTCGTTCTCTGCCGCGATCACCTCGTTCTCGTCGGCGATCGCGTCGAACATCTCGACCAAGTGGCCGACGTTGAGGCGGTCGAGGCGTACGTGGCCGATGCGCGGCTTCAGGTGGACGCGGATGTGGGAGGCGTAGCCGTTGAGCGTGGTCTTGCGGCGCTTCTTCGCGGCGAACCACTGGTCGAGCCACTCGCCGACGGTGAGGCTGCCACGGAGGGCCACGCCCGCCCTCAGGCGACGTCGGGTCTCTTCGAAGGCGGGCAGCGGGGCCTTCTCGGCTGCGACCTCCTCCAGCAGGGCGATGTGGTCGTCGACTTCGCCACGGGCCACACCGTGGAGGTCCTGCCAGCCTGGAACCGGAAGGGCGGTGGACTGCTCGTGCCCAACACCCATGATGGCGGCAGTTGGCAGCATGTCGACCACCGTGCCGAGATTGCCTACGTGGCCGATTCGGACGCCCATACCAACGGCAACACCCGAAACCTCATCAGGATGATGAAGGCGTGGCAGAAACACTGTTCGGTCCCCATCAAGTCCCTGGTCCTGGAGCTGCGGAGCGTGACGTTTCTGTCGACGTGGGACCGCTCCGCGGAGTCCACGACTTTCTACGACTGGATGGTCCGGGACTTCTTCGCCGAGCTGGTCGGGAAGGCCAACTCCTGGCACACGATCCCCGGGACCAGCGAGAAGAAGCAGTATGGAGACGCCTGGCTGAGCAAGGCGCAGAGCGCGCACCGCCGGGCGGTCAAAGCATGCGAGTACGAGCTGGCGAACAAGGATCTCGACGCCGCACTGGAATGGCAGAAGATTTTTGGGAGCCAGTATGAGCTCTGACGAGAACACCGGGCAGGATGCGAACGTCCAGTCGATCCGGGAGAGCTTCGGCCGCGTGGTCTACTCGCACAAGGCGCACGAGAAGGCCAGGGAGCTGGAGGCATCCAAGGCGGACCAAGCGAAGTGGATCAACATCGTCCTCGTGACCCTGACCTCTGGGACGCTGCTGACCTCGGTGATCACGGACCAGCGGATCCTGCTCTACATCAGCAGCGGCGCCTCCGCGCTGGCGCTCGCGTTCACTGTCTTCCAGTTGAGTTTCACTCCGGAGAAGGTCGCGGAGCAGCATCGCGCGGCGGCCAAGGAACTCTGGTACATCCGGGAGCTGTATCTGCACCTGCTCACCGACATACAGACTGATCCGCAATCCGTGGACATACCTCGCCGCAGGGACGAGCTGCTCGAGAAGCTGAACCACGTCTACCGGCTGGCACCGGACACATCGAGCAGTGCCTACCGGGCCGCACAGCGAGCCCTGCAGATCGACGAGGACATGACGTTCAGCAGTGCAGAGATCGATCGCTTCCTCCCAGAAGCACTGCGCACGTCGTGATACACGCTCCCAGGTGTTACCGGGCGGATCACGGCGGGACGATAGGGGATCGGTGCTGGTGAGCTGATCTGGCGGGCGAACTCCTCTGTGAAGAGACCCGATGCGGCGGGGACTGATGCATGCGTCCCTCGCAAGCGGTGGCTCGCCCCTCAACCCGCAGAACGGTCTCATGCCACTTTGCCGCCGATCAGTCCCACAATGGCCCCAAAGCCCATCATGTAGGTCGTGGAACATGCCTCGGCGGCGGCCTTCACTTGCTCGGAGGTTCCCCCGAACGCGGCCAGTAGCACATTCAAGATCAGGGCCAGAACCGTCAGTGCAGCCACTGTGGAAAAGATCAGCTTGAAGCGGGGCGTCAAATCGGACTTGCCCTCAAGCGCACGGATGCTCTGCGGCTCGGATTCGTACGATTGCGCCCGCGTAAGAGCGGGATTTGCGTTCTCCATGCCCTCGTATACTGCCCGGATGGGACATTGGTCTGAGGGGCTTGTCGACGACGCCGCGAAGATGATCGGTGGTAGTCCGGACCACCGCCGGCTGAGGGACACGCTTGCCCGGGTCGGTCGCGAGATTGACGTGCTCGCGGGTCGTAGCTTCCAGCCGCTGCGTCGAGCGACCTCAGTCATCGACTCGAACGGCTTGCCCTTCGTGGACGTCCCAGATCTGCAGGTCGGATCGATGGAGTCAGGGGCGGGAGCGTGGGAGGTCCCTGACCCGGTGAACGGCGAACTTGCGGCCGTCCTGCAGGTTTCACCCTTGGCCAGCCCTGTGCCGAACGCCGCGCGTGCCGCTGACGCACTCTGGATTGCCGGTCAGCTCGTCGCTGGGGCTTCGGAAGCGGGGCGCCTGTCGGCGGACTATGTCCTCCGCTGGCTGGGCACATCCGTGGATCACGAGCAGCGAAAAGATCTATTTCGTCACATTATGGACCCTGCTGTTCGCTTTTATGTCCCGGTCCTCGGGGTCTCCGTCAACGGGTGGTGGTTCCAAATCTCCCGGCGCCTCATCTGGGTGACGAACGAAACCGAGGACGACGGACGGCTTATCGAACTTCTATTGGAGAAGGCGACTGCCGGCGAAGAGGCATCACCGCTCGCGGCCGTCGAGGCCATCCTGATCGCGGTTCCAATGACGCGACACCCCGCAGACTGGGCATTCACGGCACGCATCTGGCCCGACCAGGTTCAGGTCCCTACCGATCGGCCATGGAGAAAGTTGGCGAAGGCTATCCACGGCCACGGCATACCGACTATCACCGTTGACCCGGTCTCGACCTCTTACGAGATCGCGTGCCAGGCGGTATTGAAGGGCTACTGGCACGGCTACATCAGCGGTGATGAGCCGGCGCTGGCCAACGCCGTCGCGATGGCGTACCCGCGGCAGGTCGATCGCATCCAGCGTGAGACCCGCGCTCCGGACAGGGCTTCTGCGGCTGCAACGCTGCTGGAACAACTGATCCACCCCGGATTCGATCCAGCGCGGGGCGCGGAGGCTACTCGTCGGTACGTGCGCCGGAAGGCGAGCATCGCGGTCATGGAGTACCGGAAGGGTGAGGCGCCGGAGCGGTACCCGTGGACGCGGGTCGGAATCAGCGAACGGCGTTACTACAAACTCTTGCCGCTGTTCGCTCAGAAGGTCAACGGCCGCTACGACTACGACTACGACGACGTGGTGGCGCGGATGAAGGCCCACCTGGACCACGTAGACAAAGCGCGAACCGTGCGGGCAGTCGCCCTAGAAGTCCTCCGGTCGCACGGCTTCGGCGAAGAGGCCGCACGCAAATGGCTACAGCGGCATCCCCCCGAGGAGGCTGTCAGCGCGTGGCCGCGTGGCCGACGCCCGTAATGCCAACTGTGGCTACACGGGCACCATGTACAGCCACATGGGCCGGCCGGCGGACGCCTTCGCTGCCAACGACGTCGCCCGCAACCTGCACCTCACCCGCAGAGACCCTCTGCTCGCCTCCCTCGGCCTGGCCCGCCAGGGCGCCATCCACGGCGCGGCACAGGACCGCACCGGCACCCGCCGTGCGTTCGAGTAGGCGCAGGACGCCATGCTGCGCGCCGACCCCGCACTGTCTGGCGCGGATGCACACACATCCACTCTGATCTGGCGCGCGCAGCCCCATGGATGCCCCCGCATCTGTCAGCCGCTTGTGGCCCTATATGGGCGGTCAGGGTGGCGCGAGCCGCCTCCGGTCTCGGGACCGTCCAGGTCGGGTCAGGAGCCGGTGTGGCAAGCAGGGCAGTCTTGAGAAAAGGGGCGTTTGTCGGTTCTTGAGTGGTTCTATTGTCGTCTGACGTTGTGCCCAGGGCGGCGTCCGCTGCTCGGCAGCAGGACGAAATACCTGCGCGGACACCGCCCGGTGCACTTCAGTAAGGTCATGGCGGGGCGCCCAGAACTGCGCGCCTCGCCATCGAAGCTGACGCACGATCCTTCAGGGAAGTAGAGCGGGAGCGATGGCAACAGTAGAACAGCAAGTGAAGAGCGCAGACGACGTAATCTGTCGGAACCTTGCCAATCCAGTAGGCGACCGAGGCTTCCTCTCGCAAAATGTACTGGGGCAACTCCGGAACCTTGTCGAGGGGCTTGCTGTCTGGGCGCACCTTAACGATCGCTCGATTGAGTTCCACTACAACCAGGTCGGGTCAGCGCTGGATGCTGTTAAGGCGCTCGCCAAGTTCAGGCTCCTAAGCAGATTCCATGGCCTGCTCCAGGCCAGCGTCTCGCACTACACGCTGGATCGCGACCCGTCCGAGCGATTGATGCTGAAGTACTACGAATACCTTCTCCGCACCCGCGACCTCGCAAGGGATCAGCTCGGAATATCAATCCTGACCAACATCGAACAGTTCCCGATCGACCTCGACCCCTCGTTGCGGGAGTACTATGAGAAGATTGCTGCCTGCATCGAGCAGGAAAAGACGAGGCTTTCCTCAAGTCCACGTCGGGAGCGATACTACATTCACAGCTCGCGACCATTCTTCATCACCGGCCGTATCTACTATGAGGTAACGTTTCATCTCGCCCACAATCGGACGAGCAAGTTCGATCGCATCATTGGGTTCACTGACATCGACGTCACCGACAAATACGCGGCCAGTCTGGAGCTGGCGAGCGACACGATCGAGGTACTCGGCAAGAAAATGCCCATCACGCTGATCCGCTCATGGGAGGTGTCAATCCGGCCGTGTGAGTTCGACAACTTCGCACGCCTCTTCGACACCTCGTGCGGAAAGGTCAGTAGGTCGCATTCCGAGTACCGCAACCTGATGCGCTACCTCACAACAACACGATCAAGTCTGCTTGATCTCATGGATATGACCGACGCTGCTTACGGCTCACTCCGCTCCTGGGTACTAATCGGCACTCAACGAGCTGAGGTTATCTTTCCAGTCCTTGACCGTGCGCGGTCCCTCATCCGCAACAACCGGCCAGGTTCTCGCCTGTTGCGCTACCTCATGCTGCGGATGAACAACCGCATTATCAAGGCACAGTTCGATGTCGACCAGTGTTCTGCACTCTCCGGGCTACGCGTATCTTGGGGTTGCAAGCCCTTCGACACGATGCCGTTCTGCACATCACCACGCGGACATAACCCGCGCTTTGGGGACCTTGCTGAGAGTCTGGACGCCAGGACTCGGCCTCATGAACTGCTGGCCAGACGAGTCAGGAGCAACGTCGAGCAGCACGGCGTGATCTATACGCCGGTAGCTGAGCTGGAAGACCTCGGTGACCTCGACGAACTGATCGCGCAACACAACCGCATGCTTCCACCAACAGAACGACACGCGCGAAGGAAGCTGGCTCAAGCAAGTGGACATGTGTTCATCGTCGGTTACGAGGACGACACGGTCTCGATCATCAAGAAACTCCGGGAAATCTCTGCTAGCGGCGTCCCCCACCACAGCAGCGACGTGCAGGCATGGATTAACGCGAACCCCGGTATCATTGATGACCCGTTGAAGGCTACAGCTCTGACCAGTTTGTTCGAGCACTCAAATGTTGCACTTATCTACGGCGCGGCCGGTACAGGAAAATCGACGATGGTGAATCACATCGCGAACTACTTCGAGGGCTCGCGGAAGCTCTTCCTGGCACATACCAATCCGGCCGTCGACAATCTGAAGAGACGAGTACAGGCGCCGAACTCCGAGTTCAGTACAATCAGTAAGCACGTGCGCAGCGGCACGTCGTTCGGAGCCACGTACGACGTTCTGGTAATCGACGAGTGCAGCACCGTGAGCAACGCAAGCCTGCTCGATGTACTTGAGAACACACCCTTCGATCTGCTCGTGCTGGTTGGCGACGTATACCAGATCGAGTCGATTGAGTTTGGCAACTGGTTCAGCATCATCCGGTCGTACATCCCGAGCGAGTCTGTGTTCGAACTCACACAGCCCTTCAGGACGACCGATCAGGGCCTTCTCACACTATGGACCAGAGTGCGGAACCTGGACGACCATATCGAGGAGTCGCTCTCAAAGAATGGCTACTCGACGATTCTGGGAGACTCACTCTTTCAACATAGAAGCGACGACGAGATCGTGCTTTGCCTTAACTATGACGGCCTGTATGGCATCAACAACGTTAACCGGTTCCTACAGGCGAGCAACCCCAATTCAGCTGTGAGCTGGAGCGAGTCCACCTACAAGGTCGGAGATCCCGTACTTTTCAATGAGTCTGATCGGTTCAGTCCGGTCATCTTCAACAACCTAAAGGGAAGGATCGTTAAGATCGATCGCGCGCCCGGCCGTATCACTTTCGATGTGAATCTCGAACGGGATGTCACTGAAGACGATGTGCTCTTCACGGGTCTGCGTTGGGTGGAAGGCTCGACTGTCCAGTTCGATGTCTTCGAGCGCGGCAATAGTGACGATGACGACGACTCGGTCACCACCATTGTGCCGTTTCAGATCGCTTACGCCGTATCGATCCACAAGGCACAGGGTGTTGAGTACGACTCAGTCAAGGTTGTCATCACGGATGCCAATGAAGAGAGCATCTCCCACAGTATTTTCTACACCGCTATCACACGCGCTCGGAAGCGTCTCGAGGTGTTCTGGACTCCGGAAACGCAGCATCGAATCCTGAGCCGTCTCGCAGTGCGCGAGAACACGAAAGACGAGCATCTGATGAAGATCCGCCGGGGTTTGATCCCGGTTGAGAAGCGACCGAAGCGCCAAAAGACGCGTCAGCTGCCGTAGACGCCGACGGCGATAGCAACGGTGGCGCCGTGGGACACCTCCCAGTCGACACGAAAGGTGTGGGGTGGAGGTGCCTCTCGTCAGGTACTTATCGCGGCTAGCGGCGGCAGTCGATACCGTCGCCGCTGAACCCACCCCAAGGGGGAACAGATGCGTAGCAAATGGCTATGGGCCACTCTGGGCGCAGCCGTAGTCGGTCAACTCGTCGTTAACGCACGGCCGCGTGCCGCCAGCGAGTCAGACGAGGCGGTCATCCGCAGATTTCGCGATGACCCGGGCAGCTTCGGCACCCACTGGAACAGCGGCTCCGGCGGGTATCGGGCGTGCGGCCACAATGCATGCAGCAAGAAGGCGAAGGATTTCATCACAAGTCACGACTGCTGTGGCCGGTGCCGGACCGCGGACTACCGGGACTGCGCGGGCAAGGCGCTGCGCGACTACGACGGGCCAGGCCGTTTTTACCATGACTTCCACGACGGGATCATGCAGCCTGGTGTGTGTACCGTCTGCGGTGAACCGCAGGAAGCGCACTGACTCGAAGCGATCCGATTCACGCGGACTACACATCCACTGACGGCGGCTTAGCCGTTGGAGTCGCCTCGCCGGAGTCCGTAAGGTCCGGCTGGGGCCCTTCGCAGCACGCGGCGCCGCAGCACCGTTTTTCCGGTGCGGGGCCCACGTGTGTTTCCGGTGCCGGCCGTGTTTTCGATCGGCCGGGGATCAGGTGCGCTGGCGCAGTACGCGCGTCCGGTGCACGAGCGGGATGCCGAGGCGGGCGGCCATGGTTTTTTCCAGGGCGGAGACGACATGGCCGGGGGTGGCGTCACGCAGCGGGATCACCCAGTATTCAACCCACTCGTCCCGCTTCGACGGGCTGCCGTTGATGTGCTGGCTGAGCCTGGTCGCGGTGGCCCCTCGGTTCAGAATCCGGGTGGGGGCGGTCTTCCCGCAGTAGCAGGCGTTGCCGTTGCGGTTGACCGCAATGTATATGGCTTTGTCCTCGTACCCGGAGTCCTCGCCGATGGGGATCGGCTCGGGCTGCGGTTCGACGAGCCACGGTTCGGCGAGCCGGGTGAGCATGGCGTATCGCA
>NZ_WWHX01000145.1 GCF_009862125.1 Streptomyces sp. SID5910
CCGGCGGCCCGGGGTCGCCGGCCCCCGGCTGACCGGCCAGGCGGACGCCGGGACCGCCGCCGTGGCAGCCCGGGGCCGGGGACGTTCGGGGCCGCCGGACGACGGGCCGGAACGCGGCCCAGGGCCGCCACACGGCCGCCGGACGAGCCGGACCCGGCCCCGGGCCCCGCAGGACGCGTCGGACGGCACGGCACCGCAGGTGCCCGTGGCCCCCGTCGGCCCACGACCGCCGGACCGGACCGTGCCCGGGCTCGCAGCACCGGTCGGTCCGCACCCGGCGCCGGACCACGCGGCACCGCGGGTGCCCGCGTCGCCGGTGTCGCCGTGTCGCCGTGTCGCCGGGCCACGGTGATAGGGCCGCCGCCGCGGCGGGGACGGGGGATGTGCCCCGGGCGGCGGCGGCCCGGTTCAGGGGGCCGGGGTGCCGTCGGAGGGGGCCGCGCTGCCGAGGTCGGCGACCTGGTGGATGTCGCGGTGCCGGAACGCCATCTCCCGCTCCGTCAGCGCGTCCACCGCGGCCTTGTCGTCCAGCGCGCGCAGCGCCTCCTCGTCCACCTCGTGGAAGCCGAGGACGCCCATCTTGGCCAGCGCCTCCTGGACCCGGGGCCCGAACATCCCGATCTCCTTGAGGCCCGGCACGATGCGCATGAAGACCAGCCGGCGGAACTCCCGCTTGGCCGGCGAGCGCCGGGAGGCCTTGATCGCCTCCTCGCCGTATCCGAGCTGCTGCCAGATCTCGTCGTCGACGTACCGGTCGCGCAACGCCCAGCAGCCCTCGACGACGAAGTCCTCGCGTTCCTTGAGCTCCGCGTCGGACAGCTGCGGGTAGTAGCCGCGCAGCAGCAGCCGGCCGAAGGCCACGTGCCGGGCCTCGTCGCGGGCGACGTAGGCGCTGAAGGAGCGGGCCAGCGGGTCGCGCAGCCGCTCGCGGTGCACGCCGAAGGTGGCCAGGCCCATGTTCTCGACGAGGATGTGCGCCGCCAGCACCCCGAAGTCCCAGCGGGGTTCGCGCATCGCCTGCTCGAACATGGCGGAGATCGACGGGGACAGGCCGTAGCGCAGCCCGATCTTCGTGTGCAGGAAGCGGTTGAAGCCCTCCACGTGCCGGGCCTCGTCCATCATCTGGGTGGCCGCGTACAGCTTGGAGTCCAGGTCCTCCACGGTGAGCAGGATCTTGCCGACCGCGATCAGCGCGGCCTGCTCGGAGTGGAGGAACTGCGAGTACAGCCACCCGCTGCTGTGCCGGCGTACGATCCGCCGCTCGCTCTCCGGCAGCCGGTCCCACAGCTTGGAACCGGCGATGGAGATGAAGTCGTCGGGCAGGCCCAGCGGGTCGTCGGGGTCCACCTCGTGGTCCCAGTCGAGCCGTTCGTCCATGTCCCACTGGCGCTGCTTGCCCTGCTGGTAGAGCCGGACCAGTTTGTCGTTGCGCCGGTCGTAGTCCCACTGGATGACGGCCCTGCCGTTGACCGGGACGGCCCACTCGCCGGCGAGGTCCGTCAGTACCTCGGGGCGCGTGTAGTCGGTGGTGCTCATGCGGTGTTCTCCCTGTCGGCGGTGAGCGTCTGCCGGGCGATCTCGCGCAGGTCGGTGCGCAGGGCCTTGCCCGCCGGGTTGCGCGGGATGCGCTCGATCGGCAGGAAGTGGGTCGGCCGCTTGTAGGGGGCGAGGCCCGCCACGCACAGCCGCAGCAGCTCCTCCGGGTCGAACCGGTCGTCGCCGGCGGGCTGCACGAACGCCACCGGTGTCTGGCCCCAGGTCTCGGACGGCACGGGTACGACGACGACGTCGGCGACGTTCGCGGACTGCCGCAGCACGTGCTCGATCTCGGCCGGGTAGACGTTCTGGCCGCCGCGCAGGATGAGGTCGTTGCGGCGGTCGACGACCCAGACCCGGCCGTCGCGGTCGACGCAGCCCACGTCGTGCGTGTTGAGCCGGCCGTCGCGCAGGACGTCGGCGGTGGCCTCCGGGTTCTTCCAGTAGGCCTGCATCAGTCCGTCGCCGCTGACCTGGAGCTCGCCGATGACGCCGGCGGGCACCTCGCGCCCGTCGGCGTCGGTGACGCGCAGTCCGGCGCCGAGCATCGGCACGCCGACGCAGACGGCCCCGGGGACCGGGGGCGGCCCGACGGGCGTGTCCGGGCGCAGGGTGAGGACGGGGCCGCCGCCCTCGGTGATCCCGAAGATGGTCTGAAGGTCGGCGCCGAGCCGTTCGCGGGCCTCGCGGGCCAGGTCCTCGGGCATCGGGGCGGCGCCGTGCAGCAGCAGCCGCAGCCGGGACAGGTCGGTGCGGGGCAGGCCCTTGGCCCGCAGCAGGAGCCGGACCATGGACGGCACCAGGAAGGCGTGCTCGATGCGCCACCGCTCCAGGGCGGCGAGGCAGCCCTGCGGGGTGAAGCGGTCCAGGACGCAGACGGTGCCGCCGGCGGCCAGGTGGTCCAGGGCGATGACGACGCTGCCGTGGAAGAGCGGGCCGGCGTTGAGGAAGGCGGTGCCCGGGCGCGGGCCGACGTCGGCGATCCAGGACAGCGCGTTGATCTGGAGCGAGCGCTGGTCGACGACGACGCCCTTGGCCCGGCCGGTCGTCGCCGAGGTGTGCAGGATCAGCACGGGCTCGGCCATGCCGGAGCCGGCGTCGTCCATGGCTCCTGGATCAGAGGACCCGACGCCCGCCGATCCGGCCTCCACCGATCCGACCCCCGCCGGTCCCGCGCTCGCGGCGCCCGCGTCCGCGTCCGGCAGTTCCGCGACCGTCGCGATGTCGGTTACGGGCAGTCCCGGGTACAGGGCGCCCAGCCGGGCCGCGTACGCCTCCTCGGCGACGGCCGCCGAGGGCTCGACGGACTCCATGATGGCGCCGATCTCCGGGTCGGTCAGCGCCGGGTTGACCGGCACCGCGACCAGGCCGGCGGCGGCGCACGCGAAGTACGTCTCCAGCACCTCGACGCGGTTGGTGCTGAGCACCAGGACGCGGCTGCCGGGCAGCGTGTCGTGGCGCAGCCGGGCGGCCAGGGCCCGCGCGTCACGGTGCAGGGTGCGCCAGCTGACGTCGCGTCGGGCGTCGCGCAGGGCGAGGGCGTCGGGGTCCCGGTCGAGGCCGCGGCGCAGCACGTGGTTCAGCCACATGTCAGCTCGCCTCCGCCCCGGTCAGCCGGGCGACCGCGCGGACCGTGGTGAGGCCGAGCAGCTCCTCGTCCTCCAGCGGCCGGCCGAGTTCGTCCTCCAGGCTCAGCGCGATGCGGATCAGCTCGCCCGAGCCGATGCCGGCGCCGGCGAAGTCGTCGTCGTCGCCGAGCCGGTCCAGCAGGACGGGGTGGTCGAGGCTGCCCCGGATCAGGGTGCGTACGTCGGTCAGGGAGCGGACGGCGGTCATGAGCTCCTCCTGGGGCGGGCGCCGACGCCGACCATCGCCCAGTAGGGGGCGGGTTCGCCGTCGAAGTACACGAGGGGTTCGGCGCTGTCGGTGCGGCAGGGCAGCAGCCGGTTGAAGCGGCTGCCGAGGCAGGCGGCGGCGAACTCGGGGGACTCGGCGACGCCGCGTTCGTCGCCGACGGTGGCGACGAAGGCGAAGACCGGGTCGAGCGACTTGTGCACGCCGTCCTCGACGACGTCGCACCAGGCGTGGTCGCTGCCGAACAGTCCGAGGAGGTAGCCGCGGCGGGCGGTCGTCTCCAGGCCGGCCGCGCGCAGCCGGTCGGCGAGCAGCCGGGAGGCGACGACGCAGTCGGCGACGCCGAGTTCCCAGGCCCGGTGGTGGTCGGCGCGCAGGGGTTCGGGCACGGTCTGGTAGACGACGCGGCGTGCGGCGAGGGCGTCGACGACCTCGGACCATGCCTCGTGTATGCGCGGGTCGCGCACGGTGTGCGAGGCGCCGGTCAGCCGGACGGCCGCGGTGTAGCCCGAGGGGTGCAGGGCCTCGTCGAACGGTCCGCCCTCCAGCAGTTCCACGCCGGGCGCGGACAGGTCGGGGACGCGGACGGTCACCTTCCGGCTCCCGTCGCCGGCGGCGGGGTCCTCCGCCGCCTCGCCGCCGGCCGTACGGGAGGGGTGGACGCCGATCTCCCAGTCGCGGGGTGCGAACCAGCTCGTGCGGGGGGCGGCGGCGAAGCGCATCAGGAAGCGCAGGCCGAGTTCGGGCACGGTCTGGCCGGTGCCGCAGAACATGCCGACGTTCATCAGGTCGTCGTAGTCGAACAGCGGCCCCCGCGCGGAGTCGACGACGTGCGGCAGCCCCGCCGAGGCGAGCCGGGCGACCTGGTCGGGGGCGGCCCGCAGGGCGCGTGCCGCGGTGGTGGTGTCGGTGTCGTAGCGGGCGACGTCGGACGGCGCGGTGCGGAACCGGTCGAGGGCCCCGAGCAGGGTGTCGGCGGCGGCGGTCTCCACGGTCATACGGAGCTGCCCTCCCGTGTCAGCCGGGCGACGAAGTCGGCGAGTTCGCGCACGGTCGCCGTCTCGAAGAGGAAGTCGTCGGGGATGACGACGTCGCACTCGTCCTCGATCTCGGTGATCGCGCGCAGGGCCTTGACGGACTCGATGCCCGGCACGGCCGACAGGGGCTTGTCGGGGTCGACGGACGACTCGGCGACGCCGGCCTGTGCGGCCAGTGCCCGTACGACGATGTCCAGGGTCGCGGTGACGCTCACGAGTGCTGTCCTTCCGGGGCGGTGGGCAGTGCGGAGTGGTGACGGCGGTACAGGTCGGCCGCGCCGGAGCGCTTGACCTTGCCGGAGCTGGTGAAGGGGAGGGTCTGCGGGGAGACCGCGAGGGTCTCGACGGCGGTGAGGCCGAGGTGTTCGGCGAGCCGGGTGCGGATGGCGTCGCCCACGGCGCGGGCCGTGCCGGCGTCGA
This sequence comes from Streptomyces sp. SID5910, assembly GCF_009862125.1. Classification (GTDB taxonomy): domain Bacteria; phylum Actinomycetota; class Actinomycetes; order Streptomycetales; family Streptomycetaceae; genus Streptomyces. The sequence goes on from NZ_WWHX01000145.1 coordinate 4,848, forward strand.
GCTTCGTCTCCCAGATCACGGCCATGTACTCCTCCCGGTCGTCCTCCCAGGCGAAGGCGGCGCAGTGCCTGCGGTCGACGCCCGGGGTGGACTTGACGATCTCCTCGACGTCCTCGGCGTAGTAGTTCTGGCCGCGGACGACGGCCATGGCCTTCACGCGGCCCATGACGTAGAGCTCGCCGTCGCGCAGGAAGCCGATGTCGCCGGTGCGGAGCATGCCGTCCGGGGTGAACGGCTGCTGCTCGGCGGGGAGTCCGAGGTAGCCGGGTGTGACGGGGGCGCCGCCGATCTGCACCTCGCCGACCACGCCGTCGTCCAGGGGGGTGCCGTCGGCGGCGCCGATGCGCACGTCGACGCCCTCGACGGGCCGGCCGCAGGAGACGACGGTGCGGGTGGTGGGGCCGGGTTCGGCGGCCTCCCGGACGCGGTCGCCGACGGCGAGGCTGGAACGTTCCGCCTCCAGGCTGCGGTACGGGGTCCCGGGGGTGCCGGTGCTGACGATGAGGGTGGCCTCGGCGAGGCCGTAGTTGGGCTGGACGACCTGGGGGCGCAGCCCGTACGGCTCGAACGTCCGCTGGAACTCCTCCAGGCTGGAGCGGCGCACCGGTTCGGAGCCGTTGCCGCCGTAGCGCCAGGCGGACAGGTCCAGGTCGTCGGGGATGCCCTTGGCGGCGGCGGCGACCAGGTAGTCGTAGAAGAAGTTCGGGGCGGGCAGGATCGTGGCGCGGCTGGCGGCGAACTCGGCGAGCCAGCGCATCGGGCGGCGGACGAAGTCGCCGGGCTGCCACAGCGAGACCGGCGAGCCGGCGCGCACTGCGGCGAGCAGGGTGAACAGGCCCATGTCGTGGAAGAGCGGCAGCCACTCGCCGAGCCCGTCCTCGCTCGTCCACCCGGTCCCGGCCTCGATCGCGTCGAGTCCGGCGGAGACGTTGGCGTGGGTGACGACGACGCCCTTGGGGGCGGAGGTGGAGCCGGAGGTGTACTGGACGATCGCGGGTGCCGTGCCGCCGCCGTGCGGGGACGGCAGGTCCTCGCGGCCGTGCGGGGCGTCGGCGATGTCGATGAACGGGATGTGCGGGACGGCCTCGGCGACGCGGGCGACGATCCGGCCTCCGAGGCTGCCGTCGACGAGCATGGCGTCCAGTTCCGCGTCCGCGGCGATGCGCCGGACGTGGGCGGCGTAGGCGTCGGCGCCGCCGAAGGCGACCGGGAGGGCCAGCGGGACGGCCGCCGCGTCGAGGCGGAGCGCGGCGAGCAGGCCGCGGACCCAGGGTTCGCCGTTGGCCATGAGCAGGCCCACCCGGCGCGGGGCGCGGCCGTCGCGGGCGGCGAGGACGGCACCGGCCGTGCGCTCGGCGCGGTCGAACAGGGCGGTGCCGGAGACGGGTTCCTCGCTGCGCGAGGGCGTGTGCAGCAGGGTGCCGTCGCCGAGGCCGCGGGACAGTTCGTGCCAGAGGTGCGTCATGCTGCTCAGGCCTCCTTCGAGGCGAGGGCCGGGGTGGCCGCGGTGCGGTGGACGCGGCCCGCGAGCTTGCGGCGCAGTACGGACCTGCGGACCTTGCTGGTGCCGGTGACGGGCATGGCCTCCCACTCCCAGAAGCGCACCTGGAGTCCGGGCAGCCCGGCCTCGGCGGCGACGGCGCGGAAGCGCTCGGGGTCGGGGGCGGTGCCGGGCCGGGGGCAGGCCACGGCGAAGACGGTGCCGTCGTCGTCCTTGACCAGGACGAGTTCGACCAGTTCGGGCAGGGCCTCCAGCAGGTGGTCCTCCTTCTCCAGGAGGCTGCCGACGCCGTCGACGTGTTCGACGCTGCGGTCGAGCAGTTCCAGGGAGCCGTCGTCCAGGAGGCGGCCGATGTCCCCCATGGGCCACCAGGCGTCCTCGGGCGGCATCGGGTCGCCGCCGACGTAGCCGCGCATCCGGCCGGGCGAGCGGGTCTCGATCAGGCCGGGCGTGTTCGGCGGCTGCGGGACGCCGTGCTCGTCGACGATGCGGATCTCCATGCCGCCGCCGCTGTGCCCGACGTTGCGCGGCGAGTAGTCGGCGGACTCCTCGCGGGTGACGATGCGCAGGCAGATGGGGCCGGACTCGGTCTGCCCGTAGGCCTGGAAGTAGTGGGCGCGGGGGTGCTCGGAGGCGTTCAGCAGTGTCCGCACGGTGCGCGGGTGCATGGCGTCGAAGGTGCTGATGAACCGTTCGACGTGCTGGAAGGGCCGGTCGGGGTCGGCGGCGAGGGACTCCCACTGGATGTAGACGTTCGGGTGGGTCTCCAGGGAGGTCGGGCGGTGTTCGAGCATGAGCCGCTTGACGTTCGCGGGGTCCGGGTCGGCGATGGCCAGCGCCGGCATCGCGGTCTCCAGCGAGGCGAGCGTGCCCGCGCAGGTGCGGGCGTGCACGAAGGACAGGTGCTTGGCGTTGAGGTCCTGCTGGGAGTACTGGTCCCGGAAGATCATGATCATCGGGGCGACCATGCCGAACAGGGAACGGGTGGAGTGCGCGGCCATCTTGGGCGCCCCGGTGGTGCCCGAGGAGTGGGTGATGACGAACCACTCGTCGGCGTCGCGCGGCCCGGCGGTGTGCGCGAGGCGTTCCTGGAGCGGTACGACCCAGTTCTCGTCCGTCTCCTCCAGGCACAGCACGTTGCGGGTCAGCCGGCGCAGCGCGTGCCGGTGCTCGGCGAGCCGCGCGAGGCCGGTCGAGTCGACCACGAGGTAGGGGTCGTCCAGGCGGGCGAAGCACTCCAGGAGCTCCCCGGTCTCCATGGCGGAGGAGAGCAGGGCGGGCAGCGCGCCGATCTTGCCGAGGGCGCACATCACGCCCTCGACCTCGATGTGGTTGCGCTGCACCACGGCGACGACGTCGCCGCGCCGGATGCCGCCGGCCCAGAAGCGGTCGGCGTAGTCGTCCACGGCCCGGGCGAAGTCCGCGAAGTCGCGGACCGGCCGGTCGTACGTGCGCCAGGGCGTGTCGGAGAGGAAGGGGGTGTCGGGGTACTTCTCCGCCGCGACGGCCGGGAGGATCCCGAGGGGTGCGGTCGGCTGCGGCATGACATCGAGCTTCAGTGCGGATATGTCAGGCATGAAAAAGTCCCCCTGCTCGGCCTGGCGAAGACGTCCGGGCAGCACGAAGTGCGCGCCGGGTGAAGGCTGTCCGGTGTCGGAAGTGGTCGGGATCGCTCACCGTCCGGTCGGGAGCGGCCGACATGAGACAAGAGGTGGTTCCCGGCCGATGCACTCCACCGGATTCCGAGAAAATCCGGACGCTCCGGCTCCGCCACGGCCGCGCCCGGCGCACCCCGGTGCGCGGTGAGCGGCGGAGCCGTGGCCCCTCAGGGCCGGCGCGGGCGGGAGAAGAGCCGCTCGGCGGTCCTGGCGACCAGGTCGGGCCGCTCCTCGTGGAGGTAGTGGCCGCACTGGGGGACCACCTGGACCCGCAGGTCGTCGGCGTGCCGGGCGGCCGGCGTCAGCACGCCCGGCGGCAGCATGAAGTCACGCTCCCCTCCCATGATCACGGTCGGGGTGGTGAGCCGGAGCCTCTTGTACCGGCCCGTCAGCAGCCGCGCGATGTCCCGCAGGGCGAAGGCGCGGTGCAGTGCCTCCCCGGCGCGCGCCCGCGCGGGCTCCCGGCTGGAGCGGACGAACTCCTCCATCGCGTCCGGCGTCCAGACCGCCTGGTCCGTCACGCCCTTGCGCATCAGGTAGCGCGTGAACCCGGGCCGGCGGCGCAGCATCCAGCGCCCGAGGAGCGGCTGCTCCAGCAGCGCCGTGTACCAGAACCGCCAGGACTGCGGCATCAGGCGGTGGTGCAGCGGCCAGGGGTGCATCATGTTCAGCGCCAGGTGGTGCGAGACGCGCTCGGGCGCCGTCAGACAGAGGTGGAACCCCGTCCAGGCGCCCCAGTCGTGCCCGATGAGCCGCACCCGCTCCAGGCCCAGTCCGTCCAGCAGGGCGACCACGTCGGCCACCCGGCTGTCGGTGTCGTAGCCCTTGGCCGGTGCGTCGGACCAGCCGAAACCGCGCTGGTCCACGCAGATCAGCCGGTAGCGGCCGGACAGCAGCGGGATCAGCCGCCGCCAGCCGTACCAGTGCTGGGGAAAGCCGTGCAGCAGCACGACCGGCTCCCCTTCGCCCGCCTCGGCGACGTGCAGGCGTACGCCGTCCCGCACGGTCACCCAGCGGTGCCGCACGCCCGCCAGTTCGGGCTGGGGCGGTGAGGCCTCGGCGTTCTCCACGGACTCCACGAAAGCTCCTGAGGGTTGTCGGACCGGTTGGTTCGTTCGGTCGGTCAGGAGGCGTCGGCCTCGCCAAAGGTTCCCGCCGGGTACGAGGTCGCGGGCCCGGCCCGGCGGCGGACACGCCGATGCCGCCGGACCCCCGGTCCGACGGCATCGGGTGACGCGGCGTCCGCTACCTCTCCCCCGCGCACAGCCGCGCCGTGAGCGCGGCGATCTCGGCGGTCTGTGAGCCGTTGAGGCGAGGATCGCAGGCCGACTCGTACCGCACGTGCAGCCCGTCCTCGGTGATGCCCGCGCCGCCGCCGACGCACTCGGTGACCTCGTCGGGCGTGGCCTCCAGATGGAGGCCGCCGGGTGTCGCGCCGGCGGCGCGTATCGCCGCGAAGAAGCCGCGGATCTCGGCGCCCACCGTCGCCACGTCCCTGGTCTTGTGACCGCCGCCGCCCACGTACGTGTTGCCGTGCATCGGGTCGCACATCCACACCGCCCGGTGCCCCGAGCCCGCCACCTCCTCCAGCAGCGGCGCCAGCAGCTCCTCCACCTGCCCGGCCCCCATCCGCGAGATCAGCACCAGGCGCCCCGGCTCCCGGTCCGGGTCCAGCCGGGCGCACACCGCGGCCAGCCTCCCCCGGTCGGTGCCCGGGCCGATCTTCACGCCCACCGGGTTGGCGACCCCGGACAGGAACCGCACGTGCGCCCCGTCGGGGTCGCCGGTGCGCGCGCCGATCCAGGGCAGGTGGGCGGAGGTCAGGCACAGGCTGCCCGTGACGGGGTCGCGCCGCACCTGGGGTTCCTCGTAGTCGAGGACCAGCGCCTCGTGGCTGGTCCACACCGCCGGGGCCCCGGGCACCGTCGCCCCGGGCAGGGTCATGCCGGACTCGGCCAGCTCCCGCAGCAGGGCGAGGACCTCGCGCGCGTGCGCGTGTCCGCGCAGCAGCCGCATCGCGTCGGGGACGCGCGCGGCGGGCTCGGGACGCGGATCGTTCACCAGGTGCCCGCGGAAGGACGGCAGCACGAGGTGGCCTGCCCGCTCGGTCGGGGAGGAGCGCGGCTTGGCGTACTGGCCCGCCAGCCGGCCGATGGGGATCACGGGCCGGCCCAGCGCGGCCCGGACGGTGCCCGCGGTGCCGTGCAGCTGGCCGACGCGCGCCGCGACGCCCGCGAACGTCGGGGCGTCGAAGGTCTCCGCGCAGTCCCCCAGTTGCACGACGAAGGCCTCACCGGCGGCGGCCTCGGCGAGCGCGCGGCGCAGGTCCAGGATCTCGTCGGACCGTACGAGGGGTGCGGCGCCGGCCAGCCGGGCGCGGATGCGGCGCAGCAGCCCCGGATCGGGCCAGTCGGGCTGCTGCTCGGCCGGGCGCGCGCGCCAGTCGGACGGCGTCCACGCGGGCGCGCGGCGGGCTGGGGCGAGTACGGCGGGCGGGTGCATGACGAGATCGGCCTCCGTCGTCGGATG
>NZ_WWHX01000146.1 GCF_009862125.1 Streptomyces sp. SID5910
TAGTGTCGGTGGTGGCCGCGGGGAGCAGGCGCTGCTGGAGGGCGACGGCCGCCCGGTGCTCGCGCGTGTAGCGGCGGGCGTTGTCCACGCCGAGTGCGGCCCGGGACGCTATCTCCGTCAGCAGGCCGGCATCTTCCTGGCCGAAGGGGACGGGCCGACGTGTGCGCCAGACGACCACGGTGCCGAGGACGAGGCCACGGGCGAACAGCGGAGCCGCGATCGCGGAGTGGCCGTGCTCGGGGACGAACAGATGAGCCAGCTCCGAGTGCCCCTCGGCTGCGGCGATCACGCTGTCCAGGTCGGGCAGAAGGACGGTCTCACCCTGCCCGATTCTCCGCAGCAGCGGGTGGTTCGGCAGCGTGGGCGGAACCGCGCCCGCGGCCGGCAGACCGGCCGGCCAGCCCTCCCCCGGCGGGGCCACGCCGATCCTGCGCAGATTCCACCGCCCCGGGCCGGACATCCTCGGGGGCTCGTCCCCCTCCAGCACGGCCTCGGACAGGGCCACCCAGGCCACGTCACCGAGGGCCGGCACGAGGACGTCCGCCAGCTCCTGCGCGGTGCGTGCCACGTCCAGCGTGGCAGCGATGCCCGCTCCGGCCTTGGTCAGCAGTTCCAGGCGCCGCTCGGCCCGGTACCCGTCCGTGATGTCGACGTACGTCTGGCACATGCCGAGGAGACGGTCGGTCGGGTCGGTCAGCCGGAACGTGGACAGCGACCACATCCGGTCGCGGTCCGGACCGGTCGGGGGGCTCCCACGCACCGGAAGGCCGAGGACTGACTCACCGGTTTCCCGCACCTGCCGCAGAACCCGGTCGACCGTTCCGGAGTCGACGTGGCAGGTGTCCGCGCCGACGTGCCGGCCGATGAGCTGGTTCCCAGGGTGGGTGAGGACTCGCTCGGCAGCTTCGTTCAGCAACCGGTACCGCAACTCGTCGTCCATGATGGCGATGGGGGCGGGATACTGCTCGAACAGGGCCCGCATCAGCGCCCGGTCGACGTCCTCCCGCTCGATCCGCCGAGCGTCCCCCGCGCAGACCGACCATCCCGCTCGGCCCTCCCGGTCCATGAACGGGCGCACGCGCAGCGCGGCCCTCACCTCGTGCCCGTCGCGGTGGCGCAGGGCGAGAACGCCGTCCCAGCTCTGGCCGGCCTCAGGCCGGTCGCGCCCTGCCAGCGCCGCTTCTCGGTCCCCACGTGTGGTCAGCAGCTCCACCGCCGGTGTGCCGCAGATGTCCTTCGCCGGGTGTCCGAGGAGGGCTTCCGCCTCCGCACTCCACAGCTGGACGGTGCCCACCCGGTCCACCCAGGCAGTGGCGGGACAGGGCTCCGGCGGCGGGCCTCCCGCGCCGGCTCCCTCGGCGTCCGCGGGTCCGCTCATCGGCATCCGTCCGTTCCTGACCTCGCCCCTGGCCATCATAGGAAGAGCGGGCACGCGGTACATCTTGGGGCGTCACGGCGCCGTAGGCACTCCGGCGGCCTCCCGTGTCTCGCGGACGGCGCGCGTGACCTGGTGGTTCAGCGCGTCCGCCAGCATGTCCGACAGCCCCTGGAAGTCCCAGTCGTCGCCGGCCGCCGCGGCGATGAAGACTCCGTCGGAGGCGGCCAGCGCGAACTGGGCGAGGCGACGGGCCAGGCCCTCGTCGCGGGCGGTCACCTCGCCGGGGAGGACGTTCGTCCACCAGCGGGCCAGCACGTCCAGCATGCGGCGTCGGATCTCCAGGAAACGCTGTCGCGCCGCCGAGTCGGCCATGCGCCGCTCCAGCGACAGCAGCAGCCCCAGCCGCCAGAACCCGTGACTGAAGTCGTCGGCGGTCAGACGGTCGCGCATGAAGTCGATGAGCCGCCGGTGCGAGGAGGGGCCCGCGTCACTGGCCCAGCCGGTCTGCCGGGCCCATTCCTCGAAGCTCTGCTCGATGAGCGCCGCGAAGAGGCTGTCCTTGTTGTCGAAGTGCCAGTAGACGGAGCCCGACGGCAGCCCGGACCGCTTGCTGACCAGGGCGATCGTGGTGCCTTCGTAGCCGCGCTCCGCCGCCAGTTCGAGGGTCGCTTCCAGGATGCGACGCCGGGATTCTTCGCTCTGCCGGTGCTGCACGCCGGCCTTCTTTGCCATGACCCCTTGCTACCACACGCCTGCGGAGCTACCGTTTCGAGCACTTCCTAGAACGTGCAATCTAGATTAATCGTTCGTCATCAAGCTCCCCGATCGGCAGGTCACCGTGATCCAGTCCCTCGCCTACCTGGGCATCACCACCCCCTCCCACGAGCAGTGGGCCACCTTCGGACCCGACATCCTCGGCCTGGAACTCGCCCCTCGGCGCGAGGACGGCACCGTCCTGCTGCGCATGGACGACGCCGCCTGGCGTCTCGCCCTGCACCCCGGCGAGAAGGACGATGTCGCCTACATCGGATGGAACGTTCCCGACGAGCACACGGCCCGGACGATGGCGAAGCGGCTGGCCGATCACGGCGTGGAGGTCACGGACGGCACACCGGAGCTGGCCGGCGAGCGTGCGGTGGAGAACCTGCTGTGGTTCACCGACCCGTTCGGTCTGCGGCACGAGCTGTCCTGGGGCCGCGACCACCGTCCCGCCACCTTCCGGCCCGGGCGGCCGCTCAGCGGCTTCAAGACCGGGGAGCAGGGCATGGGGCACATCGTGCTGCTCGTGCCGGACCTGGCCCGGGCCGACGCCTTCTTCAGCGGTGTCCTCGGCTTCAAGCTGTCCGACCGGATCGTCATCGACGGCAAGCTCCAGATCCGCTTCTACCACGTCAACGGGCGCCACCACACGCTCGCCATCGGCGAAGTCCCCGGGGTGACCGGCTTGCAGCACCTGATGCTGGAGGTCGACTCCATCGACGACGTCGGCAACGCCCTCGACCTGTGCGAGCGCGACGACGTACCGCTCGCCCTGACCCTGGGCCGCCACGTGAACGACCTGATGACCTCCTTCTACCTCCACACGCCGGCCGCCTTCCAGATCGAGTACGGCTGGGGCGGCATCGCGGTGGACGACCTCACCTGGGAGTCGCGGACCTTCGACCGGTTCAGCATCTGGGGCCACCACCAGCCCGAGGCGTCCAAGGCCCTGCCGCCCGCCCTCATCACCCGGATCGAGCAGGCCTGAGCCCGGCGCCGCACGCGACACAGGCACCATCCAGAAAGGACCCGCGGTGACACTCGTCGATCACCACGACCCGGCCACCTTCCGCAGCGTGCTCGGGCACTACCCCACCGGGGTCGCGGTCGTCACGGCCATGACGGCAGACGGTCCGGTCGGCATGGCCGTCGGCACCTTCACGTCCATCTCGCTCAGTCCGCCGCTGGTGGGCTTCTTCCCCGACCGCAACTCCTCGACGTGGGCGAGCATCCGCACCGCGGGCGCCTTCTGCGCCAACATCCTCGGCGAGGACCACCAGGACGTCTGCCGGGTCTTCGCCACCCGCGGCGTCGACCGCTTCGGTGCCGTCGACTGGGTGCCCGGACCGGCCGGCTCGCCCGTACTGACCGACGCGATCGCCTGGGCCGACTGCGAACTCGTCGACGACCACCCGGTCGGCGACCACCAGCTCGCCGTCGGGCGCGTCACCGCGCTCTCCCTGCACGACGGCGAGCACGCCCAGCGCCCCCTCGTCTTCCACCGCGGCCGCTACGGAACCACCACCACCGCGGCGGCCGCCCTCGCCCCCGTACCCCTGGAAGGAGCCTGGCTGTGACAGCCACCGCCGCTCTCACCGAAGAGAGCACCAGCCGGACCGTCACCACCGAGGACTGGACCCTGCACTACAACGAAGCAGGCGAGGGCCATCCCGTCGTCTTCCTGCACGGCAGCGGGCCCGGTGCCACCGGCTGGAGCAACTTCTCCCCCAACATCCCCGCTCTCGCCGAGCGGTACCGGGTGATCGCCGTCGACATGCCCGGCTGGGGCAGGTCCGACACCGTCACCGGCGGGGAACGCGACCACGCCGCCGCGGCGGTGCAGCTCCTGGACGCCCTCGGCATCGAGAAGGCCGCCTTCGTCGGCAACTCCATGGGCGGCATGACCGCACTGCGCCTGGCCGCCCTCCACCCCGACCGCGTCTCCCACGTCGTCACCATGGGCGCTCCGGCCGGCAGGGGCGGCCCCGGCCTGTTCGGCCCCGGCGACGGTCCCACCGAGGGACTCAAGATTCTCATCCGTGGTTATGCCGACCCTTCCGAGGCCACCATGGCCGAGCTGGTCGACGTCATGACCTTCCGCGCCGGCCCGGACCGCGAGGCACTCGCCCGTGCCCGGTCCACTGCCGCCCGGTCACGGCCCGACCACCTGAAGAACTTCCTGGAGCACCTTCAGCGCACCAGGCAGGTCGGCAGCTCGGCCACTGACGCGGAGATCGCCCGGATCACCGCGCCCAGCCTGATCCTCCACGGCCGCGACGACCGGGTGGTGCACTTCGAGAACTCCCTGCGTCTGGTCTCCACGATCCGCGACTCCCGCCTGGTGCTCCTCAACCGCTGCGGTCACTGGGCCCAACTGGAGCACGCCGCCGAGTTCAACCGGCTGGTCGCCGAGTTCGTCGCCCACCACTGATCACCACCGACAACCCCAGGAACGAGGACTTCACTCCATGCACGAGGTGAACGAACGCGTCGAGAAGCTCGCCGCGCGGTTCGAGCAGCAGGCCGTCCAGGACGACGAAGCCGGCCGGCTGACGGACGAGACCGCCGCGCTGATGCGCTCCGCCGGTGTCGTACGGCTGTTGCAGCCGCGCGAGTTCGGCGGCTACGAGGCGACACCCGGTGAGTTCTACCGGACCGTGATGGCACTGGCCGCCCGTAATCCGGCCGCCGGCTGGGTGGGCGGCGTGGTCGGCATCCACCCCTGGGAGCTGGCCTTCTCCGACCCGAGGCTCCAGCAGGAGCTCTGGGGGGAGAACGGCGAGAAGGCGGACACCTGGATCTCCTCGCCGTACGCGCCCAACGGCCGTGCCCGGAAGGTGGACGGCGGCTTCCTCTTCTCCGGCCGCTGGCCCTTCGGCTCCGGCAGCGACCACTGCGACTGGGCCGTCCTGGGCGGCATCGTCACCGACGACGCCGGCAACATCACCCCGCCCCCGGACATGCGGCACTTCGTCCTGCCCCGCGCGGACTACGAGATCCTTCAGGACAGCTGGAAGGTCGTCGGCCTCGCCGGCACCGGCAGCAAGGACATCGTCGTCGAGGACGCCTTCGTCCCGGACCACCGCACCCTGGATGCGCACGAGGTCAGCGAGGGCATCCTCGCCGAGCGCCACCGGCCCGGGAACCCGCTGTACGCGATGCCGTTCGGCGTCATGTTCTCCAGCGCGATCAGCGCCGCCACCCTGGGCATCGCCGAGGGCGCACTCGCCGCCTTCCTGGCCTACACACGCCAGCGCATCACCATCGTCGGCAGCCGCGCCGCCGAGGACCCGCACCAGCTCTCCAGCCTGGGCGAAGCCGCCGCCGACCTGGACGCCAGCCGCACCCACCTGCTGGCCACCATGGACCGGATGTACGAGGACGTCCTCGCGGGCCGGACCATCAGCATCGAGGCCCGGGCCGAGGCCCGACGCAACCAGGTCCGCGCCTCCCGCCGCGCCACCGACGCCGTCGACGAACTCTTCCGCCGCGCCGGCGGCGGATCCCTCCGCCTCGACCAGCCCCTCCAGCGCCACTGGCGCGACGTCCACGCCGCGATGAACCACCTGTGCAACGTCGCCGACAGCATCTACGAAGGCTGGTCCCGCGACCAGTTCGGACTGCCGGCCGGCATACGCGTCCTGGTCTGACCCTCCCATCCCCGGTGTCCGACGGTGGTGCCAGGCCCACCCCCGCCGGGGTGCTGGGCCGCTGGTGGGCGCAGAGGGCCGCTCATAGCGTCGGAGCATGACGGACACCACGAACGAACAACGAACGGGTACCACCAGGCGGACCGCGCTGCGTGGTCTGGGGCTCGCGGTGGGGGCTACGGCCCTGACCGGCGCACTCGGAGCCTCGCGAGCGGCGGCGGAGCCACGTCGCGGGGCCACCACGTACGTGCTGGTGCACGGTACTCACAGCGCCGGCGCGTTCTGGATGCCGATCGCGCGCGAGCTGTCTCTGCGCGGTCACCGCGTCGTCATGGTGGACCAGCCGCGGCACGGCACGCAGGCCTTCGTCCCGGAGTCGTACCAGCGGCAGGATCTCGAAGCGATGGCGGTCGAGCCGTCCCCGCTGAAGGGTCTCGGACTGGACGACTACGAGGCCCAGGTCACGGGCATCGTGCGGCGGGTGGCGCGCAACGGGCCGGTGGTGCTGGTCGGGCACAGCCTCGGCGGCGTATCGGTCAGCCGTGTCGGCAACGCCGTCCCACACCTGCTTCACCACATCTGCTACATGGCGGCCTTCTGCCCCAGCCGTGCCCTGCCCACAGCGGATGCCTGCACGGCGGCGCCCGAGAACGCCGACGCCGTCAGCCCGGTCGAACTGACGGTGGGCGTCCCCGACCAGCTGGGGGTGCTGCGGCTGAACTTCCGGACAGGTGACCGCCGTGAACTGGCTCTGCTGAAGGAGATGATCTGCGCGGACTACCCCGACGCCGACTTCCGCCGCATCCTGGCCGGCATGCAGACCGACGAGCCCATCGCCGCGTACGCGGGCCGAGCGGTCGGGCGGGCAGACAGGTGGGGACGCATCCCCCGCACCTACCTGCGCTTCGGTGAAGACCGGACGATCGCCACCGCGCTCCAGGACAGGATGGTCGCGGAGGCCGACGCACTCACACCCGGCAACCGCTTCCACGTACACGACTTTCCCGAGGCGTCGCACGTAGGTCCTCTGGACCCCGCCTCCGTCGCAGAAGTCCTGGACACACTCGCGGCGTAGGCGCAGCACGGGCGCCCCGATTGCAGGCAGGCAATCGGGGCGACCTGGTCGCCCGTCCTGCCTGGATCTGCGGGTGCTTGTGTCGACGCCACTTACGCAAGACCCCGTGGAGCCGCGGGACCCGCTGGGGGCTGGGGCCGGCAGCGTTCCTGTGCCACCGAGATGAACGCCTGCTTCGCGTGCTGGAGCTCGTCCGGTCTCACGTGGCGTCGCAGACTGTCGACAAGGTGCTGTGCCGCTGCGGCGGCGTCCGGCGGGCCTTCCAGGAGTACTCCGCTCAAGGCTCGCTGAAGCGCAGCGTCGTCGTCGGGCTGGCTCCGGCCGTTCCGCTCGGTGAGGAGCTTCGCCTCCGCGGCTCCGAGGAACTCCGCGTAGATCTGGCGGCGCAGGGTGAACTCGCGATGGCCGGCGTCGGCGCGAAGCGTCATGCGCACCGAGTCGAGCAGCGCATCCGCCTGACGATCCCCCGCGTGACGTGCGGCAGCGGCTTGTCGGATGCCCGCGCTGCGGGTGTACCAGCCGGTCACCACACTGCCGGCGACCGCCGAACCCGCGGCGATCAGGGCGATTCCCCATTCACTCATACCGCCATCTTCGCGAGCGGGTACGCCGTGCCGCGCCCCTTTGCCAGATGTGCGGTGTGGATCACTCTCCCTCACTCTCCGCGGTCTTCGAGGAGCGCGCGATAGGATCGGATCATGTCGCCCGACGACGAGAGGAAACCCACCCCGACCTGCGGAAACGGCAACGCCCGACCGCCGGCCCCCAGTAGACTGGACACTACGGGCGACGGGCGACGGGCGACGGGCGACGGGCGA
>NZ_WWHX01000147.1 GCF_009862125.1 Streptomyces sp. SID5910
ACGGCCTCGTCCTCAAACGCCGGACGGGCTGACAGAAAGGGTGCGCGTGGTCAGTCTTCTGTGCTCAGGATGTCGCGGAGGTGTTCCGGGAGCAGCTTGCTGCACGTTTGTTTGGCCTCGGTCGTCAGCGCGTCGTTCTGGCACGTGTAGTAGTCGTTGTAGACCAGCTGCGCGGTGAAGGACGCGGCCACGAAGAGGACCGCCAGGGAGGACGTGACCAGGCCGCTGATCGCGGCGGTCCGCTGGGGGCGGGTGTCCTGGGGGGCGGCCGGGGCCGGGTCGTCCGGGTCGGTCGTGGTGCGGGGCTTGGCGCGCAGGGAGCTGATGCCCCAGTACAGGGCGAGGGCGCCGAGCAGCAGCGCCACGTACGACCAGCTGAAGAGCGCGAAGAACAGGGCCCACATGCCGCACAGCAGGGCATAGCGCGCGCGTCGCTGGGCGGGGTCCGTCGGGTCCCAGCGCGGGCCACCGCCGCCGCCGGAGCCCTCCGGGCCGTTGCCGCCGGGCTGCTCGCCGAAGCCGCCGGAGGAGCGGCCGGGCTGGCGGTCGCTCCACTGGCGGCCCCACGGGGAGCGGCCGCCGCCGCCCTGCGAGTCGTCGCCGCCCGACGGGTGCCGCGGCTGCCAGGGGCGGTCCGGGGAGCCCTCCGGGGGCGGGGCGAAGGGGTTGTCGTCCTGGGGGGTGCCGCCGCCCTGCTCGTCGCCGTTCTCCCGGTCCGAGGAGGAGTCGGGCGGCGTGGAGGGACGTTCCCGCAGCAACACGGCGCTGCGCTGGTCTGGCTGCGCCGACTGCTGGGGGAGCGTGAGCAGTCGCAGGCTGCGGTCCGGCATCAAGTGAGCGTCTTCCCCTTGGCGATAACGAACTGGCGACGATGGAACGGCGGGTGCGAACGGGCCGCACCACTGGTGAACGCGTGGCACACGGGTCCCGTTCCCGGTCCGGCTCCACGCAGACGCTACCTGCCGGCCGCGCCCCCGTCCCGAGGGGGCCGTCCGGTGTGCCGGTATCGTTGCTGACGGTCGGCCGCTTCGTAGACTTCCCCGTATCCCGGGGCGCGAAGCATTCGTAGGACCGTACAAACCTGCGTATGCGGGGGCCGACCGTACAGACCGCTCCCCCGAGAAAGGCCCCCACCGTGGCCGCCAAGCCCGTGGCCCAGCGAGCCAAGCGCCTCGTCGTGCTGGTCTCCGGATCCGGCACCAACCTCCAGGCGCTCCTCGACGGGATCGCCGCCACCGGCGTCGAGGCCTACGGAGCCGAGATCGTCGCCGTCGGCGCCGACCGCGACGGCATCGAGGGCCTGGCGCGGGCCGAGCGGGCCGGGCTGCCGACCTTTGTGACGAGGGTCAAGGACTTCGGGACCCGTGAGGAATGGGACGCGGCGCTCGCCGGGGCCGTCGCCGCCCACGAGCCGGACCTCGTCGTCTCGGCCGGGTTCATGAAGATCGTGGGGAAGGAGTTCCTCGCGCGGTTCGGCGGGCGGTTCGTCAACACCCACCCCGCGCTCCTCCCCAGCTTCCCGGGAGCCCACGGAGTGCGGGACGCGCTCGCGTACGGCGCCAGGGTCACCGGCTGCACCGTCCACTTCGTCGACGACGGCGTCGACACCGGGCCGATCATCGCGCAGGGCGTGGTGGAGATCCGGGACGAGGACGACGAGAGCGCTCTGCACGAGCGCATCAAGGAAGTCGAGCGAAGGCTGCTCGTCGATGTCGTGGGGCGGCTCGCCCGCAACGGCTATCGCATTGAGGGACGAAAGGTAGTTATCCAGTGACCGCCACCGCCGAGAGCAACAAGCGGGCCATTCGCAGGGCGCTCGTCAGCGTCTACGACAAGACCGGGCTGGAGGAGCTGGCGCGCGGGCTGCACGAGGCCGGCGTCGAACTCGTCTCCACCGGGTCCACCGCCGGGCGGATCGCCGCCGCCGGCGTCCCCGTCACCAAGGTCGAGGAGCTGACCGGCTTCCCCGAGTGCCTGGACGGCCGCGTCAAGACCCTGCACCCGAAGGTGCACGCCGGCATCCTCGCCGACCTGCGCCTGGAGAGCCACCGGCAGCAGCTCGGCGAGCTGGGCGTGGAGCCGTTCGACCTGGTCGTGGTGAACCTGTACCCGTTCCGCGAGACCGTCGCCTCGGGCGCCACCCCCGACGAGTGCGTCGAGCAGATCGACATCGGCGGCCCCTCCATGGTGCGCGCCGCCGCCAAGAACCACCCCTCCGTCGCGGTCGTCACCAGCCCGGCCCGGTACGGCGACGTCCTCGCCGCCGTGCAGGACGGCGGCTTCGACCTCGCCGCCCGCAAGCGGCTGGCCGCCGAGGCCTTCCGGCACACGGCCGAGTACGACATCGCCGTGTCCTCCTGGTTCGCATCCTCCTACGCCCCGGCCGACGACTCCCCCTTCCCGGAGTTCCTCGCCACCAGCCTGGAGCGCGCCCACACCCTGCGCTACGGCGAGAACCCGCACCAGCCGGCCGCCCTCTACACCGCGGGCACGGGCGGTCTGGCCGAGGCCGAGCAGCTGCACGGCAAGGAGATGTCGTACAACAACTACGCCGACACGGACGCCGCCCGCCGTGCCGCGTACGACCACGACGAGCCCTGCGTCGCGATCATCAAGCACGCCAACCCGTGCGGCATCGCGATCGGCGCGGACGTCGCCGAGGCCCACCGCAAGGCGCACGCCTGCGACCCGCTGTCCGCGTACGGCGGCGTGATCGCGGTGAACCGCCCGGTCTCCAAGGAGATGGCCGAGCAGGTCGCCGAGATCTTCACCGAGGTCGTCGTCGCGCCGGACTACGAGGACGGCGCGCTGGAGGCCCTCACCAAGAAGAAGAACATCCGCGTGCTGCGCTGCCCGGACGGCCCCGCGCACCCGGTCGACGTGAAGCCGATCGACGGCGGCGCCCTCCTCCAGGTCGCCGACCGCCTCCAGGCCGAGGGCGACGACCCGTCGACCTGGACGCTGGCCAGCGGCGAGGCCCTGTCCGAGGCGGAGCTGGCCGAGCTGGCCTTCGCCTGGAAGGCGAGCCGGGCCGTGAAGTCCAACGCGATCCTGCTCGCCAAGGACGGTGCCTCGGTCGGCGTCGGCATGGGCCAGGTCAACCGCGTCGACTCGTGCCGCCTCGCGGTGGAGCGGGCCGGCGAGGAGCGGGCGCGCGGTTCCTTCGCCGCGTCGGACGCGTTCTTCCCGTTCCCCGACGGAGCGCAGATCCTGATCGACGCCGGTGTGCGGGCCATCGTGCAGCCCGGCGGGTCGGTCCGCGACGAGCTGGTCGTGGAGGCCGCGAAGCAGGCCGGCGTCACGATGTACTTCACCGGGACGCGGCACTTCTTCCACTGATCCCGGCCGTACCGCAGGTGTGAAGCGGGCCTCCGGCTCTCCCCCGCGGGAGCCGGAGGCCCGCTCCGTGCGTTCACGGTGCCGACTGCCCGGCGGCCCGGCCACCTCGGACCTCACAGGGTCACCTCGCGCCGGGAGGCGTGTACTCCTTGACGTAGTGGGCGACGCGGTCGGCGTAGGCGCGGTGGGCCGGGGGGACCGCGCCCGTGTCGTTCACCTTGCCGTACGACGTCCGGTAGGCGACGGCGACCAGTACCCGGCGGTCGCCCGGCAGGCCGGCGTTCAGGCGGGGCGCGATCCAGCACAGGTACCTGCCCATTGCCGGGATCGACTCGGCGGGCGGGAAGGGCGGCTCGGGCACGGTCTCGCCGGGCGTGCCGTCGGCGTTCATCCACCAGCGCAGCACGCTCGGCGTCCAGCGGGCGATGCCGTACTCGTTCTTCGCGGGGTCGGAGAGGGTGGCGTCGAAGTCGCTCTCCACCTTGAGTATCGCCGCGAGGAGGGCCGGGGTGACCTCGTCGCGGTCGCAGTCGTGGGCCGTCTCGACGATCAGCAGCCGGTAGGCGGGCGGCACGCCCCGGTCGGTGCGGAGCTCGTCGGCGCCGTAGGACGCGGCGGCCACGGTGGCCGCGCCTGCCCGGCCCGGGGCGCCGGACGCCGCGCCGGACGCGTCCGGGCCGCCGCCGGCCAGGGCGCCGACGCCCCA
>NZ_WWHX01000148.1 GCF_009862125.1 Streptomyces sp. SID5910
TGTAGCCATGGATGCGCAGCCCCTCGGCGACGGCGTCGTACACCGTGTGCCGCGGGTTGAGGGAGCCGCTCGGGTCCTGGAGGACCAGCTGGGCGCGCTTGCGGTAGGCCTTCAGCGCCCGCGAGGAGTAGTCGAGCGGCGCCCCGTCGAAGGTGACGCGGCCCGAGGTCGGCGGGACCAGGCCGAGCAGGGAACGGGCCAGGGTCGTCTTGCCGCAGCCGGACTCGCCGACCAGCGCCACGATCTCGCCCGGCCGGATGTCGAGGTCGACCCCGTCCACGGCCCGGGCGGGCGGCGCGCCGTGCCGGCCGGGGAAGGTGATGCGCAGGTCCTCGACGCTCAGCAGCGGTGGCGTGGTCGTCATGCGGTACGGCTCCTGACTTCCGCTTCGTCCGTGGCCGCCGGAGTTCCCCCGGCCACGTGCACGCACGCCGCCCGCCGGTCCGCGCCCGCCTCACGCAGCTCCTGGTCGTCGGTGGCGCAGACGTCCAGCGCGACGGGGCAGCGAGGGTGGAAGGCGCAGCCGGACGGCACCGCCGCGGGGTCGGGCGGGTCGCCGGGCAGCCCGCGCGGCGCGAACCTCGACCGCGGGTCGCCGATCCTCGGGAACGCCTCCGACAGCGCCCTGCCGTAGGGGTGCCGGGCGTCGTCGTAGACCAGCCGCGCCGGGCCCTCCTCGACCACCCGGCCCGCGTACATCACCGCGAGCCGGTCGCAGGTGTCGGCGAGCACGGCGAGGTCGTGGCTGATCATGACCAGGCCCACGTCCTGCTCGCTCACCAGCTCCTCGATCAGCCGGAGGATCTGCGCCTGGACCATCACGTCCAGCGCGGTGGTGGGTTCGTCGGCGACGATCAGACGGGGGTCGCAGGCCAGCGCCATCGCGATCATCACGCGCTGCCGCTGCCCCCCGGACAGCTCGTGCGGGTAGGCGGACGCCCGCGCCGCCGGCAGACCCACCTGCTCCAGCAGCTCACCGGCCCTCTTCCGGGCGGCCGCGGGGGTCGCCCTGCGGTGCAGCAGGATCGGTTCGGCGATCTGGTCGCCGACGCGGTGCACGGCGTTGAGGGAGTGCATCGCGCCCTGGAAGACGATCGACGCCCCGGCCCAGCGCACCGCCCGCACCCGGCCCCACTTCATCGTCAGCACGTCCTCCCCGTCGAGGAGGATCTCGCCGCCGACCCGGGCCCCGGCCGGCAGCAGCCGCAGCAGCGCCAGGGCCAGCGTGGACTTGCCGCAGCCGGACTCGCCCGCGAGGCCCAGCTTCTCGCCCGCGGCGAGGCTCAGGTCGACCCCGCGTACGGCGGCCGCGCCGCCCGGGTAGGTCACTTCCAGGTTCCGGACGTCGAGCAGACTCAACGGGACACCCCCAGCCTGGGGTTGAGGACGGACTCGACCGCACGCCCGCACAGCGTGAACGCCAGCGCGACGACCGCGATCGCGATGCCCGGCGGCACCAGGTACCACCAGTCGCCGGAGCTGACCGCCCCCGCCTCCCGCGCGTCCTGCAACAGCCCGCCCCACGACACGACCGACGGGTCCCCGAGCCCCAGGAACGCGAGGGTGGCCTCGGCGAGGATCGCGGAGGAGATGATCAGGGTGGTCTGGGCGAGGATCAGCGGCATCACGTTCGGCAGCACGTGCCGGGACATGATGTGCCCGTGGCCGCCGCCGAGTGCCTTCGCGCGTTCGATGTAGGGCCGTGACTCCACCGCCAGCGTCTGGGCCCGCACCAGCCGCGCGGTCGTCGGCCAGGTGGTGACGCCGATCGCCAGGACGATCGTGCCCAGCGAACGGGACATGACCGTCGCCAGCACGATGGCGAGCACCAGCGTCGGCATCACCAGGAACCAGTCCGTGACCCGCATCGCCACCGTGGCGTACCAGCCGCCGAAGTGCCCGGCGGTGATGCCGATGAGCGCCCCGATGGCCACCGACAGCACGGCCGCGAGCAGCCCGACAAGCAGCGAGACGCGCGACCCCCAGATCAGCAGCCCCAGCAGGCTGCGCCCGAACTGGTCGGTGCCCAGCGGAAATCGGCCGCTCGGCCCCTCCAGCGGCTGCCCGGGAGCATCGGTCACGCTCTGCACGTCCGAGCCGACGGTCAGCGGCGCGGTCAGCGCGAGCAGCCCGAACAGCACCAGCGCGGCGAGCCCGAACAGGCCCGCGCGGTGCCGCCGGTACTCCCTCCAGAAGCGTGCGGCGGAGGCCCGGCGGCGCTGCCACGCGAGCATGCGCGGGCCGAGCGGCGGAGCGGTCTCGGCGGTCATCGGCCCACCCTCGGGTCGAGCAGCGGATACAGGAGGTCGGCGAGGGTGTTCATGAGGATCACCGCCGCGGCGAAGACGAAGAACAGCCCCTGCACCAACGGCAGATCGGGCACGCTCAGCGCCTGGTAGAACAGCCCGCCGAGCCCCGGCCAGGAGAAGACCGTCTCGACCAGGATGACACCGGCGACGGTCCGGCCGAGGTTGACGAAGATCAGGGTCACGGTCGGCAGCAGCGCGTTCGGCACCGCGTGCCGGCGCCGCACGAGGTCGTCCCGCAGGCCCTTGGCGCGCGCCGTGGTCAGATAGTCGCCGCCCATCTCGTCCAGCAGCGCCGACCGCGTGACCAGCAGCGTCTGCCCGTACTCCACCGCGACCAGCGTCACCACCGGCAGGACGAGATGGTGGGCGACGTCCACGACGTACGCGAAGCCCTGCTCGCCGCCGGACTCCATGCCCCCGGTCGGGAACAGGCCCGGGATCGGGCCCACGCCGACCGACAGCACGATGATCAGCAGCAGCCCCAGCCAGAAGGAGGGGATGGAGTACAGCGTCAGCGCGAGCCCCGTGTTGACCCGGTCGCCGAGCCGGCCGTGCCGCCACGCGGAGCGGGTGCCGAGGAAGATGCCCAGGGCGGTGTAGAGCACGAAGGCCGTGCCGGTGAGCAGCAGCGTGTTCGGCAGCGCCTCGGTGATCTTGTCGAGGACGGGGCCGTGGAACTGGTACGAGGTCCCCAGGTCTCCCGTCAGCGCCTTGCCGCAGTACTGCGTGAACTGCTGCCACACCGGCAGGTCGAGGCCGAACTCCCGCCGGTAGGAGGCGATCTGCTCCGCCGACACCGGGCGGCCGCCGGTCATGAACTTCACCGGGTCGCCCGGGATCAGCCGGAAGAGGAAGAAACTGGTGACGAGCACGGCGAACAGCGAGACGACCGCGCCGGCCAGCCTCCCGGCCACGTACCGCAGATACGCGGTACCGGCCCCGGCCCGTGGGGCGCGCCCCGCCCCGGCCGGCCCGGACTTCACCGGTCCGGCCGCGGCCGCTCCCCCGAGGGAGGAGGATGTCGCTTCCGCGGTCATGAGCGCCTACTCACGCTCTTCCGCCGTGGACCGGCGGCGCACCGCGACCAGCACGCCGAGGCCGACGAGGACGACGACGCCCGCGACGATCCCGATCACCACGCCGGTCGAGGAGGAACTGTCCGAGGAGTCACCGGAGTCGGCGGGGACGGCGGACCACCAGCTCCAGTAGCCGTCCTGGCCGTAGATGTTGCCCGCCTCGGACGGCATCGTGGTGATCGACTTGATCTGGTCGGTGCGGTAGGCCTCGACGGCGTTCGGATAGGCCATGACGTTCATGTAGCCCAGGTCGTACAGCCGTGACTGCATCTGCTGGACGATCTCCGCCCGCTTGCCCGGGTCGTACTCGGCGAGCTGCTTGGCGTAGAGGTCGTCGTACGTCTTGTCGCAGATGAAGTTGTCCGTGGCGCCGGTGTCCTTGGGCGTCTGCGGACGGGCGGCACAGGTGTGGATGGACAGCACGAAGTCCGGGTCCGGGTTGACGGACCAGCCGTCGAAGGCCAGGTCGTACTTGCCCGCGAGCCAGGGGTCGGTCACGTTGTCGAGGCAGTTGAGCGTGGTCTCGATGCCGAGTTCGCCCCACCACTCCTGGAGGTACTTGCCGACCGCCTTGTCGTTGGGGTCGGTGGCGTGGCACAGGACGCGGTAGTTCAGCGGCTTGCCGTCCTTGCCGACGCGCTTGCCGTCGGCGTTCTTCCTGTAGCCCGCCTCGTCGAGCAGCTTGCCCGCCGCGGCCGGGTCGTGGGCCAGCTCCTGGCTGCCCGACGGCTTCCAGAAGTACGAGGAGAAGCGCGGGGGTATGTAGCCCTCGCCCTGGACCGCGTGGCCCCGGAAGACCTTGTCCACGATCGTCTTGCGGTCCACCGCCATGAACAGCGCGTTCCGCACCCGCTGGTCGAGCAGCGACGGGTCGCCGTCACCGAACTTCGTGCCGTCCTTGGACTGCGCGCCCGGGTTGGTCGCGAGGGCGTAGAAACGGCGGCCGGGCGCGTCGTTGACGTGGATGTTCTTGTCGCCCTTGAGCGAGTCCGCCTGCGCCGGTGTCAGCGACGGGGACCCGGCGACGAAGGACACCTCGCCCTTGCGCAGGGCGGCCACGGCGGCGTCCTGGTCCTTGTAGTACCGGAAGACCAGCTCGTCGAACTTCGGCGCGCCCCGCCAGTAGTCCTTGTTGGCCTTCAGCCGCACATAGCTGTCCGGCTTGTAGTCGGTGAGGACGAAGGGGCCGTCGCCGACGAGCGGGAAGTTCTTGTCGTTGTTGAACTCCGAGAAGTCGCCGACCTTCTCCCACACGTGCTTGGGCACGATCGGCACGTCGAGCGCGGTCATCGTGGCCTGCGGCGTCTTGAGCTTGATCACCAGCTGGGTGGGGCTGGGCGCGGTGACCTTCTCGAAGTTGGTGACGAAGCTGCCGTTGGCGGTGGCGGCGCCGTCGTCGGTCATCATCTTGTTGAACGTCCACGCCGCGTCCTCGGCGGTGACCTTCCGGCCGTCCGACCACTTCGAGTCGGAGCGGATCGTGTAGGTCCAGGTCAGCTTGTCCGGGGAGGACTGCCACTGGGTGGCCAGGCCCGGGATGACGTGGTTGTCCTTGGGGTCGTAGGCCGTCAGGTACTCGTACGTCAGCCGGTGGATGCTCGTGCTGACCAGCCGCACCGCGAGGAACGGGCTGAGCGAGTCGACGCTCTGCGCGACCGCGACGGTGAGGACCTTGCCGTCCTGTCCCTCCTTGGCCTGCACCGGGCCGCCGCGCGGTCCTGCCGCGGCCGACGGGGTGGCGACGCCGGACGCGAGGAGGAGAGCGGCGGCGGCGCCCGCGGCGGCCAGCAGCCGCGTCCTCTTCAGGCGGGGGCCGATGCGTCCTCTGCCGTGCTGATCCTGTGTGTTCATGGTTCGGAGACCTCGCGTCATCACTCGCGCGGAACGCTCGCTCGGCGTTCCGCACGGGGCGGGCTTGAACAGGTGCGAACGGACGTGAACGGGTTGTGAGCAGCCTTGCGTGCAGCTTGATCGGCTGGCGCCGACGGAATGAAGTGTGTGTCTATCAGCGGCAGTCTGCGCGCGTCAACGGTGTGTCAAACCCCATGTGGCCTGCGGAAACGGCGAGTTCACCGCGGCTTCGCCCACATTGGTGGAGACCACTGACGCCTTGCAGGTGAGAGTGTGGCGGCGCGATCCCGACGATTCTGACCGCGAACGCGCGAAGGCCCGCGCCGTCGGGTGACGACGCGGGCCTTCTGACC
>NZ_WWHX01000149.1 GCF_009862125.1 Streptomyces sp. SID5910
TGTCCAGTCATCCCGTGGACGGCGACCTGAGTCTCAGGGCAGGCCGAGGGCCGGCAGCACGACGGCCTCCACGAACCGCACCAGGTACTCCGCGTCGGCGTACTCGCCCTCGACGACCGGGCGCATCCGCAGCGCGCCGAACATCTGCGCGGGCACGAACTCCAGCGCCGGGTGGCCGGCGGGGACCTCGCCCCGTTCGACCCCTCGCCGCAGGATCTCCCGCAGCGCGGCGATCTCCGGCTCGACCAGCGCCTCGCGCAGCGCGCGCTGGAGCTCCGGGTCCTGCATGACCGCGTGGCCGAGCGCCTGGAGCAGCGTGTCCTTGCCGGACCACTGGCCCGCGGTCCGGGCCGCGTGGCGCAGGTCCTCCGCGAGCGACCCGGTGTCGATGCCGGCGAAGCGCACCTGGCGGCTGGAGCGCAGGGCCGCCGCCACGAACTGCGGCTTCGTCTTCCACTGCCGGTAGAGCGTGGACTTGCTGCACCGGGTGCTGGCGGCGATGCCCTCCATGGTCACGGCGTCGTAGCCGCACTCACGGATCTGTTCGAGCACGGCGTCGAAGAACTCCTGCTCACGCTCGGGCGTGAGCTTGGAGCGGCGCGAGGCTCCGACCGGCTCCGGTCGGTCCGCGGCCTGCGACGTCATGCTCTGCTCCTCACTCGTTGACAGCGGCACTGCACCAGGGGCCGGGGGCCCGTGCTCCAGTGTGTCGTCAGTCTATCGATACGCCAGTGTACCGGTACCCGATCGTATCGGTACACTGGCGTATCGGAACGGGGTCGTATCGATGAGAACCGTCACACGCCGCCCGCACCACCGCACGCACCACCGTCAGCGAAGGGGCCCCGGGGATGAATGCCCGCACCAGGCCTGATGAGGCGGAGCCGGACGCGCCCGCGCGCCCGCCGCTCGTCCGTGAACTCCTGCTCGTGGCAGGGCTCTTCCTCGTCTACAAGTTCGGCCGCCAACTGGCGACGGGACACACCGCCGAGGCCTTCGGCAACGCGCACCACGTATGGGACTGGGAGCGCGCGCTGCGGCTGCCCGACGAGGCCGGGGTGCAGTCCCTGCTGCTGCACGGCGACGTCCTGGTCCACGTGGCGAACACCTACTACGCCACCGTCCACTTCCCGGCCACCGTGGCCTTCCTGGTCTGGCTCTATCTGCGGCGGCCCGCGCACTACGTCTGGGTCCGCAGGGTGCTGGCGGCGCTGACCGGAGCCGCGCTGGTGCTGCATCTGGCCTTCCCGCTGGCCCCGCCGCGCATGCTGGGCGCGGTCGGCCTGATCGACACGGCCCGGGTGTTCGGGCCCTCGGTGTACGGCCCGCCGCGCACCGACCAGTTGTCGAACCAGTTCGCGGCGATGCCCTCGCTCCACTTCGGCTGGGCTCTGATGCTGGCGGTCGGCCTGATCGTCGCGACCCGGTCGCGGGCGCGGTGGCTGTGGCTGCTGCATCCGCTGGTGACGCTGCTGGTGATCGTGGGCACCGCGAACCACTACTGGCTCGACGTGATCGCGGCCACCGTCCTGCTCGGCATCGCCCTCGCCGTCCTCCGCCCGCCGCACCCGGCCCACGGGACCGCGGGGGTCGCCGGTCCTCGCGGGACCGCGCACCGCCTGCCGGTGCCCCGGCGGCGGGCGGCCGGGCGGCGTGAGACGGAGCGGCCCGAGCTGGTGGGGGCGGGCCGGTGAACGCCGCACTGATCGCCGTCCTGCTGTCCCTGGTCTCGGCCGTCGCCTACGCCGCCGCGGCCGTCGCCCAGGAGCGGCTGGCCGCCCGCAGCTCCGGGTCGGGCGCGCTGCGGATGCTGGGCAGCGGCGCCTGGTGGTGGTCGGTCGCGCTCAACGCGGGGGCCGCGCTCCTGCACGTCGTGGCCCTCAAGTACGGCCCGCTCACGGTGGTCCAGCCGCTCGGCGCGCTGACGCTGGTCGCGGCGGTGCCGCTGGGGGCGCGGCTGGCGGGCCGGCGGGTGAGCGCGGTCGAGTGGCGGGGCACGGGGCTGACGCTGCTCGGTCTGGGCGCGCTGCTGCTGACGGCGTCCGGCCCGGCGCCCGACGACGTGCTGAGCGTGCCGGAGGCGCTGACGGTCGCCGGTGCGACGGCGACGCTGATCGGCCTGCTGTCACGGCCCGGCGCCCGGCCGGGTCTGCGGCACGCGACGGCGTCCGGGATCGCCTCCGGGGTGGCCTCGGCGCTCACCCAGACCGTCACGGTCGCCGTCACGGACCGCTCGGGTCCGCTGCTCAGCGTCCAGGTGATCGGGGTGGCGGTGCTGGTCGCCGCCTTCGCCGCGGGCGGGCTGCTGCTGTCCCAGACGGCCTACCGGGGTGGCCTGGGCGCCCCGCTCGCGGTGGTGACGCTGGCCAACCCGGTGGCCGCCGCGGTGATCGGCGTGTCGTTGCTCGGTGAGCGGCTGCGCGGCGGCCCGGCCGGTGTACTGCTGGCGCTGACCGGCGCGGCCCTGGCCGGCTGGGGCGTGGTCCACCTGAGCCGGACCACGCCCCCACTGCCCGACGGGACACCTCCGGCGGCCGAGGACCGGCCTTCGGTGACGCCGGGCGTGCCGGGGCAGATGGCCGTGCCGACGCTCGCGCCGGCGCCGATGCCGGGCCCGGCGCCAGAAGGCGGACCAGTGGAGGCCGGGCCCGCGAGGACCGGCCCGGTAACCGGGCCGGTGCAGGCCGGACCCGGGCCCGGGCTGGTGCCCCGGCGGCCGGGGCCGGGGCACCTCACTCCGCTGTGAGGCCCGCGCAGCGACGCGCGTCTACGCCGTGGCGATCGCCGGGTCGCTCACTCCCGGCTGCCCGTTCTCCACGTGTCCGGCGAAGCGCCGCAGGAAGGCCGGGTCGCCGTCGGCGGTGACGGTGAGGTCGTACCAGCGCCGGCTCGCCGCCAGGCCGACGGTCTGGCGCACGGTGGCGCCGGGGCGCACGGTGACCGTCCCGCCCGGGCCGCCGTAGCCGTCGCTGATCCGCAGGCGGACCGTGCCGGACCCGGCGTTGGTGAAGGTCAACCGGACGTCGTCGCCGGTGTGCCGGGCGGTGACCTCGGGCCCTGCGGTCCTGTTGCCGCCCCGGAAGACGCGCAGGAAGCCGTTGGGGCCGTGCACGGACAGGTCGTACGCGCCGTCCGAGTACACCGAGTTCCAGGTGTCCGCGAGGGTCTTGCCGGCCTCGGTGGTGTACGTCCACGGGCCGTCGCCGCGGTTGCCGGAGGTGACGAGGAAGGCGGCACCGGCCCCGGCGCCGGAGGCGAAGGTCAGCGTGAACTTCCCGGCCGCCGTGTCCACGGCGCCGTCCACCTGCGGGGCGTAGCGCAGGGGGCGGGCGGGGCGCGCGCCGCGCTCCTGGCGGGGCATGCCCGGCTCCGCGGGCGGCGTCGGACGGTAGTCCGGGTGGCGCTGACGGTCCGGCGGCTCGTAGGCGTCGGTGTCCGGCAGCCGGGCGGGCCGGCTGTCCGGGCGGGAGAAGTCGAAGGCGGAGGTCAGGTCGCCGCAGATGGCGCGCCGCCACGGGGAGATCTGGGGTTCGCGCACGCCGAAGCGGCGTTCCATGAAGCGGATGACCGAGGTGTGGTCGAAGGTCTCGGAGCAGACGTAGCCGCCCTTGCTCCACGGTGAGACGACCAGCATGGGCACGCGCGGGCCGAGCCCGTAGAAGCCCTCGGCGTGGGTGGCGCTGCCCTTGAAGACGTCGAGGGAGACGTCGACGGTGGACAGGCCCTGCGCGGCCGACTTCGGCGGGAGCGGCGGCACCACGTGGTCGAAGAAGCCGTCGTTCTCGTCGTAGGTGATGAACAGGGCCGTCTTCGCCCACACCGCCGGGTTCGAGGTGAGCGCGTCCAGGACCTGGGAGATGTACCAGGCGCCGTAGTTCGAGGGCCAGTTGCCGTGCTCGGAGAAGGCCTCGGGGGCGGCGATCCAGGAGACCTGCGGCAGCTTGCCGGCCTTGACGTCCGCGCGGAGCCGGTCGAAGTAGCCCTCGCCGCTCTTGGCGTCCGTGCCGGTGCGGGCCTTCTCGTACAGCGGGTCGCCCGGCTTGGCGTTCCGGTAGGAGTTGAAGTACAGCAGGGAGTTGTCGCCGTAGTTGCCGCGGTAGGCGTCGCCGATCCAGCCCCAGGAGCCGGCCGCGTCCAGTCCGTCGCCGATGTCCTGGTAGATCTTCCAGGAGATCCCGGCCTCCTCCAGCCGCTCGGGGTACGTCGTCCAGTCGTAGCCGGCCTCGTCGTTGCCGAGGACCGGGCCGCCGCCCTTGCCGTCGTTGCCGGTGTGGCCCGACCACACGTAGTAGCGGTTGGGGTCGGTGGAGCCGATGAAGGAGCAGTGGTAGGCGTCGCAGACGGTGAAGGTGTCGGCGAGCGCGTAGTGGAACGGGATGTCCTCGCGCGTCAGGTACGCCATGGTCGTGGTGCCCTTGGCCGGCAGCCAGCGGTCGTACTTGCCATTGCGGTAAGCGGCCTGCCCGTCGGGCCAGCCGTGCGGCAGGCCCTGGAGGAACTGCATGCCGAGGTCGTCGGCCTCGGGATGGAAGGGCAGCACCTCGGTGCCGTCGCTCTTGGTCTGGTGCCACACCGACTTGCCGGTGTCCAGCGTCACCGGGCGCGGGTCGCCGAAGCCGCGGACGCCTCGCAGCGCCCCGAAGTAGTGGTCGAAGGAGCGGTTCTCCTGCATCAGGACCACGATGTGCTCGACGTCCTCGATGCTTCCCGAGCGGTGGTTGGCCGGGAGCGCGGCGGCCCGCTCGATGCTCGCGGACAGCGCGCTGAACGCTGCCGTTCCGCCCGCGAGTTGGAGGAAGCGGCGCCGGTTGACTTCGGGCATGGGGTGGGAGACCTCTCGCCTCGGGAGTGGGGGACCGCACCGGTCCGGGGCGGGCCGATGACGGAATGTGCGCGAAGCGAGTGTTCCAGGAGCACCAAACGTCAGGGAAGGGTCCGGTGGCGCTGATGTGAAAGTCGTCGGTACCTGAGGTGTGCCGGACCCGCCGGGCGGGGATGGTCGCGATCATGACAGGCATGCACACGGACTCCCCGCCGGGCCGACGCCCCGTACGCCAGCTCCTCGCCGCCTCCGTGGGCAACGCCGTGGAGTGGTACGACTGGTACGCCTACACGTTTCTGGCCACCTACATCGCGGACCAGGTCTTCCCGAAGAGCGCGGACAACTCGCTGGTGCCGCTGCTGTCCACGTTCGCGGTGTTCGCGGTGGGCTTCTTCATGCGGCCCGTCGGCGGGCTGCTGATGGGCGCGATCGCCGACCGGCGCGGGCGGCGGACCGCGCTGACCGTCACCATCCTGCTGATGGGCGGCAGCAGCCTGCTGGTCGGACTGACCCCGACATACGCGGCGGCCGGCGTGCTGGCGCCGGTGGTGCTGGTGCTGGCGCGGCTGCTCCAGGGGCTGTCGGTGGGCGGCGAGTTCGCCGCGTCGACGACCTTCCTGGTGGAGTCGGCGGGCCCCGGCCGGCGCGGCCTGTTCTCCAGCTTCCAGTACGTCTCGACGACCGCCGGGCAGCTCGTCGCCTCCGGTGTCGCGACGGTGCTGGTGGACACGCTGAGCGAGGATCGGATGAACGGCTGGGGCTGGCGGGTGCCGTTCGTGTTCGGCGCCGCGCTCAGCCTGGTCGGCTTCTGGATCCGGCAGGGTGCCCAGGAGACCCGCAGCGCCGAGCAGCAACGGGCGCCGCGGCCGGGGCTGTTCGAGGCGCTGCGCCGCCATCCGCGCGAGTCGCTGCTGATCGGCGGCATCACGGCGGGCGGCACGATCGCCTACTACACGTGGACGTCGTACCTGCCGACGTACGCCGAACTCAACACGGGGCTGGACAAGTCGGACGCGCTGCTCGCGGGCACCATCTCGCTGGCGTTCTTCGGGCTGCTCCAGCCGCTCGGCGGCCTGCTCTCCGACCGCTTCGGCCGCCGCCCGCTGCTGCTGTTCTTCGGCGTGGGGTTCGCCCTGCTGAGCGTGCCGCTGCTGCACGCCCTGCGCGACTCGTTCGCCGTGCTGCTGCTCGTGCAGTGCGCCGGCATGATCCTGCTGACGGGCTTCACGTCGATCAGCGCGGCCGTCAACGCGGAGATCTTCCCGCCCCGGGTGCGGGCGGCCGGCATCGGCTTCCCGTACTCGCTCACCGTCGCCCTGTTCGGCGGCACGGCGCCGTACGTGGGCACGCTGTTCAAGGAGCTGGGTCACTCCGGGCTCTTCCCCTGGTACGTCGCCGTGCTGTGCCTGCTGTCCTCGCTGGTGTATCTGCGGCTGCCGGAGACGGCGCACAAGGAGCTGGAGCGCTGACGGACCGGGCAGGGGCGGCCGCGTGTGACGGCCGCCCCCTCCCCCGAGCCGGTGGCGGAACTCAGCGGCGGCGCCCGCGCGGTCGCGGCACCTCCAGTTCCTCCAGTTGCGGGCCGTCCCCGTCCTGGACGCGCTGCCAGGCCTCGCGGTAGAGACCGGCGACGGGCCGGGAGGGCACGACGACGCCCAGGACGGGTGTCTCGCCGTCGAGCAGGTCGTACAGCGGCAGCTTCCACCGCTCCAGCGGCAGGTGCGGGTTCGCGAGCCGGGCCCAGCCGCCGGGCAGGAACAGCGAGCGGCCCGCCTTGGGGCGGCTGCCCTCCACGACGAGTGCGGTGGCCGCGAGTTCGGCGCGGGCGGCACGGAGCCGGGCGGCACCCCCGCGCCGCGCGCCCCAGCCGGTCCAGCGCGCGGTGTTGCGGTCGGTCGGGTCGGGCATCGCGAGCAGCATCAGGTAGAGGGCGGCGGCGTCCTCCCCGAGGCCGTGCCGCCCGGCCACCTCGGCGACCAGGTCGGGCACGGAGCGGGCGGGGTCCTGCGGCCACCAGTGGCCGTCGGCGTCGCGCTCGCCCGCCACCGGGGCGCCGGGGTCCGCCAGCAGCTCGGCGAACCGCGCGTCGTGGACCAGGCGCAGGGCGGTCTCCTGGGCAGTGGGCCGCCCCTCGGCGCGCAGGGCCGTCAGGCGGGGGTCGCTGCCCGTGGCGTCCAGCAGGGCCGGCCGGACGGCGGGGACCAGGTCGGGCCCTTCGGTGCCGAGGAGGACCGCGCCGTGGCGCACGAAGCCGTCGCCGGTCTCGTCCGGCTCTCCGGCGGCCCGGCGGAACTCCGCCCAGTCGGCCCTCCTGTCGAGACCGAGCAGCAGCCCGGGGTGGGCCAGCCGGGTACGCAGCGCCGTCAGCACACCGGGCAGGGCGGCCCGGACCGGGTCGCCGGACGGGAGGCGGTGGGCGAGCCACGCGGCCAGGGCGACCGCGCCCTTGAGGGTGTCGTTGCCGAAGCCGGGCGACTGCTCGGCGGACTCCACCCCGTAGCGGCCGAAGGACCAGGTGAGGTCCCGGGTCAGCCGGGGCTCGGCGGCGACGTCGACGAAGCCCCGCAGGGCGCCCGCCGGGGCCCACCCGACGGGTTCGACGGTGCGGACCGCGTCGTGGAGCACCTCCTCGGGGAGGGGCGTGCGCCGGCCGAGCCGCTCGTTCCAAACCTCGGCCGCGCGGGCCGCGTCGGGGCCGTGCGTCCACAGCCGGACCGGCTCGACGGGCAGCAGCGCCGCCACGACGGCCCGCAGGGCGTCCATGTCGAGGGCCCTCAGCTCGTCCTTGGCCACGCGGGCGTCGGCCGCCTTCACGCCGATGACCTTGAGCGTCGCGGAGGGCACGGCCTCGCGCTTGTCGTCGACCTGCGGCATCCCGGCCAGCAGCAGCCGGGCCGTGGTCGGGGTGACGCCGGTGAGCCGGGCGAACTCCTCGGCGGCCTCGGGGCGCCAGGGCGCCGGGCCGCGCTCGGCCAGCTCGGCGCGGAAGGCCGCGACCCAGCCGGGCGCCCGGACCGGCTCCGGTACGAACGGCTCCTCGGACACCGGGGTGTAGGGGGCGGGGACCTCGAAGCGGCCGGACGGGTCGTGGTACAGGGTGCCGTAGTGCCTGCCGCTGATGCCGTCCGGGTCGTACTCGAGGACGCAGAGGTACCAGTTGGCGGGGAAGAGCAGGAACGCCCCGCCGCCCAGGTCGAGCACGGCCGCCTTCGCGTAACCGCCTACGGCACCCGGCCCCTTGAACACGGCGTGGTCCAGGACCACGCGGACCCGGCGCCAGTGGGCGGGGTCCAGCTCGGTGAGCTCCTGGGCGTCCAGTTCCGCCAGGTAGGCGTCGAGAGCCTGCCGGTGCTCCTCGGCGGTGGCCTCCGAGGCGGCCCGCAGCGCCAGTACGGCGGGCAGTTCGGGCAGCGCCCGCACGTTCACGCTCTCCAGCGACTTCTGCTTGTCCAGGGAGACGTGCACGGTGCCCGCGGGGGTCGGTTCCGTCTCGCCGCGTGCCGACCGGGCGAGCAGCTTCGGCAGGTCGAAGACGCTGTGGGAGGAGTCGTAGTACCAGCGCCTGTCGCGTTCGGTCACGCCCGCGCCGTTCAGGGCCGAGGCGAGCAGGCGGTCGCCGATCGCGGGGCGGGGCTCCTCCGGGACGTCGCCCTGGACCGCCGAGTCCAGCCGGGCGAGCGCCGCGTCCAGGGTGCGCTGCTGCTCGGCGGCGAAGCGGACCACCCCGGCGATGCCCGTGCGCAGGGCGTCGTGGCCGACCTGCGGCAGCAGGGTGCGGACCAGGCCGGGCAGCGCCGCCCCGTCCTCGCCGTCCTCCGCCACGGCCGCCGCCAGCAGCGCCGCCGCGGTGTCCTCGCCGACCCGGCGGAGCGCGGCGGAGCCCCGCGGGTCGCGGGGCCGGAGCAGGGGCCAGTACCGCAGGGGCGGCAGCAGGGGCGTGCCCGCGCTGAAGGGACCGGCCGTGTGACCGCGCGTGATCTCGGCGAACACCGCCCCCTCGGAATCGAGCAGCCGGAGGTCGCTGCCCGACCAGCGCAGCACGGAGAGGGGCCGGTCGGAGCCGGGGAACAGCAGGACATGCTCCGGGCTCCCGCCCACTCCCGACGGGACGACGACCGAGCGTCCGGCCAGGTCCTCGCACCGCCGCGCACCGTCGGGCAGCGTGATCACCCGCCAGCCGAGCGCCCCGTCCACCGGGGCGCACAGCGGGCCGGGCTCGGCGGAGGGGGCGGGCAGCAGCCAGCCGGTCGTGAGGGTGCTGCCCTCCGGCGCGGTGCGCAGGCCCTCGGTGAACCAGTCCGGCCCACCGGGCTCCCCGACCGTGTCGGCGGCCGGGTCGTACACGTGCCAGGTGCTGTTCGCGTCGTCGGCGTAGTCCCGGACCCAGACCCAGTACGAGGTGCCGTCGGAGATCACCGTCCGTCGCTCGGGTATGCGGCTGGTGTCGCCCCGGCGCAGCACGCCGTGGCCGGTGGTCCGGCCGCCGCCGGGCAGCGGGAGGGAGGCGGGCGGCATGCCGTTCAGCCCGCCGGTGCCGTCCGCCGCGCACGCGTAGCCGTAGCGGACGTCGCCCTCGACCGGTACCGGTGCCGAGGCGTCGGCGTAGTGCCAGTAGCCGTGCGTGCTGGACGTGGAGAAGGTGTACCAGGTGACGAGCAGTCCGCCGTCCACGTACCGGAGGTCGGGGTGCCACCGGTCCGAGCCGTCCGGGAGGCGCAGCTCGTGCGCGAGGACCGTGCCCTCCGGGCCGACGACCCGGACCTGTGTGCCGTTGCGGACGATCAGCTGTGGCCAGGCCTCGCCCACTCTGATGGCGCGCGCCGCCTTCGGTGACTCGGGCGCGCCGACCGCCTCGTCCCAGGCGGGCCAGCCCAGTTCGTCGAGGATGCCGGTGCGCAGGGTGCGGGCGAGCGCCGGGGCGATGCCGGTGGCCAGTGCTTCGCGCACCGCCTGCTCGGCGGTCGCCAGCACCTCGCCCGGCAGCCAGTTCAGCGTCTCGAACGGGCCGGAGTAGGGGGTGAATCCGCCCAGTTCCGTGGTGAGGTACTTCCGGCCGGCGTCGGCCACCCACTCGGCGAGCAGGGGGCGTCCGCCGGGCGAGTCGGCCAGGGCGACGACGGTGCGCCGGTCGATGTTCTCGCGCTCGTAGGTGGGGCAGCCGCGGCGGAAGGCCGCGCGGAAGCGGGCGTCGGCCTCCAGGGCGAGCAGGTCGCGGCGCCGGTCGCGGGCCGCCCAGTCCTGGAGGTTCAGCCATGCGCCTTCCACGGGATCGGCGACCGGGACGCGCAGGGCCAGGAGCTGGTCGAGGAGGTCGACGTCACCGACCGGGGGCGGCAATGTGCCGCCGTCGGCGAGCAGTTCGGCGCGGAGTGTGTCGGCCATGCGGTCGACGAGCGGGTACAGCTCCGCCGGTGCGAGCCCCTGGTCGGCGGTGCGGCACAGGTCGAGGAAGCGGCGCGTCCAGCCGGCCGTGCCGTCGGGGGAACGCTCCTCGGCGGGCAGGCCGGTGTCGCACAGACCGGCGGTGGCGCCGGACTTCTCCAACAGGTCCAGCCACTGGGGCAGTTCCCGCTGCTCCCACTCCGTGGGCAGCACCCCCAGCAGGGTGCCGCGGACGGCGGGCTCCCGCCGGGCCAGCTCCAGCAGGGCGGGGCGGTGCGCCTTCCACCAGCCGAGCGGGGCCCTGGCCGTGCCGGGCAGCGGCAGCATCTCGCGCAGGTGGGCCATCTCCTCGGCGAGCGCGTCCTTGCCCGCGACGGCCTTCGCCAGTCTGCGCAGGTCGCTCGCGCCCGGGCTGGACGGCGGCACACCGTGCGACGCGAGCCGCACGAAGAGGCCACGCAGATGCCGGAAGGCCGTGGCGGCCGGCACCCTCGGCGCCAGTCCCTTGGCATAGCCGGAGAGGATCTTCGTCGGGACGGCGTCGGCCACGGCGAACTCGAGGAACACCGCGTCCATGCGGGCCTCGTCGAAGGGCAGCGCGTGCGCCGTCTCGGCCTTGCGCGCGTCGACGAACATCCGGGCGGCGTAGGCCTTCTCGCCGGCGGCCAGGAAGACCCGGCCGGCCTGCTCGAAAAAGGTCGGCAGGAAGTGCGGGACGGAGCCGGCGAGCCGCTGCCCGATGGACTCGTAGGTGGCGCGGGCCTTCTTCGGCCGCGATCTCACCGTCCGCGCCACCTTGTTCATCTCCTCGGCCAGGGACATGGCCAGGTGCCCGTCCGAGGGATGCCGGACCAGGACCCATTCGGGGAAGCCCGTGGCCCGGGGCCGTCCGAGGCCGACCTCCACCGGCTCGCCCTCGGGTTCGAGGCCGAGGAACCCGCTGCCCGGCTCCACGCCCTGTTCGGCGGTGGTGAGGCGGACCACGGTCCGGCCGTCGAGGCCGGGATGCCGGTAGGCCTGGGTGACCACGGGCACGGCCCGGTCGCCCGCGCCGGTGGTGCCCGGCGGCAGCACGGCTCCGGCCCGCAGCAGCTCCTCCGTCCGTGCCGTCGCCCCGCCCGGTGTCGTCGCGTCGTTCATGAGGTGGGTGCCCTTCCCGGGTGTCCGTGCGCCGTTCACTTGCCGCCGTCCGTGGCCGCCGTGCAGCCCGCGTGCAGGGCCGCGGCCATGCGCATGCCCTCGGACCAGGCCACGGGGCCGACGTCGGTCAGCGGCAGCGCGCGGTACCCGTCCTCGTCGCACCAGGTCAGGCGGCCGGTCCAGGCCTTCTCCTCGGTGTACGGGTCGCCGATGCCGACCGAGGCGGTGAAGATCCGCCCGGCGTCCCGGACGCGGTCGACGGCGTTCATGCCGGAGACCCGGTAGCCGAGCGAGGTGGCGCGGGCGGAGAGGCGGTACCACGAGGGGTACTCGGCGCCCGCGTACCGGGTGACCGCGAAGGCGTCGGCATCGATCCCGTCGGGCTTGTGCCAGAGGGCGCGGTGCAGCTGGTCGACTCCCTGGGTCACCCCCGACTCGGCGGCGAGGGCGCGCAGTTGAGCGAGTCCCGGGAGGAGGACCGGGTGCGGCATGGTCACCGTGCGCGGTGTCAGGCGGACGGTCTCGCCGTCGGCGGTCAGCACCCGGAGCGCGCCCGAGTCGTCCGCGTCCCGCAGGAATCCGGCCGTCTCCGGGCCGTCCGCGACGACAACGATGTCGCGCAGCGCCGCCCGCCAGGCCTCGTCGGGCCAGACCCCGGCCAGCAGAGCGGCCGGCACCGGCAGCGAGGACACCATCCAGTGGGTGACCTGTGCCGTGCACTCGGCCGCGTGCCGGTCCAGCCATTGGGCGAACCGCTGGAGTCCGCTCACCTCGGGGTGGTCCCGTATCTCCGCGGGGACGTCTCGCACCCGCTCGCCCCGTGACTGCCCAGCCGCGGGCCGGGCCACCACCCGTCCCTCCACCAGTGCGACTTCGTAGGTGTCGCCCGCTGCCAGCCAACCCATCGCTGCCTCGCCCCTTCCCGGTGCGGATCCGGCACGGCGCACCCCGGCGGCCCCGATCGGCGCGCCACGCCGTGACGTTGACCGAAGACTAGGGGCAGCCGCCGACAATCACCGGTCGGCTCCGGGCGCCGGCGCGGGTCAGGGACGAGGCGCCTGCGCGGTCGAGCCCCGTACCACCAGTTCGGGCTCGAACAGCAGCTCCTCGGCGGGGACGGAGCTGCCGTTGATCTGGGCGTTCAGCAGCTCCACGACGGCCCGGCCCATGGACTCGATGGGCTGCCGGACGGTGGTGAGGGGCGGCTCGGTGCAGTTCATCAGCGCGGAGTCGTCGTAGCCGACGACGGAGATCCGCGACGGCACGTCGAGGCCCCGGCGCCGGGCGGCCCGTACGACACCGAGGGCCAGCGGGTCGCTGGCGCAGATGAAGCCGGTGACGCCCCGGTCGATGAGGCGGGCGGCCGCCGCGTGGCCGCCCTCGATGGAGAACATGGCCCGGGCGACGTGCTCGTCCGGCACCTCTCCGACGGACCGGGCGGCGGCCAGTTTGCGGCCGGAGGGCATGTGGTCGGCGGGGCCCAGTACCAGGCCGATCCGCTCGTGGCCGAGGGAGGCGAGGTGCCGCCAGGCCTGCTCGACGGCCACCGCGTCGTCGCAGGAGACGCCGGGGAAGCCCAGGTGCTCGATGCCGGCGTTGACCAGGACGACCGGGATGTTGCGTTCGGCGAGCCGCTCGTAGTGGTCGTGGGACGCGTCGGCCTGCGCGTACAGTCCGCCGGCGAACACCACGCCGGAGACCTGCTGTTGGAGCAGCAGGTCGACGTAGTCGGCCTCCGAGACGCCACCCTTGGTCTGGGTGCACAGCACCGGGGTGAGGCCGAGCTGGGCCAGGGCCCCGCCGATGACCTCGGCGAACGCCGGGAAGATCGGGTTCTGGA
>NZ_WWHX01000016.1 GCF_009862125.1 Streptomyces sp. SID5910
CACGATGATCGGCCGCAGCGCGGAGGAGGTGGACCACGCCCCGCCACGCGGCCGCTACGCCCCCGTCCCGGCCCCCCAGTCGAACGCATCCGGCACCCCTCTACGCTGGGCAGCCCCAGCAGCAGCCCTGGCCGTGGCCTCAGCCATCGTGGTAGGCAGAGCCCTCCGTAAACGCCACTGACGCGCTGGGTGCCGCTGCGCCCACCCGTGCCGCCCTAGGGGTACCTCCCAGGCCGTTCAGACACTGGGGGAGGCACGACTGCCCGCAGCTGGGGACAACGGCCGGGCGGAGTGGGTGATGTGGACCGGCGTTGCCAGGGTGCCCGGCGCGGGTGCTGGGCCGGTGGGCGACGCGGCCCGGCGTGGCGGGGTGCCGCTGCGCCCAGTCGTGCCGCCCCAGCGGCACGACTGCCCGCAGCTACGGGGATGGCGGCCACCGGGCAACGCCGGGCCGCGTCACCCACCCCGCCCCGGCGTCCCGGAGGGCCCAGTAGGGTCGGGGCGTGAGTAACGAACCCATCACGCTGACCGCGGGCGACGCGGAGGCGACCGTGGTGCCGGGCAACGGCGGGCGGATCGGCGGGCTCCGCGTCGGCGGGACCGAGCTGCTGCGCCAGGGCGACCGCTACGGCTGCTTCCCGATGGTCCCCTGGTGCGGCCGGATCCGCGACGGCCGCTTCCGGGACGGCGCCGCCGTGCACCAGATGCCGCTGAACTCCCCGCCGCACGCCATCCACGGCACCGCCCGAGACGGCGCCTGGCGCACCGCCCGCGTCACCGAGGACGAGGCCGTCATCACGTACGACCTCGTCGACCCCTGGCCCTACTCCGGCCGCGTCACGCAGGTGATCGCGCTCGCCGAGGACGCCCTGACGCTGACGATGTCCGTGGAGACGTACGACTCGTCCTTCCCGGCGCAGATCGGCTGGCACCCGTGGTTCAACCGCACCCTCGACGGGGCGGACGCCCGGATCGCCTTCGACCCCGCCTGGCAGGAGGAGCGCGGCGACGACCACCTGCCCACCGGCAACCGCGTCGAGGCGAAGCCCGGCCCCTGGGACGACTGCTTCGGCATGCCCGACGGCGTCGACGTGACCCTGACCTGGCCGGGCCGGCTGGAGCTGCGGGTGACCAGCCCGGAGCAGTGGGCCGTGGTCTACGACGAGCAGGAGGCCGCCGTCTGCGTGGAGCCGCAGACCGGGCCGCCGGACGGTCTGAACACCCTCCCCCGCCTGGTCACGCCGCTGGAGCCGCTGGAGGCCACGACGACCTGGCGCTGGACCCGGCTCTAAGCTGGGGCCCATGACGGACGTACGCGCGGCGCTGCTGCAACAGATCAAGGACAAGGCCGTGGTGCACGGCAAGGTGACCCTCTCCTCGGGTCTCGAGGCCGACTACTACGTCGACCTGCGCCGCATCACCCTGGACGGCGAGGCCGCGCCGCTGGTCGGGCAGGTGCTGCTTGACCTGACCGACGACCTGGAGTTCGACGCGGTCGGCGGGCTGACCATGGGCGCCGACCCGGTCGCCGCGAGCATGCTGCACGCCGCCGCCGCGCGCGGCAAGCGCGTCGACGCGTTCGTCGTCCGCAAGGCCGCCAAGGCGCACGGGCTCCAGCGCCGTGTCGAGGGCCCGGACATCAAGGGCCGCCGCGTCCTGGTCGTCGAGGACACCTCCACCACGGGCGGCTCCCCGCTCACCGCCGTCGAGGCCGTGCGCGAGGCCGGCGCCGAGGTCGTGGCCGTGGCGACGATCGTCGACCGGGCGACGGGTGCCGCCGAGAAGATCCAGGAGGGCGCGGGGGTGCCGTACCGGTACGCCTACTCCAAGGACGAGCTGGGCCTCGACTGAGGTCCGCTCGGACTATTGCGCCCCGTCTGGAAAGATGGGGCCGACGATGACGTCGCCCCCAAGGTCTAGGTCAGGGCCGTAAGCACCGATCACGCCCACCCGCACATACAAGGAGCGGACATGCCCATCGCAACTCCCGAGGTCTACAACGAGATGCTGGACCGGGCGAAGGCAGGAAAGTTCGCCTACCCGGCCATCAACGTGACCTCTTCCCAGACGCTGCACGCGGCCCTGCGCGGTTTCGCGGAGGCGGAGAGCGACGGCATCGTCCAGATCTCCACCGGCGGCGCCGAGTTCCTGGGCGGCCAGCACAACAAGGACATGGTGACCGGCGCCGTCGCCCTCGCCGAGTTCGCGCACATCGTCGCCGAGAAGTACGACGTCACGGTCGCGCTGCACACCGATCACTGCCCGAAGGACAAGCTGGACGCGTACGTGCGTCCGCTGATCGCGGTGTCCGAGGAGCGTGTCAAGGCCGGCCGCGACCCGCTGTTCCAGTCGCACATGTGGGACGGATCGGCCGAGACCCTGGCCGACAACCTCTCCATCGCCACCGAGCTGCTGGAGCGCGCCCGCGCCGCGAAGATCATCCTTGAGGTCGAGATCACCCCGACCGGCGGCGAGGAGGACGGCGTCTCCCACGAGATCAACGACTCCCTCTACACCACGGTCGACGACGCGGTCCGCACCGTCGAGGCCCTGGGCCTGGGCGAGAAGGGCCGCTACCTGCTCGCCGCGTCCTTCGGCAACGTGCACGGCGTGTACAAGCCGGGCAACGTGGTGCTCCGCCCCGAGCTGCTGAAGGAGCTGAACGAGGGCATCGCCGCCAAGTACGGTCAGCCCGCCGGCAGCAAGCCGTTCGACTTCGTCTTCCACGGCGGCTCCGGCTCCTCCGCCGAGGAGATCGCGACCGCCCTGGAGAACGGCGTGGTCAAGATGAACATCGACACGGACACCCAGTACGCCTTCACGCGTCCGGTCGCCGACCACATGTTCCGCAACTACGACGGCGTCCTGAAGGTCGACGGCGAGGTCGGCAACAAGAAGACCTACGACCCGCGCACCTGGGGCAAGCTGGCCGAGGCCGGCATGGCCGCGCGCGTCGTCGAGGCCTGCGGCCACCTGCGCTCGGCGGGCCAGAAGATCAAGTGACGGCGGTCAGTGCCTGACGGGCCCGGCATCCCTGGGGTGCCGGGCCCTCGCACGTCCGCGTCCGGCATGGCGCAGACTGGTCCCCATGGCCATTCACGAGAACCTCCTCGGGGGACCGCCCCCGACCCACCTCCCCGACGACCCCGGGCCGCGCGAGCTGCTGGCGGGCGGCACCTCCGCCGCCGACGTCGCCGCGAAGTACCCGACGTCCTCGCTGGCCTGGGCCCGCCTGGCCGACGAGGCGTACGAGCGGGGCAGCGTCGTGGAGTCGTACGCCTACGCCCGTACGGGCTACCACCGCGGTCTGGACTCCCTGCGCCGCAGCGGCTGGAAGGGCCACGGCCCGGTGCCCTGGGAGCACGAGCCCAACCGCGGCTTCCTGCGCGCCCTGCACGCCCTCGCCCGCGCCGCCCAGGCGATCGGCGAGAAGGAGGAGTACGAGCGGTGCAGCGAGTTCCTGAAGGACTCCTCGCCGACAGCCGCCGAGGTGCTCGGCTAGACGGACCGCTCGGCCGGACGGACCGCTCCGCAGGGCCCGCGACGGGCGGGCCTTGCGGTTTCCTGGGAGCATTGCGGAGGATGCCGTTGGGGACCGGGGCCCCGTGCCGGTAACGGCAGGGCGGACCGCTACCCGTAGTGCCATCAGGAGACAGCGATGTCCCACGACGCCCCGAATCTCGACTTCGAGGGCAGCACGCCGTACGAGGACTACGTCAAGGCGGACGTGCTCACCCACCTCCAGCACCTGCTCTCCGACGATCCCGGAGAGATGGTCTTCCTGGTCACGACCCAGGTCATGGAGCTGTGGTTCACCGTCATCGTCCACGAGTGGGAGACCGCGGCCCGCGCCCTGCGCGAGGACCGGATCCCGGTGGCGACGGACGCGCTCAAGCGCTCGGTGCGGGAGCTGGAGGCGCTGAACGCCTCCTGGACGCCGCTCGCGGGCCTCACGCCCGCCCAGTTCAACTCCTACCGCAGCGCCCTCGGCGAGGGCTCCGGCTTCCAGTCGGCGATGTACCGCCGCCTGGAATTCCTGCTCGGCGACAAGTCCGCGTCCATGCTGGTCCCGCACCGCGGCGCCCCGCGCGTCCACGCCGAGCTGGAGAAGGCGCTGCACGAGCCGAGCCTGTACGACGAGGTCGTCCGGCTGCTCGCCCGGCGCGGGTACGACATCCCGGACGCCGTGCTCCAGCGCGACGTCACCCAGAAGTACGAGGCGGCGCCCGAGGTGGAGGCCGCCTGGACGGCCGTCTACTCCGGCGACCAGAACGGCGAGCTGGCCCGCCTCGGCGAGGCCCTCACCGACGTCGCCGAGCTGGTGTGGCGATGGCGCAACGACCACCTGGTCGCCACCCGCCGCGCGATGGGCTCCAAGACCGGCACGGGCGGCTCCGCCGGGGTGGCCTGGCTGGAGAAGCGGGCCCGCGGCAACGTGTTCCCCGAGCTGTGGACGGCGCGGTCCTATGTCTGAGCTGATGAGTGTGGCCGAGGAGCTGGACGCCGCCGACGCGCTGGCCGCGGTGCGCGAGCGGTTCGTCCTCGACGACGTGACCTATCTGGACGGCAACTCGCTGGGCGCCCTGCCCGCGCACGTCCCCGACCGCGTGGCGGACGTCGTGCGGCGCCAGTGGGGCGAGCTGCGCATCCGGTCCTGGGACGAGAGCGGCTGGTGGACGGCGCCCGAGCGGATCGGCGACCGGATCGCCCCGCTGGTCGGCGCGGCGCCCGGGCAGATCGTGGTGGGCGACTCCACCAGCGTCAACGTCTTCAAGGCCGTCGTCGCGGCCGTGCGGATGGCGGGGGAGGACGGTCCCGGCCGGGACGAGATCCTCGTCGACGCCTCCACCTTCCCCACGGACGGGTACGTCGCCGAGTCCGCGGCCCGGCTGACGGGCTGCGCGGTGCGGGCGGTCACCCCGGCCGAGGTGCCCGCGGCGCTGGGCGAGCGGACCGCCGCGGTCCTCCTCAACCACGCCGACTACCGCACCGGCCGGCTGCACGACCTGCCCGGGCTCACGGCCGCCGTGCACGCGGCCGGGGCGTACGCCGTGTGGGACCTGTGCCACAGCGCGGGCGCCCTGCCGGTCGGGCTGGACGAGCACGGCGTCGACCTGGCGGTCGGCTGCACCTACAAGTACCTCAACGGCGGCCCCGGCTCGCCCGCGTTCCTGTACGTGCGCCGTGACCTCCAGGACCGCTTCGACTCCCCGCTGCCCGGCTGGAACTCGCACGCCGAGCCCTTCGGCATGCGGCCCGGGTACGCCCCGGCCTCCGGTGCGGTGCGCGGCCGGGTCGGCACGCCGGACATCCTGTCCATGCTCGCCCTGGAGGCGTCCCTCGACGTGTGGGACGGGGTGTCCGTCGAGGCGGTGCGCGCCAAGTCCCTCGCCCTGACGGACTTCTTCCTGCGCTGCGTCGGGGAGTACGTGCCGGACGGGCGGGTCGCGTCGATGACGCCGGACGCGCATGCCGAGCGGGCGAGCCAGGTGGCGCTGCGCTGTGACGACGCCGGCGACGTCATGCGGCGGCTGATCGGGCGCGGGGTGGTGGGGGACTTCCGCGCCCCCGACGTGCTGCGCTTCGGCTTCACCCCGCTGTACGTCGGGTTCGCGGACGTGGAGCGGGCGGCGCGGCTGCTCGCCGAGGTCCTGGCGGAGGGTCCGGCGCCGGCGGTGTGAGGCGCGGGCGGCGCCGGGGCGGCCGGACCGTCCCGGCGCCGCGCCTCACCCAGCGTGACATCCCCGTGTCCGCGCACGTCACCGGCCTGATAGCGTCCCGCCGACGGCCGAATCCCTTCCCCCGGTCCGCCAACACCGTTTCGTCGCTGAGAGGTTGGAGCATGCCGGACGCCGCCGCAGAACCGGGCACCGCTGCCGCGCGGAACGCCGCGGAGGAGAAGTCGGTCTTCTCGCACCCGGCCGTCGACCCCGACAGCACCGCCGCGTACGGCGACCACCCCGACCAGGTGATCGACTTCTACCTTCCGCGCGGCGAGGGCGGCCCCGGTGCGCCCGCGCCCGTCGTGGTCTTCCTGCACGGCGGCGCGTGGCGGGCCGCGTACGACCGGCACCATGCCGGCCCGTTCGCCGGCTTCCTGGCCGACCGGGGCTTCGCCGTGGCCAACGTCGAGTACCGGCGCGGCTCGCGGGACGGGGCCGAGGACGACCCGGTCGCGGGGCGCTGGCCCGACACCCTCGACGACGTCGCCGCCGCGCTGGACGCCCTGCCCGCGCTGGCCGGGCGGCACCTGCCGGGGGCCGACGCGCGCCGCACGGTGCTCACCGGCCACTCGGCGGGCGGCCACCTCGCCCTGTGGGCGGCGGCCCG
>NZ_WWHX01000150.1 GCF_009862125.1 Streptomyces sp. SID5910
CCCTTGCCGTTGCCGGAGGCGACGCCGAGGTCGGCCTCGCGGGCCTCGCCGGGGCCGTTGACGACGCAGCCCATGACGGCGACGCGCAGCGGCACCTCCATGCCCTCCAGGCCGGCCGTGACCTCGTCGGCGAGCTTGTAGACGTCGACCTGCGCGCGGCCGCAGGAGGGGCAGGAGACGATCTCCAGCCGGCGCTCCTTCAGCCCCAGCGACTGGAGGATCTGGATGCCGACCTTGACCTCCTCGGCCGGCGGGGCGCTCAGCGACACCCGGATGGTGTCGCCGATGCCCTGGGAGAGCAGCGCGCCGAAGGCGACGGCCGACTTGACGGTGCCCTGGAAGGCGGGGCCGGCCTCCGTCACGCCGAGGTGCAGCGGGTAGTCGCACTGCGCGGCGAGCTGGCGGTAGGCCTCGACCATGACGACCGGGTCGTTGTGCTTCACCGAGATCTTGATGTCCCGGAAGCCGTGCTCCTCGAAGAGCGAGGCCTCCCACAGCGCGCTCTCGACCAGGGCCTCCGGGGTGGCCCTGCCGTACTTCTGGAGCAGGCGCTTGTCGAGCGAGCCCGCGTTCACGCCGATGCGGATCGGCGTGCCGTGCTCCTTCGCCGCCCGGGCGATCTCGCGCACCTGGTCGTCGAACTGCTTGATGTTGCCCGGGTTGACCCGGACCGCGGCGCAGCCCGCCTCGATGGCGGCGAAGACGTACTTCGGCTGGAAGTGGATGTCCGCGATCACCGGGATCTGCGACTTCCTCGCGATCTCGGCGAGCGCGTCGGCGTCGTCCTGCGTGGGGCAGGCCACCCGCACGATCTGGCAGCCGGACGCGGTGAGTTCGGCGATCTGCTGGAGCGTCGCGCCGACGTCCGAGGTGCGGGTCGTCGTCATGGACTGCACCGACACCGGGGCCCCGCCCCCGACGGGCACCGGCCCGACCTCGATACGCCGCGACATGCGCCGCTCGGCGATCGGCCGGACCGGTACCTCGGGGACGCCCAGGGAGATGGCGGTCACGACGTCAGTCCCGGTTCCCGGAGACCGTCTCCCGCATGGCCCGCAGCGACTCCTTCAGGGAGCCCATGGTGGCCAGGACGGCGGTGGGCTCGTAGCCGCAGTGCGCCATGCAGTTGGCGCAGCGCGGGTCCTTGCCGCGGCCGTACTTGTCCCAGTCGGTGTCCTCGATCAGCTCCCGGTACGTCGGCACGTACCCGTCGCTCATCAGGTAGCAGGGGCGCTGCCAGCCGAAGAGGGAGTAGTTCGGGATCGCCCACGCGGTGCAGGGGAAATCGACCTTGCCCTCGAGGAAGTCGAGGAACAGCGGGGAGTGGTTGAGCCGCCAGCGGGCCCTGTTGCCGCCCGAGAACGCCTTCTTGAACAGCTCGCGGGTCTGCTCGACGCCCAGGAAGTGCTCTTGGTCGGGCGCCTTCTCGTAGGCGTAGGCGGGCGAGATCATCATCTCGTCGACCTGGAGGTCGTCGTTGAGGAAGTTGAGCACCTCGACGATGGTCTGTGGGGTGTCGGTGTTGAAGAAGGTCGAGTTGGTGGTCACCCGGAAGCCGCGCCGCTTGGCCTCCTTGATGGCCTCCACGGCCTCGTCGAACACGCCCTCCTTCGCCACGGACTCGTCGTGCCGCTCGCGCAGCCCGTCGATGTGCACCGCGAAGGCGAAGTACGGGGAGGGCGTGAACTTGTCCATCTTCTTGCGCATCAGCAGGGCGTTGGTGCACAGGAAGACATACTTCCGCTTGGCCACCAGCTGGCGCACGATCTCGTCGATCTGCGGGTGCATCAGCGGCTCGCCGCCGGCGATGGACACCATCGGCGCGCCCGATTCGAGCACCGCCCCGACGGCCTGGGCCACCGGCATGCGCTGCTTGAGCACTCCGGCCGGGTGCTGGATCTTGCCGCATCCCTCGCACTTCAGATTGCAGGCGAACAACGGCTCCAGCTCCACGATGAGCGGGAACTTGTCCCGCCTGCGGAGCTTCTGTTCGGCCAAGTATGTAGCGACCTTGATGGACTGGCGCAGCGGCATGGCCATCTGGGCTCACCTCCTGGGGAGCAGCAAAGAACGGTGCCATTCGAAAAATGCGGGAAGTACGGAACGAAGAACGCGGAAAGCCGATATTCCACCGCGCAGGGTGCCGATCCGTACGAGTTCGTGTTCGGGAGCGTCCACGACCACCCGGACGGCCGCAACGGGGCGCGTACCCGTGCGGACGGCGCTCAGGAGCGTGGCGGCGGACTCCATGTCGACGGCGATCGCGCCGG
The DNA here is from genome assembly GCF_009862125.1 of Streptomyces sp. SID5910. Classification (GTDB taxonomy): domain Bacteria; phylum Actinomycetota; class Actinomycetes; order Streptomycetales; family Streptomycetaceae; genus Streptomyces. The sequence goes on from NZ_WWHX01000150.1 coordinate 2,271, forward strand.
TCGCGAGCAGGTCGGCGCGTTCGGGGCCGCGGACGACGTGGTCCGAGCCGGTCAGCGGCCCGGTGTGGACGGTGCGTCCGGGGACGGCGCGCGTGAGTTCCTTGACGAGCCGGTCGGTGCCGGCGCACGCGACCGTGCCCCGCGGGTCCCGGGTCTCCTCGGCGACGACCAGGTCGCCGGGGTGCATGCCGGGGGCGAGGCCCGCGCAGAAGCCCGTGGCCAGCACGGCGGCGTCGCCGAGCGCCGGGCCGGCCAGGACCCGGGTGACGGAACGCTCGGCCGCCTTCGGTCCCATTCCGGTCCGCAGGACCGTGACCGGCCCGGCGGCCCCGCCGCGGTCACCGGCGCGCAGGGCGAGGTGCTCGATGCCGAGCGCGCAGGCGATCAGCAGCGGGGCCGGTCCGGGCTGTTCGCTCATCAGCTCCCCTTCGCCTCGGTCAGTGACTCGGCGAGCGCCTGGACCGTGCGGGGCGCCTTGGCGAAGGGTTCGCCATGGACGTACCGGCCGAGCGCGGTGAGCGGGAAGACCTGCCGGTAGAGGTGGTAGTTGATGGAGAAGTCCCAGGGGAAGCCGGTGCCGGTGAAGTACGGCTCGTCCCAGGAGCCGTCCTCCCGCTGGGTGGCGGCGAGCCATGCGACGCCGCGCTCGACGGCCTTGGACTCCCTCTCCCCCGCCGCCAGCAGGGCCATCAGCGCCCAGGCCGTCTGCGAGGCGGTCGAGGCGCCCTTGCCGCTCCACTCCTTGACGTGGCGGTAGGAGCGCAGGTCCTCGCCCCAGCCGCCGTCGTCGTTCTGGACGGACTCCAGCCAGCTCACCGCGCGGCGGATCGCCGGGTGCGAGGCGGGCAGGCCGGCGGCGGCCAGGGCGGGGACGACGGAGCCGGTGCCGTAGACATAGTTGACGCCCCAGCGGCCGAACCAGGAGCCGTCGGCCTCCTGTTCGGCGAGCAGCCACTGGATGCCGCGCCGGGTCCGCGGGTCGTGGGTGAGGCCCTCGACGGCGAGCATCTCCACGACGTGCGCGGTGACGTCCGCGGACGGCGGGTCGATCACCTCGCCGAAGTCGCAGAACGGCAGCCGGTTGGGAAACCGGCTGGTGTTGTCGACGTCGAAGGCGCCCCAGGCGCCGTTCTTCGACTGCATGCCGAGATTCCAGCGCACCCCGCGGCCGATGGCCTTCTCCACCCGCTCCGGGTCGTGGTGACTGACCCGGCGCAGGGCGAGGACGACCTCGGCGGTGTCGTCGATGTCGGGGTAGTTGTCGTTGTGGAACTCGAACGCCCAGCCGCCGGGCGGGAGTCCGGGCCGCTTCACCGACCAGTCCCCGGGGCGCACGATCTGCTCGCCGAGCATCCAGTCAGCGGCCTTCACCAGCTGCGGGTGGTCGGCGGGCACGCCGGCGTCGGCGAGCGCGATGGTGGCCAGGCAGGTGTCCCACACCGGGGACTGGCAGGCCTCGATCATGCGGGCGCCGTCCTCGCGCCACACGGCGAAGCGGTCCAGGGACTCCAGGCCGGCCCGCATGACGGGGTGTTCGAGGTCGTAGCCGAGGAGGTACAGGGCGATGACCGAGTACACGGCGGGGGGCTGGATGCCGCCCCAGCAGCCGTCGTTCTCCTGCCGTTCGACGATCCAGCGGGCGGCGGTGTTCATCGCCGCCCGGCGCAGCCGCTTCGGCGCCACCCTGCGGTAGGCGTGCAGCGCCTTGTCGATCCGCTGGAAGGCGCCGTCCCAGCTCGCCGCCGGTGCGAGCGGGCGGGGCGGGTTGGGGCGGGCCGGATCGGTGTGGAGTTCGTCGAGCGGGAACGGCGCCGGGCGCACCGGCCGCTTCGCCGAGACGACGGTCAGGGGCACGATGGTCTGCCGGGCCCAGCAGCCGAAGTCGTAGATGTTCAGCGGTACCCAGGTGGGGAACCAGATCAGCTCCGGCGGGAGTTCGGGCAGGTCCTCCCACTTCCACCAGCCGAACAGGGCCAGCCAGATGCGGGTGAAGACGCGGGCGGCGGCGATGCCTCCCTGGGTCCTGACCCATGCCGCGGCCTTCGCCATGTGCGGGGCGTCGGGTGCGTCGCCGGCCAGGCGGAGGGCGACGTAGGCCTCGATGGTGGCGGACAGTTCTCCGGGGCCGCCGTAGAAGGTGGCCCAGGTGCCGTCCTCGCGCTGCTCGCCGCGGATGAACAGGGCGGCCGCGCGGGTGGTCTCCTCGTCCTGGATGCCGAGGAACTGACGCAGGAGCAGGTCCTCGGCGTCCATCGTGACGTTGGTCTCGAGGTCGCCCTTCCACCAGCCTTCGGCGTCCTGCCGGGAGAGCAGGAAGTCGGTGGCGCGCCGAGTCGCGCGGGCGGCGGCTTCGTGTACCCCGGCCGCCGCGGGGCTCGTGATGTCGGCTGTTTCGCTGGCCGCGGCTGCGCGGGACGGGAGGGCCGCCCCGGTGCTTCCGTCGGTCGTCGCTGTCATGGCTTCCCCTTCGTGCAGTGTGCAGGTGGTGCTTCTGCTGTGGGTCCGCCGTCGGCCGGTGCTGTGCTTCCCGCGACACCGGCCGGCGACTACGCGAGGGCTATTCGACCGATAGTGATCATCTCTTTCGTACGACGACGAAGTCCGCGAGCGCCGTGAACCGGTCCCGCACCCGGTCGGGCATGTCGACGGTGTCGAGGGCTTCGATGGCGATGGTGTGCTGGCGGCGCGCCTCGTCGGCGGTCCACTCGCGCCCGCCCGCCTCCTCGATGAGGGCGGCACGGGCCGCGAACTCCTCCTCGGAGAAGTTCGCGAAGTCGCTGCTCTTGGCGTCGGCGGCGAGGATCTCGCCGAGCCGCTCGGAGGCGGGGCCGCCCGCGGCGAGGGCGGCCACGACCGGGAGGGACTTCTTGCGCTGGCGCAGGTCGCTCCAGGTCTGCTTGCCGGTGGCGTCCGGGTCGCCCCAGATGCCGAGGAGGTCGTCGACGGCCTGGAAGGCGAGGCCCAGGTGGTAGCCGTACGTCTCCAGCGTGTCGGCGGTGTGCTCGTCGGCACCGCCGAGGACCGCGCCGATCGAGCTGGCGCAGGCGAGCAGGGCGCCGGTCTTGTTGCCCTCCATCTCCAGGCACTCCTCGACGCTGACGCGGTCGCGGTGCTCGTAGGAGATGTCCTGGGCCTGACCGTCGATCAGGGAGCGGCTGGCCTTGGTGAGCCGGCGGGTGGCGCGGCCCGCGTCGACGGTGCCGAGCTCCAGCAGCACCTCGTTGGCCAGGGCGAACAGGGCGTCGCCGACCAGGATGGCCTGGGCGGGGCCGTGCACCTTCCAGACGGTGTCGCGGTGGCGGCGCTGTTCGTCGCCGTCCATCAGGTCGTCGTGCAGCAGGGAGAAGTTGTGCACCAGCTCCACGGCGACCGCGCCGGGCACGCCGGCCTCGGGCGCGGCGCCGGTGACCTCGGCGGAGAGCACCGCGAGCGCGGGGCGTACGGCCTTGCCGCCGTCGCCGTCCGCGGGGTTGCCCTGGGCGTCGATCCAGCCGAAGTGGTAGGCGGAGACGGTGTCCATGGGGGGCGCCAGGCGGTCGACGGCCGCTCGCAGGACCGGCGTGGCCAGCGTCCGGCCGCGCTCCAGCAGCGCGGCCACGTCCACCGTGGTCCGTCGATCGGCCTTCGGGGCCGGGGGCACAGTGGACACAGTCTCTCCTCCAGTTGCGGTACCGGGAGTGCGGGAGTCGGTCCCACGCGGATCGGTTCTCATGCCGCCTCCTCGAAATCGGGCAGGCGGTCGCGGGACCGGCCCAGGGCGGCGAGCGCGGCTCCCGCCGCCCCGACACCGCTGCGGACGGCACTCTCCATGGTCGCGGGCCACCCGGTGGCGGTCCACGCTCCGGCCAGGTACAGGCCGGGGGCCTTGGTGCGGGCGCCGGGCCTGAGCCGGCCGACACCGGGGGCGGGCGCGAAGGTCGCCGTGCGCTCCCTGGTCACGAAGAAGTCCTTCACCTCGGCGCCCCGGGTGCGCGGCAGCAGCCGCTCCAGCTCGGGCAGGTAGCGCTCGCGCAGCGTGGCCACGGGCGTGTCGATCTCGTCCTGCGCGGTCGACTGGGACAGCGCCAGGTACTGGCCGTCCTTCAGGCCGGAGGCCTCGGTGCGGTCGAACACCCACTGCACCGGGGTGCCGAGGGCCGTGAGGAAGGGCGTGGCGAGCACCTTCCGGTCGTAGAGCACATGGATGTTGAGGATCGGGGCGGTGTCGATCTCCAGCAGCCGCCCGGGGGCGTCGAGCGCTCCGGGGGGCAGGAGTTCGTGTGCCTCGCGCTGCGGTACGGCGAGGACGACGGCGTCCGCCGTCAGCGTCTCGCCGGGAACCTGAACGCTCCACTGTCCGTTCCCGTTCTTGAGGACGGAGGTGACGCGAGTACGGACCTCGGTGCGCACGCCCGCGGAGTCGAGCGCCTTGCGGGCCAGCCGGTCGTGCAGTTCGCCCAGCGGGACGCGGGCCCAGCCGATGTCGGCCGCGCCCGGGTCGGACAGCAGACCGGTCTTGAACACCATCGCGGCGAGCCCCAGGGAGGCGTCGCCCGCGGCCGCGTTGAGGGTGGCGACCCCGACGAGGTCCCACAGGGCCTCGACGGCACGCGCCGACTGACCGTGCGCGGTCAACCAGCTGCCGAAGTCCTGGTCGTCCAGCGCCGGGTCGGCGAGGTCGAGCCCCTTGAGCGCGAGCGCGGCACGCCCGACCCGGGCGCGCTCGGCGAGCGAGAGGTGCGGGTAGGCGGCGAGGCTGCGCCCCAGATGCAGGGGGACGGGCAGCGCGTCGCGCCGCAGCCGGCCGAGCCGTCGTCCCTCGGGTCTGGCCAGGTCGACGACGGGCACGTCGAGACGTTCCTGCACCGGGGCGAGGGCGGTGCCCTCGATGCGGTCGAGGAACCAGTGGTAGGCGGTGCAGCAGCGCAGGTAGACGTGCTGGCCGTTGTCGACGGTCAGCTCGCCGCGCCGGAAGGAGAAGGCGAGCCCGCCCAGGCGGGGCCGTCCCTCCAGCAGGGTGACGCGGACCCCGGCGTCGGCGAGGGCGAGCGCGGCGGTGACACCGGCGAGTCCGCCGCCGACCACGACGGCGTGTCTGCCGGACGGGACGGCGGAGACGTCCGTGAGCCGCCCGTCGTCACGCGTGCCGTTGCCGTGGGTCATCGTGCACCTTTCCCTGCCCGGTCGCCGTGGTGGGTGAACGCTGTACGACAGACCGTCTCAGTCAGGGACGCCGACCGCCACCGGAGGGTTGCCCGCCGCTCTTCGCCGGGAGCGGTGCCGTGGACCGGGGTGCCGCTCACGGGCGCCTCCTGACGGTCCGCCGGGCCACGTGCCGGGTGTCCAGTCCGGACAGGCCGCGCACGGCGACGTACGCCTTCTCGCGTCCGGGCAGCGAGACCCGGCCGCGCAGCACGGCCTCCGGGTCGCGTTCGATGCGGTCCAGGAGGCGGCGGTAGATGCCGGCCATGGCGGCGACGCAGGCGCCGCTGCGCCGGTCGAGCATGGGGAGCAGCCGGTAGCCCTCGGCGAACAGGGCGCGGGCCCGGCGCACCTCGAAGTGCACGAGGCCCGCGAAGTCGGACCCCTCCGGTGGCACCGGCCCGTCGAACCCGGCCGAGCAGCCGAACTTGGCGAGGTCGTCGGCGGGAAGGTAGGTGCGGCCGTCCTCGGCGTCCTCGCGGACGTCGCGGAGGATGTTGGTGAGCTGGAGCGCGAGTCCGAGCGTGTCGGCGTACTCCGGCGCGCGTTCGGCGCCGCGCGCCCCCGGTTCGGTGCCGAAGACGCCGAGCGAGAGGCGTCCGATGGCGCCGGCCACGCAGCGGCAGTAGACCTTCAGGTCGTCCCAGGTCTCGTAGGTCTCGCCCCGCAGGTCCATCTGGACGCCGTCGATCAGTTCGTCCAGTCCGCCCAGCGGGATCGGGAACGCCCGGGCGGCGTGGGAGAGGGCGACGGCCACGGGGTCGGTGTCGTCCTCGTCGACCGCGCCCTCGTGAACGCGGCCGAGCAGGGTGCGGGTCTCCTCCAGCCGGGCGACCTTGACGTCGGCGGCGAGAGGGCCGTCGCCGATGTCGTCGACGCGGCGCGAGAACGCGTAGAGCGCGGACATCGCCCGGCGCTTGGGCGTCGGCAGGAGCCGGATGCCGTAGGCGAAGTTCCGGGCCTGCTGTCCGGTGACGGTCTCGCAGTAGCTGTACGCGGCGAGTACCGGTGCGGACACGTGTGCTGACGACTCCACGGTCCGGATCACCCCTCTCCTCGCAGGGTCGCGCCCACCTCGCGCAGCAACCGGACCTTACCGGGCTTGGGCGGGCCGGGAAGTACGTCGTGCCCGGCGGCGGTGACCGCCCCGAGGGCCGCTCGCCCCCCGGCCACGAATCCCGCGAGCAGCAGCCTCAGCCTCCCGTGGACGCTACCCAACAGGGGGGAGCCCTCATTCAGCAGATCGCGGGCGCGTCCGGCCTCGAAGGCGATCAGGGCGCGCACGGAGGCGCCGGCGGTGGGTGCGGCGAGGTCCGTCTCCTGGACGTGGAAGCGCTTCATGTCCTCGGCGGGCAGGTAGATCCGGTCCCGGGTCAGGTCCTCGGCGACGTCCTGGAGGTGCTCGACGATCTGAAGGGCCGTGCAGATCCGGTCGGAGAGGCGGACCCGCTCGGGCGTCGCGGTGCCGGTGACGGCGAGGACGAGGCGGCCGACGGGGTTGGCGGACAGCTCGCAGTAGGCGAGGAGGTCGTCGTAGGTCTCGTAGCGGCCGACGAGCTGGTCCTGGCGGTTGGCGGCGATCAGGCCGAGGAAGGGCTCGGGGGTGAGGGCGCGGCGGCGCACGGTGGGCTGGAGGCGCCGCAGCAGGGGGTGGTGCGGGGTGCCGTCGAAGACCCGGCGCAGGTCGGCCTCGAAGGCGTCCAGCATCAGCAGCCGGTCGCCGGCGCTGTCGTCGGGGACGCCGAGGAGGCGGGCGTCGGCGCCGCCGGGGGCGAGGTCGCCGTCGCCGATGTCGTCGACCAGGCGGGCGAAACCGTAGACGGCCATCAGGTCGGTGCGCCAGTCGCGGGGCAGGAAGAAGGGGGCCACGGGGAAGTTCTCACTCGCGGCCTTGTCGAGCGTGGCGCGCTCCGGGTCGACGGCGTGCGCCGTGTCGGTCACCGTCATCGCGGGCTGCCCGGGACGGGGACGGCGCACGCTTCGCGGAGCAGGGGAGTTTCCGTAGCCATTGCCGTCACATCTCCCGTTCTACACTGCCGACCCAATACACACTATTTCGGACACGCCGCCCGGCCGCCCGCGCGGCAGGCCCGTGCGAGGGTGACGGGCATTATCGCCCCATGTGCCGCGTTTCAGGACCGGTACAGCTTACGTTGTACAACTCACCGAGTTCCGCCGGGGTGCTCCGCGCACCACCCCAACACACCGGCGGGCTTCAAGATTCCTCATCCGGCCAGGAGTTGACGTTTCCTTTGCAGACGCGGGGCCCCGCCGGAACAGTTCCGGCGGGGCCCCGGCGTGTCGGGCTACTTGCCCGTGAACTTCTCGTACTCCCTGAGCACCTCGTCGGTCGGCCCGTCCATGCGCAGTTCGCCGCGCTCCAGCCACAGGACGCGGTTGCAGGTGTCGCGGATGGACTTGTTGTTGTGGCTGACCAGGAAGACCGTGCCGGCCTCCTTCTTCAGCTCCCGGATGCGTTCCTCGGAGCGCGTCTGGAACTTGCGGTCGCCGGTGGCCAGCGCCTCGTCGATCATGAGGACGTCGTGGTCCTTGGCGGCGGCGATGGAGAAGCGCAG
>NZ_WWHX01000151.1 GCF_009862125.1 Streptomyces sp. SID5910
AGGCAGCGGGGGAACGGGGAGCAGGGGGGGGGACGGCGGGGGTCAGGCCTCCCCGTCCTCGTCCTCCGCTCCCGACTCCTCGGCCAGCGCCGCGTCCAGGCGGGCCCGGGCACCCTCCAGCCAGCGCCGGCACACCTTCGCCAGCTCCTCGCCCCGCTCCCACAGGGCGAGGGACTCCTCCAGCGTCGTACCGCCGGCCTCCAGCCGCCGCACGACCTCGATCAGCTCGTCCCGCGCCTGCTCGTACCCGAGCGCCTCGGCCACGGCCTCCGGCTGCTCCACCTCGCTGGTCATGCGTCCACCCTATGCGTCGACTCGTACGGAGAAATCGCCCTCGGCCACGCGTGCGCGCAGCGCCTCGCCCGGCTCCACCTCGCCCGGATCGCGCACCGCGTGCCCGTCGGCCCGCTGGAGCACGGCGTACCCGCGCTTGAGGGTCGCGGCGGGGGAGAGGGCCACCACGCGCGCGTGCGTGTGCGTCAGCTCGGAGTCGGCCCGGTCGAGCTGGTGCCGCAGGGAGCGGCGGCCCCGCTCCAGCAGGGCCGTCACCTGCTCGGCCCGCTCGTCGATCACCCGGTGCGGATCCTGTATCGACGGCCGGGCCAGCGCGTGGGCCAGCCCCCGCTCCTCGCGGTCGACGAACGCCGCCACGCACCGCCGCGCGCGGTCCCGCAGCTGCCGTACCCGCTCGTACTCCTCGCCGACGTCCGGCACGACCTTCTTCGCGGCGTCGGTCGGCGTGGAGGCGCGCAGGTCGGCGACGAGGTCCAGCAGGGGACTGTCCGGCTCGTGCCCGATCGCCGAGACGACCGGCGTACGGCAGGCGGCGACCGCACGCACGAGCTGCTCGTCGGAGAACGGCAGCAGGTCCTCCACGCTGCCGCCGCCGCGCGCGACGACGATGACGTCCACGTCGTCCAGCGCGTCCAGCTCCTTCACGGCCTGCACCACCTGCGGCACGGCGTGCACGCCCTGCACGGGCACGTTGCGCACCTCGAAGCGGACGGCGGGCCAGCGGTGCCGGGCGTTCTCCAGGACGTCCCGCTCGGCCGCGGAGGCCCGCCCGCAGACCAGGCCGATCAGCTGCGGCAGGAAGGGCAGCGACTTCTTCCGCTCCGGCGCGAAAAGCCCCTCGCGCGCGAGGGACTTCTTCAGCTGCTCCAGCCGCGCGAGCAGCTCGCCGACGCCCACCGGTTTGATCTCGGCCGCCCGCAGCGACAGCTGGCCGCGCGGCGCGTACCACTCCGGCTTGGCGTGCACGACCACGCGGGCGCCCTCGCCGACCACGTCCGCCACGGCGTCGAACACCTGGCGGTAGCAGGTCACGCTCACGGAGATGTCGTACGACGGGTCGCGCAGCGTCAGGAACACGACCCCAGCACCCGGCCGCCGCGACAACTGCGTGATCTGCCCCTCGACCCACACGGCACCGAGCCGGTCGATCCAGCCCCCGATCAGCCGTGACACCTCGCCGACGGGCAGGGGAGCTTCGGGTGACGTGTTCGCAGCCATGCGCCCGAGCGTAACGGCCAGGTACGACAGCGGTCCCCGCCGTGACCGAGCTGGCCGCCGGGCCCCCACGCGCGTGCGACCACTTTCTCGCTGAGCCCGATCGCGCTGGCCTGCCCCGCAGCGCACCGTCGTTGTCTCGCCGCCCACCGCTTCACGGACACCGAAGGGGCCTGCCCCGCCGCGCTCCGGTGCCCGCGCGCGAGCCGGGGCGCCCCCGTCGTGCTCCGCAGCCTCTCGACGGGCTTCGGGAGCCTCTCGACGGGCTTCGGGCCGGCTACGCCCGTGGTGGCCGTCCCGCCCGTGTGTCGGCGGCCGAGTCGTCGCTTCACGCCCGAGGCTCTGCGTGCCGGCGCCCGACCCGTCACCGCGCACCCGCGGCCTCCGCGCCGACGGCCGACCCGTCACCGCGCACCCGCACTCGCGCGCCCAAGCCAGCACGCCCCCCCCCCGCTGACGCCCTC
>NZ_WWHX01000152.1 GCF_009862125.1 Streptomyces sp. SID5910
GTGCAGGGCCCGCAGCGTCGGCGTGTACGAGGACGTCACCCGGTCGAGCGCCCCGGGCCCCCCGTCGGCGGGGGCCGCAGCGTGCAGCGGCAGCGTGCCCAGGGCGCCGCCGGGCGACCACCACACGCGGGGCCACGGTCCGGCGGTCCGGGCCGTCAGGCCCAGGTGGTCCAGGACCGGGCCGGTGACCGTCCGCCACAGCCGGTCGAGGGTGTCCCGGACGGCCTGCTGGGCGCGGAGCGCGTGCTTGCGCGAGGTTCCGGGCGCCTCGATGCGCAGCAGAGCCTCCTCGAACGCCTCCCGTTGTGCCGCCGTCGCCCCCGGGTCGAGACCGGGCAGCGGCACGGCGTCGACGGAACGCCCGGTGACCACCAGGGCGTCGCTGCCGTGGGGGGAGACGTTGACCAGGACCACCGGGCCCGCCGCGGCCGTGGCCCGCAGCTCGCTCTCGTCCCACTCCCGCACCGGGCGCAGCAGTCCGAGGCCGGGGTGCTCGGTACGGATGCGGCGGGTGAGTTCCTCCCATTCGGCGGCCAGCCGCTGGCGCCGGTCGGCCCGGGCGTCCGCGGCGCCGGAGGGGTGCGCCCCGCCGTCCGCGAGGCGGTCCGTGGACTCCTCGCTCAACGGCTCCCGGCTCTCCGTCGCCGTGTCGAGGGCCGCCCGCAGCTCCTCGAACCGGTCGGCGAGCGCGGGCGCCCTCTCCCGGAGCCGGGTGAGGTCGCTGTCCGCGTCGAAGGCATGGGACAGCAGGACACCCCTGGCCTGTTCGAGGAGCCCCACCGCGAGCCCGGGCCGGCCGCAGCGCACCGCGCAGGCGGCCGCCGTGGCGCCGAGCCCCACGGTCCGGCCGAGCAGCAACTCCTGGTCGTCGCGCGGCAGATGGCGCGGTGCGACGGAATGCAGCAGGTCGACCGCCCGCACATGGGCGTCCAGGGCGCGGTCCCACACGCCGAGCCGGGCCCAGAGGTCGCCGCAGGCCCGCGCGGCGTTCAGCCGCTGGGAGGGCGGGCACTGCTGCTCCAGGGAGGCCGTCCGGAACACCTCGGCCGCCTCCGCCAGGTCGGCGTCGCGGCCCCGCCCGGTGCTGCGGTCCCGCAGGACGACGCCCAGGTTCGTCAGCCGCAGCGCGCGCCGCGCGTGACCGGGCGGGGTGGCCTCGACCGCCCGGCGCAGCAGCGCGACCGCCTCGGCCCGGACGCCGGGCGCCACCAGGGAGCCGAGGCCCGACAGACGGGACTCGGCGGCCACCGTCAGGGCGGCGGGCAGTTCGGGCGAGTCCTCGGGCAGCGCCGCGACGACCGCGTCGGCCAGCCGGTGCGCCTCACGGGCGTCACTTCGCCGCCACGCCCGCTCGCAGCGGGCCATCAGGGCGATGGCCAGGTTGTGGCGCCGGCGCGGCAGAAGGGGATCGTCCGCCGGGGTCAGCGCGAGCGCCTGCCGGAACAGCCCGATGGCTTCGCCGAGCCGGGCGACCGGGTCGGGGGCACGCTCGAAGCCCGTCATCACGCTGATCCCCGTGGAGCCGAGCAGCGTCGCGCGGTGCGCGCGGCCGAGCCCGGGCAGCCGCCCGGCACGGTCCCGGCACTCCTGTGCCTCGCGCAGGTCCTCGCCGTCGCCCGACAGGCCGTGGCGCAGGCCCAGGGCCATGCCGAGGTTCAGCAGCCGCACGCCGAGCATCTCGTGCCCGTCCGGGGTGAGCGCCACGCCCGCCCGCAGGGCCTCGATCGCCTCGTTCAACTCGTCCGGGCGGCCGCCGTGCTCGTAGCTGTCGCTCAGCACCAGCCCGAGATCGCAGAGCGTCACGGGCCGCTCCGGGTGCCCCGGCGGCAGCAGTGACTCGGCCCGCCGCAGGAGGGTGAGGGCCTCCGCCAGGTCCGCGTGGTTGCCGTCGGGGTCGAGCCGGTAGCGGGCGTGCAGGGCCATCGCCGGCGCCAGCAGCCGTGCCCCGGAGCGGGGCGTGGCCTGCGTGGACACGGCCGCGACGGCCGACAGGTGCGAGATCGCCGCGTCCAGGTCGGCGGGATCGCCGGTCCGCGCGTGGCGGGCGCGCAGCGCGTTGCCCAGCGCGGCGCGTACGCCGACGCGTTGCTCCGGGTCCCGCGCCGCGTCCAGGGCGCCGCTGAAGACCGCGACCGCCTCGTGCAGGTCGTGCGGCCGGCCGGTGCGCTGGTGGCGCAGGACCAGGGCGAGGCCCAGGTTGAGGCCTGCCGCGGCGGGGCCCTTCGGGTCGCCGGGAGCGGCCCGGCGGAACAGGTCCACCACCTCGTCGCACTCCTCGACGGTGCCGCCCTCCCGGTGCCGCAGCGCGAGCAGCGTGGCGCCCAGGGTGCTCAGGCAGTGGGCCAGATGCGGGCTGCCGGCGGGGAGTTGGGCCAGGACGTCGCGTGCGATGCCCGCCGCGTCGTACAGGTCCTCCGGGTCGTGCGCGCGCCGGTAGCGGTCCAGCAGCTGGATGCCCAGGTTGCTGAGTGCCGGGATCCGGTCGGGGGAGTGGGCGGGCAGGGCCTTCAGGGTGCGGTGGACGAGCAGGAGTTCGGCGTCCGCGTCCGGTGCTCCCTCCCGCTGTCCGCCGAGGTGCAGCGCGCGCGTCAGATCGGCGACCCGGGCGCCGTACGCGGGGTCGTCCTCCGGTGTCGCGAGGACGGCGAGACTGCCCGCGGCGACGGCCGTGGCGAGCAGCACCTCGCGGCTCGGCGCCGACGCGCCCACCCGCTCGGCCAGCGCGTACAGGCGCAGGTCGTCCTCGGTGGCGTCGTCCGGCGGCCGGTGCTGCCGGCCCTCGGCCGCGATCGCGGCCGCGGCGCACTGTGCCGACCACTCGGCGACACCGTCGGCGTCCGCCGGGTCGGGGCGGTCCGCGGCGCCGGCGGCGGCGAAACCGGCCGCCAACCGCGGTGGCACCAGCCGGGGATCGGCCACCCACAGGGGGAACAGCAGCGTCCCGGCCATCGCTCCGTGGACGGCGCCCTCGACGCCGGAGGTGGCCGACGCGCGGGCGACGCACAGCCACCCGGCCACGTGCCGGGCCTCCAGATCGGTCCTCGGGTCGGCGGCCCGCAGCAGCGCCCGTAACTCGGCGTCCGCGTCCGGGCCGAACACCACGCCCGGGTCCACCCCCGTGTCCGCGGTGCCGGCCCGCCGGAGGCGCGCGCGGACGGCCTGTACGAGCCGGTCCCGGTCGTCCCTCACCCTGTCGTCCCCCTGAAGTCGACTCCGGCGGCCTGGCGACTCACACGTCCCGGAGCCCGTCCTGAGGCACACTGGGACCATGACCGTATCGCCCGGCGTTCCCGAACTCGCGCACCGGCAGGCGGCGTTGTGCGCCCTGCTCGGCTCCCGGGAGGAGATGCGGCTGCCCGGCGTCGGGGAGGCCGCCGAGCGTGCCCGGGACCTGCTGCGCGCGGGCGCCGACGCCGACGAACTCGCCGCCTGCTTCGCCGCCCTCGACCACGCCCTGCGCCGGGCCGGGCACGCGGGCGGGCTGCTCGTCGCCTCCCGGGGCGTCGGAGTACCCGGTGTGTCCCCGCACCTCAAGGTGGCCGTGTGCCCCGGCCCGGTGCGGTGCAGCCGTACGGAACGGGCCCGCGACCTGCTGCCCGCCCCGCACTGCGCCGTCCACGACGCCCGCATGCACAAGGCGCGCCTGCGCCCCGACCGTTGACCGCGCCGCCGGCCTCATGAACCCCCTCCTCGCCACCCTGGGCGGCAAACTCACCGAGCGCTGGCTGAACCTGCTGGTGCTGCCCGGCGCCCTCTTCCTCGCCGTCGCCGCCGTCGGCACCCGCCTCGGGCACCGGCACTGGCACGACGTCGACCGGCTGCGCGGCACGCTGGACGACCTCGCCGCCCGCCCGGCGCTCGACCGGACCGGCACCGCCGCGCTCCTGGTGGCGTTCGTCCTGCTCACCGCCGC
>NZ_WWHX01000153.1 GCF_009862125.1 Streptomyces sp. SID5910
CACCTCGGCGCCGTCGCCGGCGTAGAGGTCACCGCCAGCCACAACCCGCCCCGCGACAACGGCTACAAGGTGTACCTCGGCGACGGCTCCCAGATCGTGCCCCCCGCCGACGCCGGCATCGCCGCGGAGATCGACGCCGTGAGCTCCCTCCACGACGTCCCCCGCCCGGAATCCGGCTGGCAGACCCTCACCGACGACGTCCTGGACGCCTACCTCGCCCGCACGGACGCCGTCCTCGCCGCAGGCTCCCCCCGCACCGCCCGCACCGTCTACACGGCGATGCACGGCGTCGGCAAGGACACCCTCCTCGCCGCCTTCGCACGCGCCGGCTTCCCGGAGCCCGCCCTCGTCGCCGAGCAGGCCGACCCCGACCCGGACTTCCCCACCGTCGCCTTCCCCAACCCGGAAGAGCCCGGCGCGATGGATCTCGCCTTCGCGAAGGCCCGCGAGACGAACCCGGACCTGGTCATCGCCAACGACCCGGACGCCGACCGCTGCGCCGTCGCGGTCCACGACGGCACCGACTGGCGCATGCTCCGCGGCGACGAGGTCGGCGCGCTCCTCGCCGCCCACCTGGTCGCCCGCGGAGCGCAGGGCACGTTCGCGGAGTCGATCGTGTCGTCGTCCCTCCTGGGCCGCATCGCGGCGAAGGCGGGCGTCCCGCACGTCGAGACCCTCACCGGCTTCAAGTGGATCGCCCGCGTGGAGAACATCCGCTACGGCTACGAGGAGGCCCTCGGCTACTGCGTCGACCCGGAGGGCGTCCGCGACAAGGACGGCATCACCGCGGCGCTGCTGATCACGGAGCTGGCCTCGGTCCTCAAGGAAGAAGGCCGCACCCTCCTCGACCTCTTGGACGACCTCGCCGTCGAGCACGGCCTGCACGCCACCGACCAGCTCTCGGTCCGCGTCGAGGACCTGTCCCTGATCGCCGCCGCGATGCACCGCCTGCGCGAGCAGCCCCCGGCTCACCTCGCCGGCCTGCCCGTGACGAAGGCCGAGGACCTGACCCGGGGCACGGACACGCTCCCGCCCACGGACGGCCTGCGCTACACGCTCGACGGCGCCCGGGTCATCGTCCGCCCGAGCGGCACGGAGCCGAAGCTGAAGTGCTACCTGGAGGTCGTCGTCCCGGTCGCCGCGCACTCCGCCCTCCCCGAGGCCCGCGCGAAGGCGACGGAGCTGCTGACGGCACTGAAGCGGGACCTCTCCTCAGCGGCGGGCATCTGACGAACCGCCCGGGCGGCACAAACAGCCGCCCGGGCACCCCCACCGAG
>NZ_WWHX01000154.1 GCF_009862125.1 Streptomyces sp. SID5910
TGGGCCTCGGACGCGCCCGTGTCCGTGTCCGCCTCCGCTTCGAGGGAGGACGGGGGGACCTCCGTGTCGAAGACCGACGTGGGGCTGGGCTCCGGGGCCGCCGCCGTGCCCAGGTTCTCCGCGAAGCGGGTCAGCAGGCGGGTGGCCGCCGACGTCACCGGCTCCTCCGGCAGCTCCGTGACCCGCCCGTCCGCCGTGGCCGTCCCGGTGAACGCCACCGTCGTGCCGCCCTCGGCGTCCCGCACGTGCAGCACGAGCGCGAGCGTCACCGCGCCGGTGCCCCGCGACTCCGTGGCGTCGCCCTCCACGACGTACGCCCCGTCGCCGCGCGCCGACAGGCGCAGCGAGCCCCGGTAGGTGATGGAGTGGCTGCCGATACGCACCTTGAGCCGTCCCGCGACGGGCTCGGCACCGGCGTCCTGCTGGAGCCCCGGGATCGCCCGGGCGACCCGCACGGGGTCGGCCAGCACATCCCTGAGCCGCTCGGCCGGAACCGGAACGAACACCTCATGCTCCATGTCAGCGCAGCCTACCCAGCAGGCGCCCGACGCACCCCCCGTCGGCGCAAACTCACCCGCCGCCCGCGGCACTCCCCGGCGTCACGAGACCCGTCTCGTACGCCACCACCACCGCCTGGGCCCGGCTGGTCAGGCCCAGCTTGGTCATCGTGCGGTTGAGGTGGGTCTTGACCGTGGCCTCGCTGATGAACAGGCGGTCCGCCGCCTCGGCGTTGCTCAGACCCCGGGCGACCAGCTTCAGGACCTCGGCCTCCCGGCCGGTCAGCGGCGACAGCTCGGGCGGCGGCCCGGCGTCCGCAGGCTCCGACGTCCGCGTGAACGCCTCCACCAGGCGCCGGGTGACCGCGGGGGCGAACAGCGCATCGCCGCCGTGCACCGCGGCGACCGCGGCCAGCAGCCGTTCGGGCCCGGCGTCCTTGAGCAGGAACCCGGACGCTCCGGCGCGCAGGGCCCCGTACACGTACTCGTCGAGGTCGAAGGTGGTCAGGACGAGGACGCGCGGCGCGGGGTCCTCCGCCTCGGCGAGGATCCGCTCGGTGGCCTCGATGCCGGTCATGCCGGGCATGCGGATGTCCATCAGGACGACGTCCA
>NZ_WWHX01000155.1 GCF_009862125.1 Streptomyces sp. SID5910
GGGGCGTTGCGGGCCGCTCGTGGAGGCCCGCAACGCCCCCCGGTCTTGCACCTGAGGGATGCTCAGGAGTCCTGCTGGGGCGGGGCTACGAGGTGACCTGCGCGGTCACCAGGTCCGAGAAGGTGGTCAGCCGGGAGTAGACCCCCGGGTAACCGGCTCGGGCGCAGCCCTCGCCCCAGGAAGTGATCCCTGCCAGGACGCCCCCTATGAGAAGGGGCCCGCCGCTGTCGCCCTGGCAGGTGTCCACACCGCCGGAGGTGTATCCGGCGCACACCATGTCGCTCGCGACGTAGTCGGAGCCGTAGGAGGTGCGGCAGCTGGAGTCGGACACGACCGGTACGGTCGCGGTCCGCAGCTGGTTGGAGGAGCTGCCGCTCTCCCGGGTCGTGCCCCAGCCGAGGACGCGGGCGGTGGTGCCGGCCGCGTAGACGGAGGTGTCCGAGGAGGAGACGTACTTCGCCGGCGTGTACGGCATCGACTTCGACAGCGTCAGCACGGCCACGTCGTCGCCGTTGGTGGCGTCGGTGTAGCCCGGGTTCACCCAGATCCTGCTGACCTGGGCGACCGTGCCGTTGGTGCCGTTGAGGTAGGTGCGCCCGCCGACGACGCGCACGCTGCGGGTGGTCTCGCCGACCATGCAGTGGGCGGCCGTGACCACCTTGGTGGGGGAGACGAGGGTGCCGCCGCAGAACTGGTTCTGCGAGGCGTCCGTGATCTGCATGACGAACGGGTACGCGCTGGTCGTCGTGGTGGTGCCGCCGACGATCGGCTGGGGGGCGGCGGAGGCGGAGGGGGCGGCCAGCAGCGCGGTCGCGGCGGCGGCGGTGGTGGCCAGGACGGCGGTGACCGATCTGGCGCGAGTGAGCCCGAACATGAGTCTCCTCAGGAACTGCCGGTGGGGGGTCGCGCGGGGTGGGGGGTGAGCACGGAGGTCTCGGGACCGGCCTCCGTGTGCCCGGGCGAGCGGCACGCCCTCACGCTAGAACCGGCGGCACCGGCCCCCCAATGAGGGAAGCCCCTAGGGGAGTTGGGCAGGGTTAACCCTCGGTCGGCCCCCGTCAAACCTCTTGCCGGACGCCCGGGCCCTGCCGCTCCTCGGACGTGCCGTCGGCCGTCCCGGTTCCCTTGACAGCCGTGGCTAACGGCATTAGCTTCTAGCTAACAACGTTAGCCAGTCGGAGCCGGGGGATGACATGACCGAGTACCTGTCCGTGGACGGCGGCACGATCGCCTACGAGGTGACGGGGTCCGGCCCGCTGATCGTGCTCGCCCACGGCATGGGCGACAGCCGCCACGCGTACCGCGCCGTGATCCCCGCCCTGGTGGCCGCGGGCCATCGCGTCGCCGCCGTCGATCTGCGCGGCTGCGGCGAGTCCAGCGTCGACTGGCCGGCCTGGAGCCGTACCGACATCGCCGGGGACCTCCTCGCCGTGATCCGGCACCTGGGCGGACCGGCGGTCCTCGTCGGCCACTCGGTCTCCGGCGGCGCCGCCACCATCGCCGCCGCGCGGGAACCCTCGCTGGTCACCGCCGTCGTCGAACTGGCGCCGTTCACCCGCAAGCAGTCGGTCCGCCTCGGCGACCTGCGCGTGAAGCGCTTCCGGCGGGGCATGCTGCGGCTGCTCGGCGCGGGGGTGCTCGGCAGCCTGCCGCTCTGGCGGTCGTACCTCGACGTGGCCTACCCCGGCGTCAGGCCGGCCGACTGGACCGAGCGGCTCGGCCGCATCGAGGCCCTGTTGCGCGAACCGGGCCGGATGAAGGCCATGCAGGCCATGGGCCGCAGCGCCCCCACCGACGCCGGCGCACGGCTCGCGGACGTCCGCTGCCCGGTCCTGGTCGTCATGGGCACCCACGACCCCGACTGGTCCGACCCACACGCCGAGGGCGCGGCGATCGTCGCCGCCCTGCCGCCGGGCCTCGGCCACCTCGCGATGATCGACGGCGCCGGCCATTACCCCCACGACCAGTACCCCGACCGGGTGACCACCCTGACCCTGGCCTTCGTCCAGGCGAACGCGCCCCGCGCGTGACCCTGCCGGCGGCGCGCCCACGTGTGAACCGGCTCCGCCGGGCCGTGTGGGTGTCGGCAGCTCGCCCTGGGCGGCCCCGTGGCCAGGGACCTGCCCGGCGGTCCCACGCCACCGGCGCCGATGCTCGCGGACGCGGCCTAGCTCTTGCGGCCCGCTGCCAGTCTGACGATGTCGACCCGGGACCGTATGCCGAGTTTGCGGTAGACCCGGGTGAGGGTCGCCTCGACCGTCTTCACGCTGACGAACAGCCTCGCGGCGATCTCCCGGTTGGTGGCGCCCTCCATGACGAGCGACGCCACCTGGCGCTCCATCGACGCCAGCCCCGCCAGACAGTCCGGAGCCGCGGCGTGCCGCACGGGGGCCGGTTCGGCCGCGGCCGCCCGCGCCGCGACCGCCGCCTCCACCTG
>NZ_WWHX01000156.1 GCF_009862125.1 Streptomyces sp. SID5910
CTGTTGACAGGTGACCGATTTCGCGCCGTTCCGAGGACGGACACCCCCCGGCGCGGCCCCGACCCACCACCGGACCGAAGGCGCTACGCGCACCCCCACACAGCAGACACAGGCCGCCGCAGGCATGCCGTCCGTCAGGCGACCAGGGCCTGGCCCCGCCCGAGGCGGTCGATCAGTTGGTCCAGGTGCAGTTCCGCCACAGGCGCGAGCAGGTCCGGGTGGCGTAGCAGCGCCGCCGCCCGTCGGTCGCGTTCGTCGGGTTCCAGCAGCCGCCGGAACTCGACCGGCGTCCCGGCGGCCGGACCGGCCTCCGCAAGCGCCACCACCGCCTGCGCGGCCAGCTCCGGGTCCGTCAGCAGGCAGGCCGCCCAGCTCGTCACGACCTCGTCCACCCACGTCCGCCACGCGTACTCGTCCGGGTCGGCCGCCGCCGTACCCTCCGCACCGGTGATCCAGTCCAGGCGACCCGACCCGCCCGGCCCCGACATGGCCATCAGCCCGGCGTCCATCGCCGTCGGATAACGCAACCGCGCCGCTACCGTCACCGCCTGCCGCGCCTGCGCCTCGCACAGCGCGGAGGCCAGCGCTCCGCCGGACGCCGGATAGGCGCACATGAGCCACTGGGTGGTCGCCGCGATCACGGGGGAGAGATCTGCTTGCACTGCCGGACCGTCCGAACTGCTCGCCGTGGGGACAGGGACTCCGACCGAAGCCCGCGCAAACCGTAGCCCGCGCCCCACCGCACGCGACATGCCCCGGACCTGCTCACCGGCGTGGCCTCGGACACACCCGCCCCGGCACCGCCCCGCCGGACGCGACCGCCACCCGCCCGCGGGTGCCATCCTTGGACCTTGCGGATCACCGGGCGCGCCCGGCTTCTGGTGTGGAGGAGAACCCCCTGAGTACCGCCCTCGTCCCCGAGGCCCTGTCGGTCGTCCTGCTGCTCGCGGTCCTGGCCTTCGCCGTGCTGCGCCCCCGGGGCCTCCCGGAGGCCGCGGCCGCCGTGCCCGCCGCCGCGCTGGCCGTGGCACTGGGCATCGTCACCCCGCACGAGGCCTGGGACCAGACCCGTACGCTCCTGCCGGTCGTCGGCTTCCTCGCCCTCGTCCTGATGCTGGCGTACCTCTGCGCGAAGGAGGGCCTGTTCGAGGCCGTCGGCGCCGCGGTGGCCCGCCGCTGCGGCGACAGTCCGCGGCGCCTGCTGACCGGCGTGTTCGCGGTGGCGGCCGCGGTCACGGCCGTGCTCAGTCTGGACGCCACCGTCGTCCTGCTCACCCCGGTGGTCCTCGCGACCGCGGCCCGTTCGGGCGCCCGGGCACGCCCGCACGTGTACGCCACGGCGCATCTGGCGAACTCGGCGTCCCTGCTGCTGCCGGTCTCGAACCTGACGAACCTGCTGGCGTTCACGGCCAGCGGCCTGAGCTTCACCCGGTTCGCCACGCTGATGTCCCTGCCGTGGCTGGCGGTGATCGCCGTCGAGTACGCCGTCTTCCGCCGCTTCTTCAAAGCCGACCTGTCCGCACCGGCGGCCGCCCCCACAAGCACCACCCCCGCCCCGGAACCCGCGGTCCCCCGCT
>NZ_WWHX01000157.1 GCF_009862125.1 Streptomyces sp. SID5910
CGACCCCCTGCTCCGTGAGCTGCACGACATCCTGCGCGCCGACCCGGCCGACAACCGCTCCCTGGCCGACCTCGGGCGGCAGATCGGCGCCGGCGCCCGTACGCTCTCCCGTCGCCTCCGCGCCGACCTCGGCCTCACCTATCCCCAGTGGCGCACGCAGATCAGGCTCCACCACGCCCTGATCCTCCTGGCCGACGACACCCCCGTCACCGCGGTCGCCCACCGCTGCGGCTGGTCGTCCGCCAGCACCTTCATCAGCGTCTTCCGCCGCACCTTCGGCCACACCCCCGGCACCCGCCCCAGCACCTGACCGCTCACCGGATACCGCCTGACGACCTCAGGCCGCCCGGGCGAGGGGACCGCACATCACGTTGCCCGGCTCGGTCGGGTCGTCGCTGATCCAGAACTGGGTCCACAGCAGCGCGAACTCCGCGCGGCCGAGGTATCCGTCGCCGTCCTGGTCGAGACGGTCGAACACGTCCTCCGTCGCCATGCTGCGCCCGTGCCAGGTGTCGATGAGCCGCTGGTGCTCGCCGCGGGAGATGCGGCCGTCACCGTTCTCGTCCACCGCGTCGAAGATCGTGTCGGCCGTGGCCGTGACGGCCTCCGGCATGGCCGGCAGCCGCTCGACCACGGTCATCAGCTGGTCCAGGCTGACCCGGTCGGGCCGGTCCGCGTCGGCA
>NZ_WWHX01000158.1 GCF_009862125.1 Streptomyces sp. SID5910
GGCTGCCCCGCTCCGGGGCGCACAGCTGGTCGTGCACGACCTCGAAGGCCGCCGACCGGGCCACCGCCTCGCCCAACTGGCAGGCGCGCAGGGCGCCGTCGAGCACCAGGGAGGTCGGGCTCTGGCCGGCGCCGTGCACGGCGGCGTTGGCGGCGGCCAGGGCTACGTCCATGCGGTGGGCGCCGAGGCGTTCGCGCAGCCAGGCGCGGAACCTGGGGTTCTCGCGCAGCAGCGTCGCCACGGCGGTCACCAGGCGGGGCGAGGGCGGCAGCCGCAGGGACGACGCGGTCAGGGCTACGGCGATGCCGAGCGCGTCGGCGCCGAGGGCGGTCGCGGCGACGCGCACGGAGGCGGGGTCGCCGGGGTGGGCCAGCTCCTCGACCTCGTTGTCGACGCGGGTCAGCCCGTGCTGCTGGGCGAGGTCGGTCGCCCGGTCCACGACCCGGTCGGTGAGTTCCTCCTCGGTGGCGGTCACCACGAGCCGGGCCAGCCCGTTGTCCCAGTAGGCCAGTGCCACGTCGGGGTGCTCGGCGAGGGCCGCGGCGACGCGGCGTGCGACGCGTTCCGTGCCGCCGGCGCGGCGCACCTTCTCGGTCGCGGCGGGCCGCAGTGCGAGGTGTGCCCGGGTGCCGGCCCGCCAGTCGCGGGTGCCGCCCGGCAGCGCGGCGCGGGCGACTCTCGCCGCCCGCGCCGCGAAGTCCGCGCCGCGCACCCCGGCCCGCGCGGTACCCGCGACGGCGCCGGCCGCGACCCCCACGACGGGCGCGGCCCCGCGCGCCACGAGCCGAGGCCCGGCCAGAACAACCCCGGCGACGGCCCCCGGGGAACGCGTCAAAAGTCCACCGACCATCGCTACGTCTCAGCCCACCTTCCGAGTACGCGCACCTGCGGCGGGCTTGGCGGGGCTGCTCTTCGCTGCGCCTGCCGCCGGGGTGTTCTCCGCCGCGTCGGTCTTG
>NZ_WWHX01000159.1 GCF_009862125.1 Streptomyces sp. SID5910
CTGGCGTTCCTGCGCGAGTACGAGGACGACCTGGTGCTGTGCGTCCACAACTTCTCCCGGTTCGCGCAGCCCACCGAGCTCGATCTGAGCGCCTTCGAGGGACGCCACCCCGTCGAGCTGTTCGGCGGGGTCCGTTTCCCGGCGGTCGGCGAGCTGCCGTACCTGCTGACCCTCGCCGGGCACGGCTTCTACTGGTTCCGGCTCCGCAAGGACGCCGCTTAGCCCCAGCCCCCGGGCGGGGCGGTTTCCGCCGCCCCGCCCGGGGCACGCATCAGTAACACCCCGTCGACCCGGGGAAAGGACGCGACGCCATGTCGGAAGCCGTCATACGCACCGTCACGAGCCCGCCCGGACTCCTTGCGTCCCTGGACCCGCTGCTGCGGGAATGGCTGCCGCGGCAGCGCTGGTTCGCGGGCAAGGGGCGCCCGGTCACCGGGTTCACGCTGGTCGCGGCCACCGAGCTGCTGCCGGCCGACGCCCGTCTCGGCCTCTTCCACGTGGTGGTGCGCGCCCACCAGCCGCTCGTACCGGCCCTCGGCTCGCCCGAGCAGCCGGGCGACTGCTACCAGCTCCTGATCGGGGTGCGCGAGGCGCTGCCGCCCCGGCTGGCGCCCGCGCTGATCGGGCACGTCACCGAGGGCCCGCTGGCCGGACGCACCGCCTACGACGCCCTGTACGACACCCGGCCCGCCGAGGTGCTGCTTGAGGCGCTGCGCTCCCGGGCCCGCGTGGGCGGGCTCCGCTTCGAGCGCGACCCGGACCAGGAGATCCGCACCGGGCTGGTGCCACGGCTGATGACCGCCGAGCAGTCGAACTCGTCGGTCGTCTATGGAGATACGTTCATTCTCAAGTTGCTGCGGCGGATCGTGCCCGGTATCAACCCCGATCTGGAGCTGCCGCTGGCGCTGGCCCGCGAGGGCTGCCCGCGGGTGCCCGCGCCCACGGGCTGGATGGTGGCGGACCTGACCGGGCAGACCTGGGTGCTGGGTGTGCTCCAGCCGTATGTGCAGGGCGCGACCGACGGCTGGGAGCTGGCCCTGCGGGAACTCGCCAAGGGTGAGGACTTCGCCGCCGAGGCGCGGGCGCTCGGCCGGGCCACGGCCGAGGTGCACACCGCGCTGGCCCGCGCCCTGCCGACGGTCACGCTCGGTCACAGCCAGCTGCGGCCGCTGGTCGACGGCATGCTCACGCGGCTGGAGGAGGCCGTCCACGCGGTGCCGGCCCTGCTGCCGCACGCGCCCGGGCTGCGCACGGCCTTCACGGCCCTGGCCGACCTGGCGGGCGAGGGCCGCACCTGGACCGCGCAGCGCGTCCACGGCGATCTGCACCTCGGCCAGTGCCTGCGGTCGCCCTCCGGGCAGTGGTCGCTGATCGACTTCGAGGGCGAGCCCGCGAAACCGCTGGCCGAGCGGCGGCTGCCGCAGCCGGCGGCGCGGGACGTCGCCGGGATGCTGCGCTCCTTCGACTACGCGGCGCACTCGGCCGAGGCCCCGGTGCCCGGCTGGGCCGAGACCTGCCGGGCCGCGTACTGCACCGGGTACGCGGAGGCCGGCGGCTTCGACCCGCGCACCGACCCGGTGCTGCTGCGCGCCTTCGAGACGGACAAGGCCGTCTACGAGGTCGTGTACGAGGCCCGGCACCGCCCCGACTGGCTCCCGGTGCCCCTGTCCGCGGTACGCCGCCTGGCCATGCCCGACCGGCCCGGCGTCACCTCTTGACCCCCTCTTCCCGCCCGCTCCTCGCCTAGGAGGCTCCGCCCGTGACCCCCCGCCCCCCGTCCAGCGGTCCGGATCCGAAGAAGACGGCCGAGGAGAAGCGCACCGCCCAGAACGCAGCGCCACCCCGGAAGAAGACGGCGGCGAAGAAGACCCCGGCGAAACCGGCGCCCGCGAAACCGGCGTCCGCGAAACCGGCGCCTGCCGAGTCGGCGACCGCGAAAAAGGCGCCCGTGACGAAGGCGCCTGCCGAGTCGGCGACCGTGAAGAAGGCAGCCGCGAGGAAGGCGTCCGTGAGGGAGGCGGCCGCCGGGGAGGCAGCGGCCAGGAGGACGGTGGCCGAGGGCACCCCGGCGAAGAGGGCGACCGCCAGGAAGGCGCCGGCGAAGAAGGCTCCCGCCAAGGAGACCCCGGCGGCGAAGGCTGCCGCCGAGAGGGCCCCGGCGGCGAAGACGCTCGCGCAGAAGAC
>NZ_WWHX01000017.1 GCF_009862125.1 Streptomyces sp. SID5910
GCCTTGTCCTCGGTCTCCTCGCAGGTCAGCCAGGTGCCCCACGGAGTGCTGCCGCCCGCGCAGTTGGTGGCGGTACCGGCGATGCCGACCCACTCGGCGACGTGCCCGCCGCGGCGGACCTCGACGACCGTGCAGCCGCCTGCGGCCGCCGGGTCGTAGACGAGGCCGTCGGTGAGCGGCACGGGGTGCGGCCAGTTGGCGCGGGGACCGGCCAGCTCGTGGTTGTTGACGAGGAGCGTGGCGCCGCGCGGGCCCTCGAAGGTGGCGGTGCCGTCGTGGTTGGAGGGGGTGTACTCGCCCGTCTCCAGCTTGGTCCGGCCGCTGTACGTGATGACCTCGTACCGGAAGCCGGCGGGCAGGGCGAGGATGCCGTCCGGGTCGGACACGAGCGGCCCGTAACCGACCCCGTCGTGCCCGTGACCGTGGCCGTGTGCCTGGTCCACGCTCTCGGTGTCGGTGGACGCGAGGGCCTGCGGGGCGGTGGCGAGGGCGCCGACGCTGCCCGCCAGTACGACTCCGGCCCCGGTGAGCGCGGATCGACTGGCGAAGTCCCTGCGGGTGAGCGACATGGTGTCTCCTGTGACGATGAGCTGCCGTGGAGGGTGGCGAACCTCGTTGCGCCGCCACGCTGTCGGTCACGTCTGAACAACACCTGAACACCCGGCGGCCGGCCGCCGTCACCGCGGGCAATCGTGCCGCTGGGGCGGCACGGGTGGGCGCGGCGGCACCCGGGCAACGCCGGCCCGCGTCACCCACCCCGCACACCCGCGCCAACGCCGAGCACCGACAAACGCCGCTCCGCGTCACACGCGCAACCGCGGGCAATCGTGCCGCCAAGGGCGGCACGGGTGGGCGCGGCGGCACCCGG
>NZ_WWHX01000160.1 GCF_009862125.1 Streptomyces sp. SID5910
TCGGGCGGCAGCAGTCCGCCGTCGCCGAGGGCGCCGAGGATGCGGGAGTCGTCGGCGGCGGCGGTGCGCAGCTCGAACAGCTGGCGTTCGGCGGAGGAGACCGTGTCGTCGAGCAGCTCGCGCAGTTCGTCGGCGAAGCGGTCGAGTTCCTCGGCGGTCAGCGCGCCGTCGGACGCCCTGGGCGGATCGGCGGGGCGGTCGTGGTCCGCGTCCTGCCGGGGCTGGGGGATGCCCGGGCGGGGCCGGGCGGCCAGGCCGAGCAGCTCCGCGAGGCGGTCCTCGGCCGCCAGTGCCTCGGCGGTGCGGCGTTCGGCCTCGTGGGC
>NZ_WWHX01000161.1 GCF_009862125.1 Streptomyces sp. SID5910
CACCACTCGTTCGAGCTTTCGTAACCGCCTATTTCTCACGTATCGGCCAAAAATTGATACCTGCCCCACCGCCTCCGACTTCGCGAATACGCGTCAGAAGCACGTTCGCCGCGTGGCGTCGGCCACAGGCGATGCTGTGGACCGCGGCCGGTGTGATCGCCCTGGCGTTCATGGTGGCGCTGGAGATCGCCGCACGCCATTACGGCATGCCGGGGCCGATCACCAACCAGGCGCGCGAGGTGGTGTTCGCCCCCGCCTCCGGGCCGCTGCTGTACGCCAGCATGGCGCTGATGATGGTGGTGCTCACCTGGCGGGAGCGGTTCGTCGCGGCCGGTCTCGCGGTCGGTATCGACGTCGTGTTCGCCCTGGTGCGGTGGCCGGCCGGCGCCGACATGAACTTCGGCAACGGCGCGCTGTGGGTGATCCTCGGCCACGCGGTCGTCGCCCTCACCCGCCGCACCGGACGGGAACGCGTCCTGCTGCTGAAGGGCGTCGGGCTCGGGCTGCTGCTGGTGGCCGGCCGCAAGACCGGCGACGCCTGGCTGCTCATCACGTCGAAGACCCGCCCGACGGTCCTCGACCAGTACCTGGCCAGCGCCGACCACGCGCTCGGCAACCCGTCCTGGGCGGCCGGCCGGATCGTCGGGGCCACCGGCCCCGTCGGCCACCACGTCCTCGACTTCGTCTACACCATGCTCCCCGTGGCCGCGGTCGTCGTCGCCGTCTGGCAGCTGCGCGACGTGGCCGCCGAACGCCGCTTCCCGCGCCACCACCTGGTGCGCACCTTCCTCGCCATAGGCCTGCTCGGACCGGCCGTCTACATGATCTTCCCGGTGGTCGGGCCGGTCTTCGCCTACGGCGACGGCGCCTGGGGCACCGGCGGCGGGATCTGGGCGGTGGCCGACCTGTGGCCGCACACCCTGCCGCCGGCCGGCGGCCCGCAGCACATGCCGTACGACGAGTTCACCCCGCGCAACTGCATGCCCAGCCTGCACACCGCATGGGCCGTGGTGATCTTCATCCACTCCCGCACCGGCCCCCGCGCCCTGCGCTGGGCGGGCACCTTCTGGCTGGTCGCCACGCTCACCGCGACGCTCGGCTTCGGCTACCACTACGGCGTGGACCTGCTGGCCGGCGTGGTGTTCGCCTGCACGGTCGAGGCGGCGCTGCGCACCTTCGACCGCGGCCTGGACTGGCGGGGCGTCCGCCTGGTCGCCCACGGCACGGTCGTTTTCGCCGCACTCCTGGTCTCGTACCGCTACCTGCCCGTGCAGATGGCCGCGCACCCGTGGCTGGCCGGCCCGCTCCTGCTGCTGGCCATGGCCTCGGTGGTCTACGGGTACGCGCGCACCACCAGACTGTGGGACCCCGTCACCGTACCGCTCCCGGCACCGCAGGCGCGCCCGCAGCCCGAACCGGTGTGAACCGGACGCCCGGTGAGTGAGCGCACTCTTGCAAGCGGTTGCTTGCAATAGTTAGCACGCTGGGGCATGGTGGAGGCATGGCTTCGCTCAACGTCGGCAATCTCGGTGAGTACCTGCGCGAGCAGCGGCGCAACGCGCAGCTGTCGCTGCGGCAGCTCGCCGACGCCGCC
>NZ_WWHX01000162.1 GCF_009862125.1 Streptomyces sp. SID5910
CCGCCGAACTGGTTGCGCAGCGCGGCGATCATCTTCATCTGCGGCGAGTCGTCCTGCCGGGACGCGAACCGCGCGAACAGCGACGCGGTGATCGCCGGCAGCGGCACCGCGTTGTCGATCGCGGCCTCCACGGTCCAGCGTCCCTCACCGGAGTCCTGTGCGTAACCGCGCAGCCCGTCCAGGTGCTCGTCGTCGTCGAGCGCGTTGACCGCGAGGTCCAGCAGCCAGGAGCGGATGACCGTGCCCTCCTGCCAGGAGCGGAAGACCTCGCGGACGTTCTCCACGGAGTCGACCTTCTCCAGCAGCTCCCAGCCCTCGGCGTAGGCCTGCATCATCGCGTACTCGATGCCGTTGTGGACCATCTTCGCGAAGTGGCCCGCGCCCACCTTGCCGGCGTGCACGGCACCGAAGTCGCCCTCCGGCTTGAGGGCGTCGAAGACCGGCTGCACCTTGGCGACGTTCTCCGCGTCGCCGCCGTACATCAGCGCGTAGCCGTTCTCCAGGCCCCAGACACCGCCGGAGACGCCGCAGTCCACGAAGCCGATGCCCTTGGCCGCCAGTTCCTCGGCGTGCTTCTCGTCGTCCGTCCAGCGGGAGTTCCCGCCGTCCACGACGACGTCGCCGGGCTCCAGCAGCTCTCCCAGCTGGTCGACGGTGGCCTGGGTGGGCTCACCGGCCGGGACCATCACCCAGACCACGCGAGGGGCGCTGAGCTTGCCCACAAGCTCTTCCAGGCTGTGGACGTCCGCGAGATCCGGATTGCGGTCGTATCCCACGACGGTGTGGCCCGCGCGGCGGATCCGCTCGCGCATGTTGCCGCCCATCTTGCCGAGGCCGACGAGACCGAGCTCCATCAGTTGCGTTCCTTAGGTCTGCGAGGTGGCGTGGCGGCACGCCCGCACCCGGCGGATGCGTGCCGCGGCACTTTCGTACCCACGTACGACCCTAAACCCGGACCCCTGTGCACAGCTGTGGGCATACGCGCTCATGCGTACGCCCTCACCTGGGCCTTTGTCCTCAGCCTGTGGACAGGCGGACGACCGGGACGGCCTCAGCCGCTCAGCCGCACCGGCATGATCAGGTACTTGTAGGCCTCGTCCGCCTCGGCGTCCACCGCGGGCCTGCCGCTGAGCAGCGCCGGCTTCGTGGACGTCGTGAAGGACAGCTGGGCCACCGGCGAGTCGATCGCGCTCAGGCCGTCCAGCAGGAACGTCGGGTTGAAGGCGATCGAGATGTCGTCGCCCTCCAGCTGGGCGTCGACCCTTTCCACAGCCTGTGCGTCGTCGCTGGAGCCGGCCTCCAGGATGAGCACGCCCTGCTCGAAGCTGAGCCGCACCGGGGTGTTGCGCTCGGCGACCAGGGCCACGCGCTTGACGGCCTCCACGAAGGGGGCGGTCTCGATCACGGCGACGCTGTTGAACTCCGTCGGGAAGAGCGTCTTGTACTTCGGGAGGTCGCCCTCCAGTAGACGCGTCGTCGTCCGGCGGCCGGCGCCCTCGAAACCGATCAGGCCCTCGCCCGCGCCCGACCCGGACAGCGCCAGGATCACCTGATCGCCGCTGGTCAGCGCCTTGGCGGTGTCCAGGAGCGTCTTGGCGGGCACCAGGGCGACCGCGGAGGTCTCCGGGTTCTCCGGCTTCCACAGGAACTCGCGGACCGCGAAGCGGTAGCGGTCGGTGGAGGCCAGCGTCACCGTGTCGCCCTCGATCTCGATGCGCACACCGGTGAGGACGGGCAGCGTGTCGTCGCGGCCGGCGGCGATGGCCACCTGCTGCACGGCCGCGGAGAAGACCTCGCCGGGGACCGTGCCCGTGGCGTTCGGCATCTGCGGCAGGGCCGGGTACTCCTCCACAGGCAGTGTGTGGAGGGTGAAGCGCGAGGAGCCGCAGACCACCGTCGCCCGTACACCGTCTGTGGAGATCTCCACCGGCCGGTTGGGCAGGGCGCGGGAGATGTCGGCGAGCAGTCGGCCGGAGACGAGGACGGTGCCCTCCTCCTCGACCTCCGCCTCCACCGACACCCGCGCGGAGACCTCGTAGTCGAAGCTGGACAGGCTCAGCTGCCCCTCCTCGGCCTTCAGCAGCAGGCCCGCGAGGACCGGCGCCGGCGGACGGGCCGGGAGGCTGCGAGCCGCCCAGGCCACTGCCTCCGCGAGTACGTCGCGTTCCACCCGGATCTTCACTGTTGCCGCCTCCTGCTGTTGCCGGCGCTTCTCGCCCTGCTTCGCCTTCGTCGTCTGACCCGGTGTCGCCGGCCCCGCCGAGGGGCAGAACACCGGGGACCAGTCTGACGCACCGCACTGACAGTAGGTGCCCTTCGGGGTCAAGTCGCGACGAGGGGCGGTCGGGCTCGAGACGGCAAGTTGTGCACAGGTCCCGCTTCGAAACGATTCCCGCTCTCTCTCTAGTCGGGAGTAGTAGTAGGGCCTGTGGATACCGTGGATAACCCCGTTTGCGCAGGTCAGAGCAGGAATTTTATCCACCGCGCCTGTGGGCGGAGCCGGTGGACAACCGGGCGTATCTGTGGAGAACAGAAAGTTCTGCACACGCCGTACACAGGGAGAGGCGACTTCTCCCCAACGCCGTCCCCAGGTTTACCCACCTTTCCCACAGCCCAACCCGGCACCTTGATGTGACGCCTTTCACTCGACGCGGTGAGAGGCCGCGTCGGGTTGCCGAACAGTGGACAAGGATGTGGAGAAGCGGGTGATCGCTGGGGACAACCCGCCCCAGCCTGTGGGTTGCCGGTGGACAACTTGACGCACGGCCTGGGGAACTCTCCGTTGTCCACAGCCTGTGGAAATCTTTTGTCCACGAATCCACAGGGTGCTGACCTGCCCTGATCATTCCTCAACACCCCAGCCTGTGGACAGAATCGGGACAACTTCGTGGTCCCCACCCTGTGGAGGGGAAAAAGTCACCGAATCTGTGGAGAGAGGCCGTAACCCGGCAGATATTCGAACAGCGGGGAGCGGGGCGGAGCCGAGGCGGAGTCGGCGCGAGGAGCTCTCCGGCGGCTCCAGGTGCCTCCTGGGCCGCGTCCGGGGCTCGGTTGCGGGGCTCGGCTGGAGACCCCCGCCCACGAAAAAGGCGCCCCCGGGGATCTCCAGGGGCGCCTCCAGGACGCGTGCCGTGCCCGTGCCGCCGGCCGTCAGCCGTTCTTGATGCGGTTGGTCAGTTCCGTCACCTGGTTGTAGATGGAGCGCCGCTCGGCCATCAGATTGCGGATCTTGCGGTCGGCGTGCATCACCGTGGTGTGGTCCCGGCCGCCGAACAGCGCGCCGATCTTCGGCAGGGAGAGGTCCGTCAGCTCGCGGCAGAGGTACATGGCGATCTGGCGCGCCGTCACCAGCGCGCGGCCGCGGGAGGTGCCGCACAGGTCCTCGACGGTGAGGCCGAAGTAGTCGGCGGTGGCGCTCATGATGGCCGTGGAGGTGATCTCCGGCGCGGAGTCCTCGCCGCCGGGGATCAGGTCCTTCAGGACGATCTCGGTCAGGCCCAGGTCGACCGGCTGCCGGTTGAGCGACGCGAACGCGGTGACGCGGATCAGCGCGCCCTCCAGCTCACGGATGTTGCGCGAGATGCGGGAGGCGATGAACTCCAGCACCTCCGGCGGGGCGTTGAGCTGTTCCTGTACCGCCTTCTTGCGCAGGATCGCGATGCGCGTCTCCAGCTCGGGCGGCTGGACGTCGGTGGTCAGGCCCCACTCGAAACGGTTCCGCAGCCGGTCCTCCAGCGTCACCAGCTGCCGGGGCGGCCGGTCCGAGGACAGCACGATCTGCTTGTTGGCGTTGTGGAGCGTGTTGAAGGTGTGGAAGAACTCCTCCTGCGTCGACTCCTTGTCCGCCAGGAACTGGATGTCGTCGACGAGCAGGATGTCCATCTCGCGGTAGCGCTTGCGGAAGCTGTCGCCCTTGCCGTCGCGGATGGAGTTGATGAACTCGTTGGTGAACTCCTCCGAGCTCACGTACCGCACGCGCGTGCCGGGGTAGAGGCTGCGCGCGTAGTGCCCGATCGCGTGGAGCAGGTGGGTCTTGCCGAGGCCCGACTCCCCGTAGATGAAGAGGGGGTTGTAGGCCTTGGCGGGTGCCTCGGCGACGGCGACGGCCGCCGCGTGGGCGAAGCGGTTGGAGGCGCCGATGACGAAGGTGTCGAAGAGGTACTTCGGGTTCAGGCGCGCGGTGGGCTC
>NZ_WWHX01000163.1 GCF_009862125.1 Streptomyces sp. SID5910
GGCGGCGACGAGTGCCACATGGCCTTCCACTTCCCGGTGATGCCGCGGATCTTCATGGCCGTGCGCCGCGAGTCCCGCTACCCGGTCTCCGAGGTGCTTGCCAAGACCCCGGCGATCCCGTCCGGCTGCCAGTGGGGCATCTTCCTGCGCAACCACGACGAGCTGACCCTCGAAATGGTCACCGACGAAGAGCGCGACTACATGTACGCGGAGTACGCCAAGGACCCGCGGATGCGGGCCAACATCGGCATCCGCCGGCGGCTCGCGACCCTGCTGGACAACGACCGCGATCAGATCGAGC
>NZ_WWHX01000164.1 GCF_009862125.1 Streptomyces sp. SID5910
TCGTCGTCGCTGGTGGCCCTGCACCTCGCGGCCCAGTCGCTGCGCCAGGGCGAATGCTCTCGCGCGATCGTCGGCGGTGTGTCGCTGATGATCTCGCCCCGAGGGTTCGTGGAGTTCAGCCGTCAGCGCGGCCTCGCTCCCGACGGCCGCTGCAAGGCGTTCGCGTCGGGCGCCGACGGCACCGGCTGGGGGGAGGGCGTGGGTCTGCTGCTGCTGGAGCGGCTGTCGGACGCCCGGCGCAACGGGCACCAGGTGCTGGCCGTCGTCCGCGGCTCGGCCGTCAACCAGGACGGCGCGAGCAACGGTCTGACGGCGCCGAACGGTCCCTCGCAGCAGCGGGTCATCCGGGCCGCG
>NZ_WWHX01000165.1 GCF_009862125.1 Streptomyces sp. SID5910
TGCTCGGACCGGCCTGGGGCAGAGGCGCGGGCGCCGGCGGCGTGCCCGGCGCCGGAGTGTGCGGCGCGGGAGGCGCGGCCGGCGTGTTCGGGTCGCCGATCGCCGGCGCGAAGGCCGTCGGCGGAAGCTGGCTGCCGCCCGACATCAGCGCCGTCTTGGCGTCCGGCGTCACCGAGGGCGGCGGCGTGTCGTCGGCATCGCTCAACGGCGGCGCGAACACGGTGTGGGGCAGCGGTACGGAACGGTCCTCACCGGCGTCCGCGTTGGTGTCCGTCCCCGCCCAGGGAGTCGCCCCGGCAGGAACACCCTGCGCACCCGCACCGGCAGCATCCCCGGCAGCAGGCCAAGCCGCCCCACTACCCGAAGCATCCGCGACCGCCCCGGCCGAAGCCCCGGAAGACTCGGCAGGCGCAGCAGGCGCCGAGGACGCAGCGGGCGCGGACGGCGCAGACCCCGCGGCAGGCCCGGAGGGCACCGCATCCGCCGGCACCCCCGCCTGCGTCTCGGCGAGCGCCCCCGCACCACTCCCGGAGTCACCCCGCGCGGCGAGCACCCCCGTACCACCCCCGGAGTCACCCCGCGCGGCACCGTCACCGGCGTCCCGTTCGCCCCGCCGGTCCGGGATGCCCAGCTTGTCCGCCGCCTCCTGCAACCACTCCGGCGGACTCAGCAGGAACGACGTCTGATTCAGGTCCACCCGCTCCGCCGGAGCCGGCGCCGGCTCCTCCACCGCGTCCGGACGGCCGTACTCCTCCTCGTAGCGGCGGATCACCTCGCCCACCGCCAGCGCCGGCCACAGCGTCGCCTCACCGCTGTCCCGCGCGATCACCAGCCGCTGCGCGCCCCCGTCCGAACGGGGCCCGTCCGCCCGGTCCTCGGCCCACACCACGAACCCGAGACCGAACTCCCGCACCCGCACCTCACGATGCTGGTACGCCGGCAGCTCGCCGTTGATCCACTCCTCCGCGCGCTCCTGCGCCTGCGCGAACGTCACCATCGCCAGCTCACTCCCCTACCGGCGCCGAGACCACGGGCACCGCACGCGCGAAACCACCGTCGACCATCAGGTTCGCCACCGTCTCCAACTCCGGCGGCGAACCCGCCAGCCGCGACAGGAACACGTCGAAGTCCTCACCGCACGGCAGCAGCAGGCGCTCCACCCGCTCCGCCGGCGCCCACGACGGATCCGCGTCCCGCACGTCGTCGTACGAGCAGAACCACACCGAACCGGCCCGCTCGCCCCTCACCTTCACCGCGAGCAGACCGCCCTGGACGAACGCGACGCACAGATAGTCCTTCGTCAGATGGTCCCGCAGACACTTGTTGACATAGACCAGGTCGTTGACCGCCGCCTCCTCACGCACCGTGAAGAACGGCTGGTCCACCAGCAGCCCCAGCTCCGCGTCCAGCGCCGTACCCACCGGCGCACAGCCGCCCGCCGCCTTCAGGAACGACCGGTACGCGCCCGGCAGCCGGTACCCGAGGTCCTCCTCGACCCCCTGCACCTGCTGCTCCGTCACCGCCACGCCCGACTTCGGCAGCCCGAAGTGCGCCGGACGCGTCTCCTGCAACGGCCGCGTGCCCCGCTTGTCCTGGTCGACCGCCGCCGTCGCGATACCGCCGTGATGGCGCAGCAGCGCCTTCACCTCGACCGGCACCAGCTCCATGCGCCGCGACCCGGCCGCGTGATGCCACGTCCAGCCGTGCGGCGTCGCCACCGCCGGGATCGTGTCCCACAGCTCGTGCCCCGACGCCGACAACGCCGCGTTCGCCGACACGTAGTCCGTCAGCCGCAGCTCGTCGACCCCGAAACCCACCGGCGGATCGGCGATCTCCGCGACCGCACGGGCGTACGGCGTGAAAACGGGGTAACCACCCTCGTCCACCCGTACCCCTCTCGGGTGACGGGCCGCCCGCACCGGATCCGGGAAATGCACGACCTGCCCGGCGTAGGCCGCGTTCGGCGGCGCGATCTGCCCGAGCCGACCTGTCGTCATGGCGGTAGCCCCCTGCGGCGTCTGTCTGTCTGCACTGTCTTCCATCACCGCACGCGAACGCGGTGCCGACAGCCTATGCGGTACGCCGACACCGGTCACCGGCCCCGCACAACCACCCCCGCCCCACCCGTGACCAGCCGTCACCCCCTCGTGACGGAACGCCCATACCCGGGCGTGTCACCCCGCCCCAGCTTCCGCACACGCCCCGGGATTTGGCACCCTGTGTCCTCCGGGGGGATGCCCAGGAGGGGAAAACGATCATGAGTGCGACGCAGACGGGACCACACACCGGCAGGTCCGACGACCCCCGGAACGGCGACCCCCGCATCGGCTGGAGCGCCACCGAGGCCCCCCACGCCCCCACCCTGCGCCACCGCCGCGACGGCATACTCCCCACCGTCGCCGCCGCCCTCTCCGTCCGCGGCACCACCCTCACCGGCACCGCCACCCGCGCCGACGCACCCCCCGTCCTGCACCACCTCGTGCAGGACTTCCTCGACGCCCTCACCAGCGGACAGCGCGACCGCTTCACCGGCCGCTGCGCCGAGACCATCCTCATCTCCCGGCACCTCACCACCGCCGACTCCGCCCGCAGCAGACGCGCCGCCCGCAAACCCATGACCAACGGCGAAGCCCGCAAAGCCCTCAAACACGCCAAACTCACCACCCGCCGCATCCGCGAGGACGGCGACCCTCTCCACGGCAGCTTCGCCACGCCCTGCCGCGCCTGCACCGCCCTCAGCGCCCACTTCGGCGTCCGCGTCGTCGACCCCACCGCCGCCGACTGACCGACCGCCCCACGCCGACGACCCCACCGACACGAACCAAGGGCAGATGCACGCCGACCGCACCTCCACCACCCGCTTCCCCGTCCCCGTCGACGCCGCCCTGCGCGACGCCGGCTGGCAGCCCGGACGCTGGGACATCAAGCAGGCCGAGATCTGGGCCGACACCCTGCGCGAGCACACCTCGCCCGCCGGACACCGCCACACCGTCTTCCCCGCCGCCGTCGAGGCCTGGGCCGAATTCGGCGGCCTCCACATCACCCCCACCGGGCCCGGCCGCCAGATCGCCCCCGCCGACCTCCACCTCGACCCCCTGCACGGCCTCCACCTGGCCCGCACCCTCGGCGACCTCGGCCGCGCCCTCGGCACCCAGACCTGCCCCCTCGGCACCGAGACCGACAGCCAGGCCCTCATCGCCATCGACACCGAAGGCCGCGTCTACGCCCTCGACCACACCGGCGACTGGTACCTCGGCCCCGACATCGACCAGGCCCTCGCCGCCCTCGTCGCCGGCACCCAGCCCACCCGCCTCACCACGGGCTGAAGCCACCCCGCCTACGACGCCGGAATCACCGCCGACACCCGGAAACCCCCGGCGTCCGTCGGCCCCGACACGAACACACCCCCCAGAGCGGACACCCGCTCCTTCATCCCCACCAGCCCGTTGCCCCCCGACGGCAACCGCGCCGACGACGCCGACGAACCCTCCGGCGGCGGCTCGTTCTCCACCTGCATCGCGATCTCCGACACCCGGTGCGCGAGACGCACATACGTCTTCGCACCCGCCGCGTGCTTGTGGACGTTCGTCAACGCCTCCTGCACCACCCGGAACGCCGTCGACTCCACCTCCGGCGCATACGGCCGCTCCTCCCCCTCCACCGACAACGCCACGACCATCCCCGCCGCCGTCGACTGCCCGACCAGCTCCTCCAGCTCCGACAGAGCCGGCCCCTCCGCCGGACGCTCACCGTCCTCCGCCGCCCGCGAGGCCGCCGCCGCCGCGGCCACCCCCACCGCCGCCAACGGCACCGCCGCCCGCTCCGCACGCCCCCCGTCCGCACCGGCGCGCAGCACCCCGAGCATCTCTCGCAGCTCCGTCAGCGCCTGCCGCCCCATGTCCCCCACCAGCGCGGCGTTCTTCACCGCCTTCTCCGGGTCCTTGCGCGCGACGGCCTGCAACGCGGCGGCGTGCACCACCATCAGGCTCACCCGGTGCGCGACCACGTCGTGCATCTCCCGCGCGATCCGCGTCCGCTCCTCGCCCCGCGCCCACTCCGCACGCTCCTCCGCGCGCTCCGCGAGCAGCTGCAACTCCCGCTCCAGGCTGTCCGCCCGCTCCCGCAGACTCTCCATCAGCCGCCGCCGCGCCCCCACGTACAGGCCCAGCAGCACCGGAGGAGCGGTCACGCCCAGGGACGTGGCGATCGCCGCGAACGGAATGAACCAGTCGCCGATGTCCATGTCCCCGTGCGCCATGTCCTGCCGCACCCGCACGAACGTCACGATCAGCGTGCCGAGCAGCGACATCCCGGCCAGCGACCCGATGATCCGCCGCGGCAGCTCGGACGCCGCCAGCGTGTACAGGCCGACGACGCCCATCAGGAAGCCCATCTGCGCCGGCGTGACGGCGATCGCCACCAGCACCACCGCGACGGGCCACTTGCGCCGCACCACCAGCACCGAACCGGCCAGCAGCCCGAAGACGATCCCCACCGCCCACGGAATCCCGGCATCCCTGGCGAACGGGATCCCCTCCGCCGCGCACTCCAGCGCGGACACGGCCCCGAGACTCACATCGAGCACCGCACCGCGCCGCCGGTCCCACCACCAGGGCCCACCCCGAGCCCGTACCTGGTCTTCCCCCGTCATGGTCATACCCACCACCCTACGGGCGCCCCCCGCCCCTTTTCCGTCGACTTTCACCAAGCGATACGACGCGATATCCCTCGTCCCCGCGGGGAGCCCGGAGCCCTGTGCAGGAGGCGTGTATTCGGGCGGCGGCATCGTGAGTTACGCGCGAGCGCGTCTCCGGTAAGGTCTGAGGCGCCGTCCCCCGTGGTGTAACTGGCAGCACACTGGTTTTTGGTACCAGCAGGACAAGGTTCGAATCCTTGCGGGGGAGCCACCGCGCGAGCACTGAACGGGCCCCGACCACCCTGGCGGGGCCCGCACTCATGCCCCCCACAAACCGCCCCGGTATCCTGCGGGTGTCCACCCCCACCCCCTCAAAGCCGAAGGGCATTCCGTGAGCGCCATTCGCCCGGCAGCCGTCGTCGTTCTCGCAGCGGGTGAGGGCACCCGTATGAAGTCGGCCACCCCCAAGGTCCTGCACGAGCTGTGCGGACGTTCCCTCGTCGGTCATGTGCTCGCCGCCGCCGGTGAGCTGGAGCCCGAGAACCTGGTCGTCGTCGTGGGTCACGCCCGCGAGAAGGTCACCGCGCACCTCACCGAGGTCGCCCCCGGCGTCCGTACCGCCGTGCAGGAGCAGCAGAACGGCACCGGGCACGCCGTGCGGATGGGGCTGGAGGCCCTCGGCGGTGGCGTGGACGGCACGGTCGTGGTCGTCTGCGGTGACACCCCGCTGCTGACCGGCGAGACGCTGAGCGCCCTCGCCGCGACCCACTCCGCCGACGGCAACGCCGTGACGGTGCTGACGGCCGAGGTGCCGGACGCGACGGGGTACGGCCGGATCGTGCGGGACGGGGCCTCCGGTGCCGTCACCGCGATCGTGGAGCACAAGGACGCCTCGGAGTCGCAGCGGGCGATCCGTGAGATCAACTCGGGTGTCTTCGCCTTCGACGGGCAGCTCCTCGCGGACGCGCTGGGCAAGGTGCGGACGGACAACAGCCAGGGCGAGGAGTACCTCACCGACGTGCTCGGCATCCTGCGCGAGGCCGGTCACCGGGTCGGCGCGTCCGTGGCCGGGGACCACCGGGAGATCGCGGGCATCAACAACCGCGTGCAGCTCTCCGAGGCCCGCCGGATCCTCAACGACCGGCTGCTGACCCGGGCGATGCTGGCCGGCGTGACGGTGGTCGACCCGGCGACGACGTGGGTCGACGTGACCGTCACCTTCGAGCAGGACGTGACCGTCCACCCCGGTACGCAGCTCCAGGGCGCCACGCATCTCGCCACGGGCGCGGAGGTCGGGCCGAACTCGCGGCTGACCGACACCCGGGTCGGCGCGGGCGCGCGGGTGGACAACACGGTGGCGCTGGGTGCCGACGTCGGCCCGGAGGCGACGGTGGGTCCGTACGCGTATCTGCGTCCCGGTACGCGGCTCGGCCTGAAGGCCAAGATCGGCACGTACGTGGAGACGAAGAACTCCTCGATCGGCGAGGGCACGAAGGTCCCGCACCTGTCGTACGTGGGTGACGCGACGATCGGTGAGTACACCAACATCGGTGCGGCGAGCGTGTTCGTGAACTACGACGGTGAGAACAAGCACCACACGACGATCGGCTCGCACTGCAAGACGGGCTCGGACAACATGTTTGTGGCTCCTGTCACGGTCGGGGACGGCGCCTACACGGCCGCCGGCTCGGTGATCACGAAGGACGTGCCGGCCGGTTCGCTGGCCGTGGCCCGCGGTCAGCAGCGGAATATCGAGGGTTGGGTGGCCCGTAAGCGTCCGGGGAGCGCGGCGGCGAAGGCGGCCGAGGCGGTGTCCCGGGAGTCCGGTGGCGAGGGCTGACCGGAAACCGGCGCGTCGAACACGGCGTACCGTGATAAGTGCACATCCGCACCCCACCAGCTGAGACGCCTCCCGCACCCAGCCGGGAGAGCGTTCCTGACGTTCAGCTGCGAAACCTCTGAGGAGAAAGTGCTGTGACCGGGATCAAGACGACCGGCGAGAAGAAGATGATGTTCTTCTCCGGCCGCGCCCACCCCGAGCTTGCCGAGGAGGTCGCCCACGAGCTGGGTGTCGGGGTCGTCCCGACGAAGGCCTTCGACTTCGCGAACGGCGAGATCTATGTGCGTTATCAGGAGTCGGCGCGAGGTGCGGACTGCTTTCTGATCCAGAGCCACACGGCTCCGATCAACAAGTGGATCATGGAGCAGCTGATCATGATCGACGCGCTGAAGCGCGCGTCGGCCCGCTCCATCACCGTCATCGTGCCGTTCTACGGTTACGCGCGGCAGGACAAGAAGCACCGGGGACGTGAACCGATCTCGGCGCGTCTGATCGCGGACCTGATGAAGACGGCGGGTGCGGACCGGATCCTCGCCGTGGATCTGCACACGGACCAGATCCAGGGCTTCTTCGACGGCCCGGTGGACCACCTGTTCGCGCTGCCGCTGCTGGCGGACTACGTGGGTGCGAAGGTGGACCGTTCGAAGCTGACGGTGGTGTCTCCGGACGCGGGCCGGGTGCGGGTGGCGGACCGCTGGTGCGACCGTCTGGGCGCGCCGCTGGCGATCGTGCACAAGCGCCGGGACAAGGACGTGGCGAACCAGGTCACGGTGCACGAGGTCGTCGGTGATGTGAAGGGCCGGATCTGTGTCCTGGTCGACGACATGATCGACACGGGTGGCACGATCTGCGCCGCGGCGGACGCGCTGTTCGCGCACGGTGCGGAGGACGTCATCGTGACGGCGACGCACGGTGTGCTGTCGGGTCCGGCGGCGGACCGGCTGAAGAACTCGAAGGTGAGCGAGTTCGTGTTCACGAACACGCTGCCGACGCCGAGCGAGCTGGAGCTGGACAAGATCACGGTGCTGTCGATCGCGCCGACGATCGCGCGTGCGGTGCGTGAGGTGTTCGAGGACGGTTCGGTGACGAGCCTGTTCGACGAGCAGTAGAGATCGTTTTGGGGACGGCCTTCCTCTCCGAGTAGACTGCTGAAGTTGCTCGGCGAGGGAGGCCTTACTCGTGTTCTCACGGGTGTGGCTGTCCGTTATCGACGCGCTCTTCGTAGCAGGCCGTTCGTGGCCGGGTGACCACGTCCGTTTCTAGCTCTACGAGGAGTGATCATGTCCGAGGTGAAGCTCGCCGCCGAGTCGCGCAACGAGTTCGGCAAGGGTGCCGCGCGTCGCATCCGCCGTGACAACAAGGTTCCCGGTGTTCTGTACGGTCACGGTTCCGACCCGGTGCACCTGACCCTGCCGGGCCACGAGCTGCTGCTGGCGCTGCGTACGCCGAACGTGCTGATCGCGCTGGACATCGACGGCAAGACGAACGAGCTGGCGATCCCGAAGTCGGTCCAGCGTGACCCGATCAAGGGCTTCCTGGAGCACGTCGACCTTCAGCTGGTGAAGCGCGGCGAGACCGTGACCGTCGAGATCCCGGTGCAGGCCGAGGGCGAGCTGGCCCCGGGCGGCAACCTGCTGGAGCACGTGCTGGCCGCGCTGCCGGTCGAGGCCGAGGCCACGCACATCCCCGAGTCGGTCACCGTCTCCGTGGAGGGCCTGGAGGCCGGCGCCTCCGTCCTGGCCAAGGACATCAAGCTGCCGTCCGGTGTGAAGCTGGCCGTCGAGGACGACGCCGTGGTGCTCCAGGTCCTGGCCGCGCAGGCCGAGGAGCCCTCCGCCGAGGGCGAGGGTGAGGGCGAAGAGGCCGCCGAGGCCTGATCGTCCGTCACGGTCAATGACTGGTCGGCCGCTGTTCCCGTGCGGGGCAGCGGCCGACGTGTATGTGTGGACGGACGGGCAGACAAGGAGACATGGACGTGACGACGGACGCGGGTGCGCCCTGGCTGGTGGCCGGTCTCGGCAATCCGGGCCCCGAGTACGCCGCGAACCGGCACAACGTCGGTTTCATGGTGGTGGATCTGCTGGCCGAGCGGATCGGGGCGCGGTTCAAGCGGCACGGCAAGGCGCAGGCGCAGGTGGTGGAGGGGCGGATCGGTCCTCCGGGTCCGGGGAACCGGCGGGTGATCCTGGCGAAGCCGATGTCGTTCATGAACGTGTCGGGCGGTCCGGTGACGGTGCTGCGGGACTTCTACAAGGTGCCGGTGGGCAACATCGTGGCGGTCCACGACGAGCTGGACATCGACTACGGGGTGCTGCGGCTGAAGCTGGGCGGCGGGGACAACGGGCACAACGGGCTGAAGTCGATCACGAAGTCGCTGGGTGCGGACTACCACCGGGTGCGGTTCGGGATCGGCCGGCCGCCGGGGCGGATGCCGGTGGCGGACTTCGTGCTGAAGGACTTCTCGTCGGCGGAGCGCAAGGAGCTGGACTACTTCGTGGACCGTGCGGCGGACGCGGTGGAGTGTCTGGTGATCGACGGTCTTGAGCGGGCGCAGGGCACGTACAACTCGTGACTTGTCGGGGATTGCCGCCCGGGTGAGTTGACCGACCGCACAGGCATGGCCAATGATCCCGGCCATGCCTGCCTCAGCCGCCTCCCCTGTCGCCGCTGCCCGTGCCCGTCAGGCCTCGCGCGCCTCGCATGCCGCGCTGCGGTTCGGCCGGGTCGCGGCGATGGGCACGGTCGCCGCGCTGATCCTGATCGCGGGGGTGTGGGCGTCGTGGGGGACGGCGCAGCACGTGATGCTGACCAAGGGGCGTGAGCAGGGCACGGTCGAGGTGACGCGGTGCGGGGGCGGTTCGTGCAGCGGGCCGTACGCGCCGGTGTCGGCGGGGTCGCGGGCGCGGGAGAGCGTCGTGATCGAGGACTCGGTGGCCGTGTCGAAGGGTCGGACGTACACGGTGGTGGTGAAGCCGGGCAGCGACGACGTGGTGCGGTCGGGTCCGGCGGGGGTGCTGTACGCGTGGGTGCCGCTCGGCGGTGCGCTGCTGCTGGCGTCGGTGGTGGTGGCGGGCGGGCTGCGGCGCACCCGGGCGGCGTGGGTCATGGCCGCGTCCGGAGTGGGCCTGCTGACGGCGGCGTTCTTGGTGGTGTGACGTGCGGACGGCGGTGCTTGTAGTCGTGTGACGTGGATACGGCGGTGCCCCCGTGCTCGTGGTGAGCGCGGGGGCACCGCCGTTCGCGGGTGTCGGGGTGTCAGCCGGTGTTGCGCAGGCCGGCGGCGACGCCGTTGACGGTGAGCAGCAGGGCGCGGGCGAGCAGGGGGTCGACTTCCTCGCCGGCGGCGGCCGCTTCGCGCTGGCGTCCGAGGAGGGCGACCTGGAGGTAGGAGATCGGGTCCAGGTAGGCGTCGCGGATGGCGAACGTCTGCTGGAGGACGGGGTCGGCGTCGAGGAGTTCGTTTTCGCCGGTGACCTTGAGGACCTCGGCGACGGTCAGCTCGTGCTCGGCCTTGATGGCGTCGAAGACGTGC
The DNA here is from genome assembly GCF_009862125.1 of Streptomyces sp. SID5910. GTDB lineage: Bacteria > Actinomycetota > Actinomycetes > Streptomycetales > Streptomycetaceae > Streptomyces. Next base: position 10,009 of record NZ_WWHX01000165.1, read on the forward strand.
TTGAGCTCGTCGGGGACGAGGGTGTCGACGTAGTGCTGGGCGATGCGCAGGTCGGTCTTGGCGAGGGTCATCTCGACGTTGGAGATGAAGTTCCGGAAGAAGTGCCACTGCTGGTGCATCTCGTCCAGGACGGTGTCCAGGCCGGCTTCGCGCAGTGCCTTGAGGCCGGAGCCGACGCCGTACCAGCCGGGGACGATCTGCCGGGACTGGGTCCAGCCGAAGACCCACGGGATGGCGCGCAGGCCGTCGAGCGAGACGCCCGAGCCGGGGCGGCGGGAGGGCCGCGAGCCCAGGTGCAGGTCGGCCAGCTGGTCGACCGGCGTGGAGGCCAGGAAGTACGTCGGCAGGTCGGGGTCCTCGACCAGCTTGCGGTAGGCCTGGTGGGCGGCCTCGGAGACGACGTCCATCGCGGCGTCCCAGCGGGCGAGGGCCTCGTCGGACTGGCGGGGCGCGGTGTGCAGGGCGGAGGCCTGGAGGGTGGCGGCGACCGTCAGTTCCAGGTTCTCGCGGGCCAGGGCCGGGATGAGGTACTTGTCGGAGATGACCTCGCCCTGCTCGGTCACCTTGATCTCGCCCTCCAGGGTGCCCCAGGGCTGGGCGAGGATGGCGTCGTGGGTGGGGCCGCCGCCCCGGCCGACGGTGCCGCCGCGGCCGTGGAAGAGGCGCAGCCGCACCCCGTAGCGGTGGGCGACGTCGCGCAGGCGGCGCTGGGCGCGGTGGATCTCCCACTGGCTGGTGGTGATGCCGCCGAACTTGGAGGAGTCGGAGTAGCCGAGCATGACCTCCTGGACGTCGCCGCGCAGGGCGACCAGGCGCCGGTAGGAGGGGTCGGCGAGGAGGTCCTCCAGGATGGTGTCGGCGGCCTTGAGCTCGTCGGTGGTCTCCAGGAGCGGCACGATGCCGATCCTGGCCCAGCCGGCGTGCAGGTCGATGAGGCCGGCCTCGCGGGCGAGGACGGCGGCGGCGAAGACGTCGTCGGCACCCTGGCACATGGAGATGATGTAGGACTCGATGACCTCGGGGCCGAAGACCTCCAGGGCGCGGCGCACGGTCTGGAAGACGCCGAGGGTCTTCTCGCCGGCGGCGTCCACCGGGGCGGGGGTCGGGGCCAGCGGCCGGCGCGAGCGCAGCTCCTTGGCGAGGAGCTTGGTGCGGTACTCGCGGGGCATGTCGGCGTAGCGCCAGGACTCCTCGCCGAGCCGGTCGAAGAGCTGGCCGAGGGCGTGGTGGTGGGCGTCGGCGTGCTCGCGGACGTCCATGGTGGCGAGCTGGAGGCCGAAGGCGGCCAGGGTGCGGATGGTGCGGGCGAGCCGGCCGTCGGCGAAGAGGCCGCCGCGGTGCTCGCGCAGGGAGGTCTGGAGGATGCGCAGGTCGGCGAGGAGTTCGGCGGTGCCGAGGTAGTCGTGGCCGTCCTGGTGGGGGGTGCCCTTGGCGAGGCGCTCCTTGGTGTTCTCCAGCTTCTGCCGGATGCAGGTGGCCTTGAGCCGGTAGGGCTCCTCGGCGTTGAGGCGCTTGTAGCGGGGGCTGATCTCGGGGAGCCGGTCGAGGTCGGCCTGGAGGGAGGTGAGGAGTTCCTCCGTCGCCCCGGTGTAGCGGATGGAGTTGGACAGGAAGCCGCGCAGCTCGTCGACCATCTCCAGGGCGTCGTTGATGCCGTGCTCGTGCTGGAGGATGAGGACGTCCCAGGTGACCTGGGGGGTGACGTTGGGGTTGCCGTCGCGGTCGCCGCCGATCCAGGTGCCGAAGGTGAGGGGGCGGGTGTCGTCGGGGAGCTTGACCCCGGCGCGCTCCAGCTCGGCTGTCAGGTCCTCCAGGACGTCGCCGACGGCGCCGGCGTGGAGTTCGTCCAGGTAGTAGATGGCGTTGCGGGCCTCGTCGGCGGGCTCGGGGCGGACGACGCGGAGTTCGTCGGTCTGCCACACGAGGTCGATGTTCTCGGCGAGGCGGGTGTCGAGGCGGCGCCGGTCGGACTCGATGACGGGGGTGTCGAGGAGTGCGGCGATGCGGCGCAGCTTGTTGAGGACGGAGCGGCGGGCGGCCTCGGTGGGGTGCGCGGTGAAGACGGGGCGCACGTTGAGGTTGCGGACCGTGTCGCGCAGGTGCTCGGGGTCGGCGTCCTTGAGGCGGTCGGCCGTGCGGGCGAGCAGTCCGCCCTCGGCGGAGCGGCGGGCGCGCAGTTCGCGGCCGCGGTGGACCTGCTCGGTGACGTTGGCGAGGTGGAAGTACGTGGAGAAGGCGCGGACCAGCTTGGCCGCGGTCTGCAGTTCGGTACCGCGCAGCAGTTCCGCGGCGGCCTCGCCGTCCTCTCGGGTGAGGCGGCGTACCTTCTCGACGAGGTCCAGCAGTTCGGGGCCCTCCTGCCGGACGAGGGTCTCCCCGAGGAGGTCGCCCAGTCGGCGGATGTCGGCCCGCAGTTCGGTGCTGGTGGTCGCCTGGGACACAGTCTGGTCGTCGGCACTGCTCACAGGTGCGGCTCCTTGCAGTGTTGAAGCTCGTCTGGGAGGGAACCCGGACGGCGTCTCGCGCGGCGGGCGCCGCTTACGGGGCCGGACGTCCGGGAAGAAATCTGAGCGGACCGCGCTGTCCGACCGCTCTCCAGGATAGGTGTCGACCGGGACGCGCAGGCTCTGGGGCTCTTGCCGCGGGACGACGCGCTGCCATACTTACGTCGCCGTAGGTTACGGAACCGTAGGAAACTGTGCGTGTTTCCGCGTCGTGTTTCCGCGGTCCGGTGCCGACCACCACCCTCGACCCCCCAAGGACGCGCATGACCATGAGTTCCGATGTGATCCCAGACGCTCCGAAGGCCCCCGACGACGAGTCGGCGGGCTCCGCCACGCTGGGCGGTGAGCAGAAGCGCTCGGTCGAGCAGATCACTCTGCTGCTGTTCATCACCGTCCCCTTCCTCGCCCTGGTCGCGGCGGTGCCGCTGGCGTGGGGGTGGGGGGTGAGCTGGCTGGACCTGGGGCTGCTGGTCTTCTTCTACTTCCTGGGCTGCCACGGCATCACGATCGGTTTCCACCGGCACTTCACCCACGGTTCGTTCAAGGCGAAGCGGCCGCTGAAGATCGCGCTGGCGATCGCGGGCTCGATGGCGGTCGAGGGGCCGCTGGTCCGCTGGGTCGCCGACCACCGCAAGCACCACAAGTTCTCCGACGCCGAGGGCGACCCGCATTCGCCGTGGCGGTACGGCGAGACGGTCCCGGCCCTGATGAAGGGCCTGTGGTGGGCGCACATCGCCTGGATGTTCGACGAGGAGCAGACGTCGCAGGAGAAGTACGCGCCGGATCTGATCAAGGACCCGGCACTGCGGGCGATCTCCCGCCAGTTCGTGCTGTGGACGGCGGTGTCGCTGGCGCTGCCGGCGCTGATCGGCGGGCTGGTCACGATGTCCTGGTGGGGTGCGGTCACCGGGTTCTTCTGGGGGTCGCTCGTCCGGGTGGCGTTGCTGCACCACGTGACGTGGTCGATCAACTCGATCTGCCATGCGGTCGGCAAGCGCCCGTTCAAGTCGCGGGACCGCTCGGGCAACGTGTGGTGGCTGGCGATCCTGTCCTGCGGTGAGTCCTGGCACAACCTGCACCACGCCGACCCGACGTCGGCGCGGCACGGGGTGATGCGCGGGCAGATCGACTCCAGCGCCCGTCTCATCCGCTGGTTCGAGGCGTTCGGCTGGGCGTACGACGTGCGGTGGCCGTCACGCTCGCGTATCGATTCGCGCCGCAACACGGATCAAGGCGGCTCCCGCCGCCGGAAGGAAACCGTCGAGGCGGCATGATGGTCGCTGTGGCGACCGACTCCAGCACTCCCAGCAATGACAAGCCACGGCGTGCGCGCCGTACCCGGATGACCGGTGCCGAGCGTCGCCAGCAACTGCTGGAGATCGGTCGCACCCTCTTCGCCGAGAAGGGCTTCGAGGGCACGTCGGTGGAGGAGATCGCGGCGAAGGCCGGGGTGTCCAAGCCGGTGGTGTACGAGCACTTCGGCGGCAAGGAGGGCCTGTACGCGGTGGTGGTGGACCGCGAGATGCGCCGCCTGCTGGACATGGTGACCAGCTCCCTGACGGCCGGCCACCCCCGCGAACTGTGCGAGCAGGCGGCGTTCGCGCTCCTCGACTACATCGAGGAGTACACGGACGGGTTCCGCATCCTGGTCCGTGACTCCCCCATCCCGCAGTCGACGGGCTCCTTCGCCTCCCTGATCTCCGACATCGCCACCCAGGTGGAGGACATCCTGGGCCGCGAGTTCAAGAACCGCGGCTTCGACGCCAAGCTGGCCCCGCTGTACGCGCAGGCGCTGGTCGGCATGGTGGCGCTGACCGGCCAGTGGTGGCTGGACGTACGCCGCCCGAAGAAGGCGGAGGTCGCGGCCCACCTGGTCAACCTGGCCTGGCACGGCCTGGACGGCCTGGAACCGAAGCCACGGCTGATCGGGCACCGGAAGAGCTGAACCCGGGACGACCGGGACATCCGGGTGGGATCGTGTGCTTGTGACCCGGATCGAGATTCACGAGGCCGCTTCCCGGCTGGAGGACCTGGTCCGCCAGGTGGCCGCCGAGGGCGGGGCTGTCGCGCTCACCGACGAGGGCCGGGTGGCCGCACTTCTCGTCGCCCCGCAGGTGATCGAGGACCTGGAGGACTCCCTGGCCGTCGCCGACTACCGGCGACGGAGGGCCGCGGGAACGCTCGGAGACGGCATTCCCCATGAGGAGGTCCGGCGCAGGCTGGGCCGGTGACCGCGGTCACCGGCCGTCAGCCGGTCGCTTCCAGGAGTTCCAGGCGGTTGCCGGCCGGGTCCTCGGAGTAGAGGCGCCGGTGGCCCGGGAGGGTGTTGTCCCAGGTGACGGGCGCCCCGTGGGCCGTCAGCCGGGCGCCGTACGTGTCGATCCCCGTGACCCGCAGGCCCGGGTGGGCCTTCTTCGCGGGCCGGAAGTCCGCCTCGATGCCCAGGTGGAGCTGGACGGTGCCGGCCCGGAACCAGCAGCCGCCGCGCGCCGCGAGGGCCGGCGGCTTGGGGATCTCGGTCATGCCGAGGACGCCCGCGTAGTAGGCCCGCAGGGCGTCCTCGGAGCCGGGCGGGGCGGCGAGCTGGACGTGGTCGAGCGCGGCGATCACGGGTCACGCCCCCTTCGTCGCCACCGCGAAGATGCGGCGGAACGGGAACGGGGTGCCGTGGGGGCCCGCCGGGTAGGCCTCGCGGAGGGCGATGCGGTACTCCTCGGTGAAGGCGTCCCGGGCCTCCGGGTCGTCGGCGAGGGCCGTGAGGACGGGGCGCAGGCCGGTGCCCTTGATCCAGTCGAGGACGGGGTCGTCGCCCGTCAGCAGGTGCAGGTACGTCGTCTCCCAGACGTCCGCCGCGCAGCCGAGGCCGGTCAGCCGCTCCAGGTACGCCTCCGGGGCGAGGACGGCGTCGCCGTGGCGCAGGGTGCCGGCGAGGCGGTCGCGCCAGCGTGGGGAGTCGGCGAGGTCACGCATCAGGCGGTGGCTGGGGGCGTCGAAGTTGCCGGGGACCTGGAAGGCGAGGGTGCCGCCGGGCTTCAGGGCGGCGATCCAGTCGGCGAGGCGTTCCGCGTGGCCGGGGACCCACTGGAGCGTGGCGTTGCTGACGATCAGGTCGTGCGGCTCGGCCGGCGTCCAGGTGCGGGCGTCGGCGGGGGCGAAGTCGAGGCGGCCGCCGCCCGGGGTGGGACCGGCGTACTCCGCGGCCCGCGCGAGCATCTCGGCGGAGTTGTCGTACCCGGTGATGCGGGCGGCGGGCCAGCGGTCCGCGAGCAGGGTGGTGACGTTGCCGGGACCGCAGCCGAGGTCGGCGACGCGGGGCGGCTCGGTGGGGAGGGCGGGAATCCGCGCCAGGAGGTCGGTGAAGGGGCGGGCGCGGTGGCCGGCGTGGCGCAGGTACTGGGCGGGGTCCCAGGCGGGCGCGGGCATGATGCCTCCAGGAAGGAGCCGGACGGGCGGTCGGGTACCCAGCGTCACCCCATAACTCTCTCGACGTCAAGACAGTCGACATCAAGAGACTTCACATCGACACAACCACTACACTGATCGTCATGGAGGACGAGGTCGATCGGCTGGTCGCAGCGTGGCGCCGGGAGCGCCCGGACCTCGACGTGGAACCGCTCGAGGTGCTGAGCCGGGTGAGCAGGCTCGCGCGGCACCTGGACCGCGCACGTCGGCTGGCCTTCTCCGAACACCAACTGGAGCCGTGGGAATTCGACGTCCTGACGGCGCTGCGCCGCGCGGGCACCCCGTACCAGCTCTCCCCCGGCCAGTTGCTCACGCAGACCCTGGTCACCTCCGGCACGATGACCAACCGCATCGACCGCCTCGCCAAGAAGGGCCTGGTGGAGCGCCTGCCCGACCCCAGCGACCGGCGCGGCGTGCTGGTCCGGCTCACCGACGAGGGCCGCGACCGCGCCGACCAGGCCCTCGCCGGGCTCCTGGAGCAGGAGCGCGCGATCCTGGCCGAGCTCTCCCGCGCCCAGCGCAGCGAACTGGCCGCGCTGCTACGCCAGCTGACCGCCCCGTTCGACAACATCCCCGGCTGAGGGCCTCCCCAGGTCCGCCGGCCCCACCCCGGCCCGCCGCGCCAGCGCGACCGCGGCGAGGGTGGAGTGGACGCCCAGCTTGCCCAGCACGTTCTGCATATGGGTGCGCACCGTGTGCGGGGACAGGTACAGCCGCTCGGCGACGGCCTTGCGGCCGAGGCCCGCGACCATGCAGCGCAGCACCTCCCGCTCGCGCGGGGTCAGCGACTCCACCAGCCGTTCGCTCTCGGTGCGGTGCTTGCGGGCGGCGGTCAGCTCGCGCAGGACGCCGGTGAGCAGCGCGGGCGGCAGATGCGTCTCGTCGCGCAGCACCCCCCGGATGACGCTGAGCAGCCGCGACAGCGAACAGTCCTTGGCGACCCACCCGCACGCCCCGGCACCCAGCGCCAGGGCGGCCCTCCGAGGGTCGTCCTTCTCGGCGAGGACGACGATCCGCACCCCGGGCTGCGCCGACCGCACCCCGGTGACCAGCGAGATCCCGTCCACCAGCCCCTCCTCGTTGCCGTCGCGCACGGGCACGGCCGGCCGGGCGCCGGGCACATGGCCGCCCAGGTCGGCGTCGACGAGCAGCACGTCGAAGCGCCGCCCCTCGGCCGCGGCACGCTCCAGACAGCGCAGCGCGGCCGGACCGCTGCCGGCCGCGGAGACGTCGACGTCCGGCTCGGCGGCCAGGGCGGCCGCGAGCGACTCGGCGAAGATGCGGTGGTCGTCGACGACCAGGACTCGGATGCGAACCACGGAACCCCCTTCCCCAGGCTCCCGAGGAGCAGGGGATACGTCGCCGAAGGACGACACCGGCGCGGGCACGGAGCCCAGAACCCCCCGTGTCCGTCTTCGCGTTCGGCACCGGGGGACGGGTCGCCGCGGCCGCACGGCCGCCGCCGTGCCCTCACCGCTACCCCCGTCCCGGGCCGCGTACCCGGCTGTCTCGCCCCCTGATCGGCACCGGCCCCCACCGGCGCTGTGCATCAGAGTACGGGCGGGCGCCGGGAGCGGAAGGCTATTTGCAGAACTGACAGCCGGGCGCGTTTATGGTGAGCCGCATGTTTCGTCTTGTGACAGAAGTCGACAAAGCACGGCGCGATCTGCTGCGCATCCGCCTGCGGGAGACGAACACGGCCGCGTCCTCGGTCCTGCGTTCCCTGCGCGGCACCCCTCACGAACGCGAATTCCCCCTGCACGTCTGGGCCCTGGACGACGGGGGCGGTCTCGCGGGGGGCCTGGTCGGACACACCTGGGCGACCTGGCTGCACGTGACCTATCTGTGGGTGGACGACCGCTGCCGGGGCGCGGGCCTTGGCGGCGCGCTGCTGGCCGAGGCGGAACGGGCGGCCCGCGACGAACGGGGCTGCGCGGCGGCCCGCGTGGAGACCTGGGACTTCCAGGCACCGGGCTTCTACCGCGGGCGGGGCTACGAGGTGGTGTGCGTGATCCCCGACTATCCGCCGGGGATCACCGAGTACACGCTGGTCAAACGGCTGGGCTGAGCCGCCGCGCGCCCGCCGCGGGCACCGCCTCGAAGACCCGGGGGGCGGTGAATCCGGCCGCGGCGAAGGCCTCCTCGACCGCCTTGGTGACGCCGTCCACGTCCGCCGTCTCCACCAGCACGATCGCCGAGCCGCCGAAGCCGCCGCCGGTCATCCGCGCGCCCAGGGCGCCGGCCTCCAGAGCCGTGTCCACGACCAGGTCCAGCTCGGGGCAGGAGATGCGGAAGTCGTCCCGCAGCGAGACGTGGCCCTCGACCAGGACCGGGCCGATGGCGCGGGTGTCGCCGGACTCCAGCAGCGACACCACCCGCTCCACCCGCGCGTCCTCCGTCACCACGTGACGGACGAGGCGCAGCACCTCCTCGTCGTCGGCCAGCCGCTCCAGCGCCGCGTCCAGTTCCGCGTACGGCACGTCCCGCAGCGCGTCGACGCCCAGCAGGGCGGCGCCCTTCTCGCAGCCGGCGCGGCGCTTGCCGTACTCGCCCTCGCTGTGGCTGTGCTTGACCCGCGTGTCCACGACGAGCAGGCGCATGCCCTCGGCGGCCAGGTCGAAGGGGATCTGGCGCTGGGAGAGGTCTCGGGTGTCGAGGAAGAGGGCGTGTCCGGCCTCGCAGCACGCGGACGCCGTCTGGTCCATGATGCCGACCGGCGCTCCGACGTAGACGTTCTCGGCGCGCTGGCACAGGCGGGCCAGCTGCCAGCCGCGCAGGCCGAGCGCGTACAGGTCGTTCAGGGCGAGGGCGACGACGACCTCCAGGGCCGCCGACGAGGACAGGCCCGCCCCGGACGGGACCGTGGAGGCCAGGTGGATGTCGGCGCCGGTGATCTCGTGCCCGGCCTCGCGCAGCGCCCAGACGACGCCCGAGGGGTACGCGGTCCAGGACCGGTCCGCCTCGGGGATCAGGTCGGCGACGCGCAGCTCGACGGGGCCGGCGTCGATGTCCGCCGAGTGCAGGCGCAGGACGCCGTCGTCGCGCCGGGAGACCGCGGCGACCGCGGTGTGGGGCAGGGCGAACGGCATGACGAAGCCGTCGTTGTAGTCGGTGTGCTCGCCGATGAGGTTGACCCGGCCCGGCGCCGCCCACACCCCCTGCGCCTGTGTGCCGTACAGCTCCCGGAACCGCTCGCCGACCGTCCGCGCGACAGCCTCGCTCATGCCCTGTCCCCTCGCCCTTCCGTGCTCTCCAGGTACCGCAGGTCTACTTCGCGTGCCGCTGCGCGAACTCCCACGCGTCGGCGACGATCCCCGCGAGGTCCGCGCGGGACGGGTTCCAGCCCAGCTTCTCGCGGGCGGTGCCGGCCGAGGCCACCAGCGTGGCCGGGTCGCCGCCGCGGCGGGGGGCGGTGATCTCGGGGATCGGGTGGCCCGTGACCCGGCGGACGGTCTCGACGACCTCGCGGACGGAGAAGCCGTTGCCGTTGCCCAGGTTGCAGATGAGGTGCTCGCCGGGGACGGCCGCGTCCAGGGCGAGCAGATGGGCCTCGGCGAGGTCGGCGACGTGGATGTAGTCGCGCACGCAGGTGCCGTCCGGCGTCGGGTAGTCGTCGCCGTAGACGGAGATCGCGTCGCGCCTGCCCTGGGCGACCTGGAGGACCAGCGGGATCAGGTGCGACTCCGGGTCGTGCCGCTCGCCGTACTGTCCGTACGCGCCGGCGACGTTGAAGTAGCGCAGGGAGACCGCGCCCAGCCCGTGGGCCGCCGCCTCGCCGGTGATCATGTGGTCGACGGCGAGCTTGGAGGCGCCGTACGGGTTGGTGGGCCTCGTCGGCGCGGTCTCGACGATCGGCACCTCGTCCGGCTCGCCGTAGGTGGCGGCCGTGGAGGAGAAGACGAGCCGGCGCACGCCCGCGCCCCGCATGGCCTCCAGCAGGGCCATGGTGCCGCCGACGTTGTTGTCCCAGTACTTCTCGGGCTTCACGACGGACTCGCCGACCTGGGAGAAGGCGGCGAAGTGCAGGACGCCGTCGTAGGAGGAGTCCAGCCACTTGGCGGCGTCGCGGATGTCGCCCTCGACGAACGAGGCGCCGGCCGGCACACCCTCGCGGAAGCCGGTCGACAGATTGTCGAGGACGACGACCTCGTGCCCGACCTCCACCAGATGCTGGGCGACGACACTGCCGACGTATCCCGCACCACCTGTCACCAGGTACTTCCCGCTCATGAACTCGCTACCTCTCGCAGTCGCTCGGCCGCGCGCTCCGGGGGCACGTCGTTGATGAACACGTTCATGCCGGACTCGGAGCCCGCGAGGAACTTCAGCTTGCCGGACGTACGGCGAATAGTGAAAAGCTCCAGGTGCAGCGCGAAGTCGTCCCGCGTCACACCGTCGAAGTCCTCCAGCTGGCCGAACGGGGCCTGGTGCCAGGCCGCGATGTACGGCGTCGGGGGCTCACCCTCCCCGAAGATCCGGTCGAAGCGCCTCAACAGTTCCAGATAGACCTGGGGAAACTCTGTGCGCGCCGCCTCGTCGAGGCCGAGCAGGTCGGGCACGCGCCGCTTGGGGTAGAGGTGCACCTCGTACGGCCAGTGCGCCGCGTACGGCACGAAGGCGACCCAGTGCTCGCCCTCCAGGACGACCCGCTCACCGGCCAGCTCCTCCGCCACGACGGCGTCGAACAGGTTCTCCCCGCCGGTCGCCTCCTTGTGGGCGGCGAGCGAACGGAGCATCAGGGCGGTGCGGGGGGTGGTGAACGGGTAGGCGTAGATCTGCCCGTGCGGGTGACCGAGCGTCACACCGATCTCGGCGCCGCGGTTCTCGAAGCAGAAGACCTGTTCGACGGAGGGCAGATGGGACAGCTCCGAGGTGCGGTCCGTCCAGGCGTCCAGGACGAGCCGGGCCTGCTCCTCGCTCAGATCGGCGAACGCGGCGCTGTGGTCGGAGGTGAAGCAGACGACCTCGCAGCGGCCGGAGTCGCCGGCCAGCGAGGGGAAACGGTTCTCGAAGACCACCACGTCGTACGACGAGTCGGGGATCTCGCTCAGCCGCTCGCCCGCGGACGGGCACAGGGGGCACTGGTCGGCGGGCGGGTGATACGTGCGGCCCTGGCGGTGGGAGGCGACGGCGACCGAGTCGCCGAGCAGCGGGTCGCGGCGGACCTCGGACGTGGTGACGGTCCGCTCCAGCGGACGCCGGTCGACGGCGTCGCGCACCCGGTCGTCGCGCAGGTCGTAGTAGATGAGCTCGCGACCGTCGGCCAGCCGGGTCGAGGTCTTCTTCACAGCCGCACTCCTCTGCACCCGCACCCAATCACTCAACACAACCAAACATAACACGTCACAACCCACCACCCCTCGGTTCATCACAATCAAACAAAGAACGTCATCAGAAGTGTTCAATTACTGAACGCGGAGGCGTAGGTTCCGCTGCGGATCAGTTCGCGCAACGAAGCGAGTTCGTATGCATACCCCCACATATCTAGCCGCGGAGCTCCGACTCCCGACCAACAG
>NZ_WWHX01000166.1 GCF_009862125.1 Streptomyces sp. SID5910
CGGCCAGCGTGGGCCCCGGAACGTAGGCGGTGGCCAGCCAGGGAGCCTGCGCCTCGGGATCGGCGTCCACCACGGGCGCTGTGTGGAAACCGCCCACCAGACGGGCGGCGGCGACCTCGGCGCGGAAACGCTGACGGAAATGCGGATCGGCCGCGAGCTCCGGCCGCGCCACCTTCACGGCCACCGCACGCCCACCGCGCGACCGCGCCAGATACACGGTGCCCATCCCACCGGCGCCCAGCTCCCGCTCCACGGCATACGCGCCAATGCGCTCCGGCATACCCACCCGCCCACCCCGTACGTCACGCGCCGCCCACAGCACCGCTCGGTATCGCCGCGCACCAGTATGACCGCACCGGCAACCCCGGGCCCCTGACCGCACCGCACCCACGAGCGCCCGGCGCCGAGTCTGAGCCGCGACGCCTTGTAGGGAAGCGGTGCCCGCCGTGCGGGCTCGGCTCCGGCTCAGCGCGCAGTCCGCTCACGTGGTGCTGTCCGCCGGGGCGATGCGGGCGAGTGCGCCGATCTCCAGCGCGGTCCACAGCGCGCCGTCGGGGCCGACGGTGATGCCGTGGGGTTCGGAGCGGGGGGTGGGCAGGTCGTGGACGGTGAGGGAGCCGTCGGGGGTGATCGCGCCGACGCGGTTGCCTCCCCATTCGGTGAACCACGCGGTGCCCTGTCCGTCGACGGTGACGGCGTGCGGCCGGGCGGTGCGGTCGGGCAGCGGGAACTCGGTGATCCGCCCGTCGGGGGTGATCCGTCCGATCTGCCCGGCGGCGATCTCGACGAACCACAGCGCGCCGTCGTGGCCTGCCGCGATCCCGACCGGCGCCGCCGCCTCCGTCGGCAGGGGATGGAGGGCGACGGCGCCGTCCATGCCGATCCGCCCGATGGCGTTGGCCTGGTTGAGGGTGAACCACATTCCGCCGTCGCCGCCGACGGTGATCGCGGAGGGGAACGCGCCCGTGACGGGGAGCGGGAACTCGGTGACCCGGCCGTCGACGGTGATGCGGCCGATGCGGTCGGCGGCGGTCTCGGTGAACCACAGCGCGCCGTCGGGTCCCGCCGCGATGCCGAACGGCCCGCAGCCGGGCGTGGGCAGGCCGAACTCGTCGATCACGCCGTCGGTGGTGATCCGCCCGATCCGGTCCGCCTTGTACTCGGTGAACCACAGTGCGCCGTCGGGGCCGGGGGCGATGACGGTCGGCCCGCTGTCGGGGGCGAGGTGGTGGCTCGTCGGCTCCTGGCCGGGGACGAGGCGCCCGATCCGGCCGCTGTGGACGAGGGTGAACCACAGGGCGCCGTCCGGTCCCGTGGTGAGGGCGTAGGGTCCGGCGGCGGGGTCGGCCACCGCGTGCTCTTCGACGGACACCTGGGGCACATGGTTCAAAGGGACTTGTCCCATCCGTGTTCGGTGGCGATACGGGCGATGTCGACCGGTGTTCCGGCCATGATGGTCCGGGAGTGCTCGGTGACGAGGTCTGCGGGCCAGTCCCACCAGGCGGCACGCAACAGCCGCGCGATATCGGCGTCGCCGAAGCGCTGCCGGATCGGTCGGGCCGGGTTGCCACCGACGATCGTGTACGGCGGGACGTCGGCGGTGACCACGGCGCCGGCCGCGACGATGGCGCCGTCGCCGATCCGTACGCCGGGCATGACGGTCGCCCCGTAGCCGAACCAGACGTCGTTGCCGACGACCGTGTCGCCACGGCTGGGCATGGCGGTGACGATGTCCAGGGTCTTCTCGGCCCAGCGGCCGCCGAACATGGTGAACGGGTAGGTGGACACCCCTGTCATCGGATGCTCGGCGCCGGCCATCAGGAAACGGGTCCCCGTGGCGAGCGCGCAGTACCTGCCAATGACCAGGCGCTCGGGTCCGTAGGCGTAGAGGACGTTGCGGCGCTCGAACTCCGTGGCGCCGTCGGGATCGTCGTAGTACGTGTACTCGCCCACGGTGATGTTCGGCGAGGTGATCAGGGGCTTGAGGAACACCACCCGGTCGTGCGCGGGCAGGGGGCGAAGGGTGGCCGGATCAGGTGACAAAGAGCTACTCCTAGGGAGGGGGGCGACCGGGCTGTCGGCGGACGCCTCGTCCAAGGCGGTGACCGCGTGGCCTCCGCGGCGCGGAACTCACCGACCGTGGTCCGGTCCCGGACGCGGTACCGGGGCGCTGCGGAACCTCACCGCATCGCGAGGCACTCCGCAGGGGGGTGCGGCCCTCGGGGCACGCGGTTACGAGGTCCAGCCGCCGTACGGCACGGTGATGAGTTCCATGGCGTGACCCGCCGGGTCCATGAAGTACACGCCGTGGCCACCGTCGTTGTGATTGACCGTGCCGGGCTGCTTCCGGTGGGGGTCGGCGTAGTGCTCGATGCCGCGCTCTCTGATCTGCGCGTACGCCGCTTCGAACTCCTCCTCGGAGACCAAGAAGGCGTAGTGCTGAGGGGTGATGCTGTCCGCGGGGACGGTGGCGAAGTCCAGCGTGACGCCGTTGCTCAGGCCGACCGCGATGAACGGACCCCACTCGGCGGTGATCTCAAGATTGAGAAGGCCCGCGAAGAACTCAGCGGACTCCCGGTTGTCCCGGGCATGGACGATCGTGTGGTTCAACTCGACTGACAAGGAATGCCTCCGAAGGCATGTCCCGACACCTCCATGCCTCACCCAGCCGGTGACCGACACGCGATGTTGCCGTAGACCATATCTCCATCTACTCAGTGGATCCAGGGAAGTTGATGCGGCCTGCGGCTGCACCGGCGGAGGCGAGGAAGCGCTGGGTTCACTGACCCAGCCCTTCGCGCAAGAGCGGATGACGGGAATCGAACCCGCGCCATAGGCCTGGGTGGCGTCTCCTCGTCGGTCACCGGCTCAGTCGCCGATCCGTGTGAGGGCCCTCGGGCCGAGATGATCGGCGATGAGGCTCAGCGCGGCCTTGACCTCGTTCAGTCGTTCCGGGTCCTCCAGTGCGCGCGTGAGGACGTCGTCGATGTCCGCGGAGCGTACTTCGGCGACGCGGGGAGAGACGTCCGGGGCGGGGCTGATGAGGGTGCGGCGGCGGTCGGACGGGTCGGTGTGGGTCTCGACCGCCCCTGCCTCGCGCAGGCGTGCGACGCACGCCGAGACCTTGCTCTGGGGGAAGCCGGTCCGCGCGGCGACGTCCTTGACGGGTGTGCCCGGGTGCGCCTTGATGTCGGCCGCGACGATGATCACCGACTGTGCGCTCGTCCCGTGGGCGCCGATGCCCTCGGTGGGGATGGCGGCCTCGCCGAGCTTCATGAGTGTGCGGCCCAGCAGGGCCAGATCCATGCCGTTCACGCGGCCAAGGTACATCAGTATTGATACATCAGGCTTGATGTATCAATACTGATGAAATAGCGTGGGCTCCACACCTGGCGAAGGAAGGACCTCTCATGACGACCGGCCTGCTGCACGTCGACGGCGCGACCGTCCACTTCGAGCAGCGCGGCGACGGCCCGCTCCTGTTCATCTCGCAGAGCGGCGAGGGCGACGCCCGCCGTACCACCGATCTCGTCGACGCCCTGACCGACGACTTCACGGTCCTGACCTACGACCGCCGCGGCCTGTCCCGCAGCGTGCTCGATGACCCCGAGCGGCCCGTCACCATGGCCGACCACGCCGACGACGCCCACCGGCTCCTCGCGCACGTCGCCGACGGCCCGGCGCTCATGCTCGGTTGCAGCTTCGGCGCCGTCATCGGCCTGCACCTGGCGGCCCACCACGGCGAGCAGCTCGACACCCTGATCGCCCACGAACCCGTCGCCCCCTGGCTGCTCGACTCGGAAGCCGACGCCCACCGTCGCGAACTGGCCGAGCTACAGGAGCTGTTCGCCACGGGCGGGCTGACCGCCGCCCTGCCGGCCATCGCGGCGTCCCTCGGCATCGACCCGGCCAACGCCGACACCGAACCCGATCTGACCCCGCAGCCGATGGACGAACAGCGCCGAACCAACTTCGCCCACTTCATCACCACCGAGTTCACGGCCCTGCGCGCCGACCCCGGCTGCCGCGACCACCTCGCCACCACCACGACCCGCATCCTGCCGGCCGCCGGACGCACCACACCTGCGACGGTCTTCGACCACCAGGCCGCCCACCGCCTGGGCGCCGTGCTCGACCGGCCGGTCCTCACTCTCCCCGGCGGGCACAACGGCAACACCACCCACCCCCGGGCCTGGGCGGCCCAGCTCCGTACCACCCTGCACACGCACTGACCGCGGCAGTTCCCCCCGCCGCGCTCGCTGTGATTGCCGCAGGGCGCGCTGACGCGAGTAGGCCCCGACGGTAGCCGGGGCCCGTTTTCACTCGCTCCTCGCACTCCCTAGCCGCAGGCACAGCCCGCGGCGCTCGGCGCCTCCTCGGCGGTCTGGCCGGTGCAGCAGCCGTCGCCGGTGGCGTGGGGGTCGGCGCTCTTGCCGAGGGTGTCGGCGTCGGCCTTCACGACGTAGACCTCCCAGGGCTCCTTGCCGGGGCCGTGTACCCACACCTTGTCCTGGAGGGCGTAGCAGCAGGACGTGTCGTTCTCCTCGAAGGTGGCCAGGCCGGCGTCCTTGAGCCGGGTCGTGGCTGCGGTGACCTGGTCGGTGGACTCGACCTCGACGCCGAGGTGGTCCAGTCGGGTCTCCTCGCCGGGCTCGCCCTCGATGAGGACGAGCTTGAGCGGGGGCTCGGTGATGGCGAAGTTGGCGTAGCCCTCGCGCCGCTTGGCCGGGTCGGTGCCGAACAGCTTCGAGTAGAAGGTGATCGACGCTTCCAGGTCACTGACACGCAGGGCGAGCTGAGCGCGGGACATGGCAGGGCTCCCATCCGGTTGTTTCGATGTCCGTCGATGCAACATTGCGCCCTGAATCGAAGAGTGTCAACATAGAGGAATGCCGAATCAAGACGCGCTGGTACTGGGCCGGACCGACGAGTCGGGGGCCTGCTGCGCCGGCCTGTTGACCGCTCCTCTGGACGAGGGCCAGGCCGTGGAGCTGGCGAAGGTGTTCAAGGCGCTGGGTGACCCGGTGCGCCTGCGCCTGCTGTCGATGATCGCCTCCCGGGCGGGCGGTGAGGTGTGTGTCTGTGACCTGACCCCGGCCTTCGACCTGTCCCAGCCGACGATCTCGCACCACCTGAAGCTGCTGCGGCAGGCCGGACTCATCGACTGCGAACGGCGCGGCACGTGGGTCTACTACTGGCTGGTCCCGGAGATGACCGACCGACTGGCGAGCATCCTGACCCGCCCCGCGGGGGAGCCTCTGCCCGACCGCACCGCGGCCGGAGCTGCTTCGTGAGCAGTGCTGCTCCTGAGCAGAAGGTGGCGGCGCGTCTGTCGTTCGTGGACCGCTACCTCGCCGTCTGGATCCTTGCCGCCATGGCTGCCGGGCTGGCCCTGGGCCGCTTGGTGCCGGGCCTGGGTGACACGTTGGCCAAGGTGACCGTGACGGGGGTGTCCCTGCCGATCGCCTTGGGCCTGCTCGTGATGATGTACCCGGTGCTGGCCAAGGTCCGCTACGACCGCCTCGACACCGTCACCCGTGACCGACGCCTGTTGCTGCCGTCTCTGCTGCTCAACTGGATCATCGGCCCGGCGCTCATGTTCGCCCTGGCCTGGCTGCTCCTGCCGGACCTGCCCGCCTACCGCACCGGCCTGATCATCGTCGGTCTGGCGCGCTGCATCGCCATGGTCGTCATCTGGAACGACCTCGCCTGTGGCCACCGTGAGGCCGCCGCCGTCCTGGTCGCCCTGAACTCCGTCTTCCAGGTCATCGCCTTCTCCGCGCTCGGCTGGTTCTACCTCTCCGTCCTGCCCGGCCGGCTCGGCCTCGAACAAACCGGCTTGGACGTCTCAGTGTGGGAGATCGCCCGCAGCGTGCTCATCTTCCTCGGCATCCCGCTCGCAGCCGGCTACCTCACCCGCCGCATCGGCGAGAAGACCAAGGGCCGCACCTGGTACGAGGCCAAGCTCGTCCCGCGTATCGGCCCCTTCGCCCTGTACGGCCTGCTCTTCACGATCGTCATCCTCTTCGCCCTGCAAGGCGACGCCATCACCTCGCAGCCCCTCGACGTCGCCCGCATCGCCCTGCCACTGCTGGTCTACTTCGCGATCATGTGGGCCGGATCGATGTTCCTGGGACGTGTGGTCGGCCTGGACTACCCACGCGCGGCGACGCTGGCCTTCACCGCTGCGGGCAACAACTTCGAACTGGCCATTGCGGTCGCCATCGCCACTTTCGGTGCCTCCTCCGGCCAGGCCCTCGCCGGCGTCGTGGGTCCCCTCATCGAGGTGCCCGTACTGATCGGTCTCGTGTACGTCGCCCTGCACGCGCGCCGCTACTTCACCGCACCGGCCGCCACCCCCGCACCCCAGGAAGACACCGCCCATGCCTGACACCGCCGCCTCGTCCGTGCTGTTCGTCTGCGTCCACAACGCCGGACGCTCGCAGATGGCCGCCGCCTTCATCACCCACCTCGCGGGCAACCGCGTCCAGGTCCGCTCCGCCGGCTCCGCTCCCGCCGACACCGTCAACCCGGCCGTCGTCGAGGCCATGGCGGAGGTGGGCATCGACATCGCCGCCGAGGCACCCAAGGTGCTCACGACCGACGCCGTCCAGGCGTCCGACGTCGTGATCACGATGGGCTGCGGTGACACCTGCCCCGTCTTCCCCGGTAAGCGCTACCTCGACTGGGAGCTCCCTGACCCGGCCGGGAAAGGGGTCGAAGCGGTCCGCCCGATCCGCGACGAGATCGAAAAGCGCATCCGCGGCCTGGTCGACGAGATCGCCCCGGCGAGCCGAGCATGAGCACAGCCAACGGACACCGCATCACGGCGATGGCCACCGAGCACGCCGGCCAAGTCCTGACGATCTACCAACTCGGCATCGACGAAGGCAACGCCACCTTCGAGACCACCGCTCCCAGCTGGGAAACGTTCGACACGACCAAGCTGCCGGAACACCGGTACGTCGCTCTCGACGCCACGGGCCGGGTCCTCGGCTGGGTCGCCGCCGTACCGGTCTCCGACCGATGCGCGTACGCCGGCGTCATCGAGCACTCGGTGTACGTCCACCCCGACGCACGCGGCCACGGCATCGGCACCGCACTCCTCCGCGAGCTGATCAGGTCCACCGAGGCCACCGGGATCTGGACCATCCAATCCGGCATCTTCCCCGAGAACACCGCCAGCCTCGCCGTTCATCAGAAGGCGGGCTTTCGCACCGTCGGCACGCGCGAACGCATCGGCCAACACCACGGCGTATGGCGCGACGTCGTACTGATCGAACGCCGAAGCCAGGCTGTCTGACCAGCGATCCGCGGTTCGCCTTCCGTCGTGTGAGCCCGGCCCGGATGCCCGCCAACTGGATCGCCGAGGCCCGGAGCGGTGTCACCGCGCGTCGGCCGTACGCCTACAGCGGCCAGGATCGACCCACAATGCCCATGCTCGCGGAGAGCACCACGCACGCGGCTTCACGCGGTTGTCCGTGGACGAGGAGGTTCACCGCCTTCACGGCCGGTACGGCGTGGACTACCCCGAGTGGGAGCGACCCGTCGTCGCCGCGATCCGCCAGAGGCTCGTCAAGGAGCTTCAGGCCGGTAACGACGTCGTCCTGGACCACGGGCTGTGGCGCCGCAGCGAGCGTGACAGCTGGCGGCAGGCCGCCCGCGTGGTGGGCGGCCACCCCCTTGTCGTCCACCTCCCCGCCGACCGCGACGAGCTGCCGCGTCGCCTGACCGAACGCAACCGGCGCGAGGACGCCAACGCCCTCACCGTCACCCCCGAAGCCCTCGACGACTTCTTCGCCCGCTTCGACATCCCGACCGAGGACGAGGACGTGATCGTCCACACCGGCAGCATCGATGTCCTGTTGGCCATGCTCACCTCCGAGCGCCAGAGCTGAGGGCACTTCGCGGCGTCTGGGCGAACCCGCGCAGCGAAATGGCCCGGGTCGATGACCTGGGCCATCTTCACGAAGTCCGATCTCGCAGCAACGGTAAGGGCCGCCACTGACAGCGACCGGGGTCGCGTTAGGGTCCGGGGCATACGACGTTCCGCGAGGTGACCCCAGCCAGCGCAGGGCCATGTTCGAAGGGGCCTGGCTGGCCCTGGGCCACAGCGCCCATGGTGACCTTGAGGCCGCCTGCGAGGTCGGCCAGATCGTCACCGACCGCCTCGACCTCGTGCGCTCGCCACGCAGCGCGGCCCTGCTCCACCAGCTCGCAGCGGACCTGCGCCGCCGACAGCGCAACGCCCACGTGCGCAGCTTCCTGCCGACCCTGGAGCACGCCCTCGCTGAGCACGCCCCGTCGACGTCACCCGGCCGTTAGGGTCAGGATCATGGCCGCAGGGGACCGTGTTGTCGTTGTCGGGGCTGGGGTGGCAGGGCTCACCACCGCCGTCGTTCTCGCCGAGGCCGGAGCCTCGGTGCACGTGATCGCCGAGCAGGTGCCGGGCGTCACGTCGCTGGCGGCCGGGGCGATGTGGGGGCCGTACCTGGTCGAGCCGAAGGACAAGGTCGAGCAGTGGGGACAACGGTCGCTGGACATCTTCCGTAGGCTGGCCGAGGATCCGGACACGGGCGTCCGGCTCACCAGCGGCATCGAGGCATCCCGCACAGCCGAGACCGCGCCGGACTGGGCCACGACGCTGCCGGGTTTCCGCCCGTGTGAGCCTGCCGAACTCCCGGACGGGTTCACGTCGGGTTACCGGTTCACCGTGCCACTGATCGACATGCCCAGCTACCTCGACTACCTCCTGAGCCGATTCCGAAATGCCGGGGGTCTGGTCGAGCATCGACGGCTGACTTCGCTCTCGGATGCCGCTCCGGCGTCGGTGATCGTCAACTGTGCGGGCCTCGGCGCACGCGACCTCGTTCCGGACCCCGACCTTCGGCCCATCCGTGGCCAGCACGTCGTCGTCACGAACCCCGGGCTGACCGAGTTCTTCTCCGAGGACACCGGCCTCTCCCCGGACCTCCTGTGCTTCTACCCCCACGGCGACACCGTCGTCCTGGGCGGCACGGCCATCGACGGTGAGGGTGGCCTAGCCCCCGACGGCACGGCGGCGGCCAGCATCCTCGCCCGCTGTGCTGAGGTCGAGCCCCGACTCACCCAGACCCGTGTCCTGGAGCACCGCATCGGCGCTCGACCGACCCGCGCCAAGGTCCGTGTGGAGGAAGAGACGCGCGAGGACGGCACCGTGGTCGTGCACAACTACGGGCACGGGGGCGCTGGGGTCACGCTGTCGTGGGGGTGCGCCGAGGAAGCTCGAAGCCTGCTTTCGGTCAAATGACCTACGGAGCGGGGCCGCGTTCCCCGGTGTTCCTCGCTGTTCCCCGCCCGATCTGGTGCGGTTGTGGTGCGCGCACTTGTCATCCACGGTCCGCGCCACCTACCGCTTCTGTGCCCTGTAGCGCTTCATCAGCGCAGTGATCCGTGCATGATCCGCCTTGCCGTTGAGCTCGGCCACGAGATCGTCAGGACACAACTCGTAGAGATCCCCCCACCATCTACGTCCCCGGTTGTCCCAGATTCGGTAACCACCCGGAACGCCCCGGGCGACGTAGCGTCTCTCGCTCACAGCCCCCCGTTCCCGGCACAACCTCGTGCCGTCTGTCAGCGAGTCACCCCGACGCGCGACCATACGCGGACTGCGGCCAGCCGGCCAGGCAGTGCCCAGCTGCTGACCCACACGCTTGCCAACTGTGATGGTGGGCCCGGGCGGAGCCGTTCGCCTGCGTTCATGCTCGGCCCACCAAGTCCGACGTAGGCGTACGTGTAGTCGTCCTTCCGGCCTTCCTTCGCGTGGGCTTGGAGCGGCATCTCTTCTGGTTCGCCGAGAAGGGGCCCGATGGGTTGCTCTTCGTGGCAGAGAAGGGCGAGGCGGCCGGCCTCCCGGACGTGCTGAACATGCGGTCGCCCACCGGTCTGGACAACAAGAAACCCCCGGGCCGATGACCTGGGGGCTTCGCGTGGAGCGGGTGACGAGAATCGAACTCGCGCTCTCAGCTTGGGAAGCTGATGTTCTACCATTAAACTACACCCGCGTAATCCGCCGACCGGAGTCGGTGCTGGACGCGCGCTCACTCTACCTCATCGTCGGCCCCCGGTGTTTTCGCCGTGGGGCCTGACGGGGTTTCAGGGGCGGGAAGCGGCTGCGGGTGGGTCGGGTCGGGGCGTACGGTGGGGGCCGTTCCCGGGGGTGTTCGGGAGGGCGGAGTGCCGCCTGGAGCGTCGTCTCTTTGATCCCGTAATGTGGCTTTCGTCGTCAGGGTAGTTCGCCAGACGCGGCTCTTGGGGAAGGGACTTGAAGGACTTGATGGATCGCACCGTCCTCCGCTGTGCCGATGGGCACGTTTTCACCGCCGCCTCGTTCCCGATGCAGCAGGCCGAGCGGCTCGGCCCCGGCCGGCTCGTCCGATGTCCGCGCTGTGCGCGGCTGCGGAGTGCCGTGCCGGTGGTGTCGGAGAAGCGGTAGCCGGCCCCCGGGCACGGAGACCACGGAAGCAGAGAGCACAGCAGTACCTGGCGCGCGGCGCGGCGGCGGTTGTCGCTGCTCCGCGCGCCTTGCGTATCCTCGGTGCGTGCTTCTCTCAGACAAGGACATCCGGGCCGAGATCGATTCCGGGCGGGTGCGCATCGATCCCTTCGACGACTCCATGGTGCAGCCGTCGAGCATCGACGTGCGCCTCGACCGCTACTTCCGGGTGTTCGAGAATCACCGGTACCCGCACATCGACCCCTCCGTCGAGCAGGTGGATCTGACCCGGCTCGTGGAGCCGGAGGGGGACGAGCCGTTCATCCTGCACCCCGGCGAGTTCGTGCTGGCCAGCACGTACGAGGTGGTCTCACTGCCCGACGACCTGGCCTCGCGGCTGGAGGGCAAGAGCTCCCTCGGGCGGCTCGGCCTGGTCACCCACTCCACCGCCGGGTTCATCGACCCCGGGTTCTCCGGGCACGTGACGCTGGAGCTCAGCAATCTGGCGACCCTGCCGATCAAGCTGTGGCCCGGGATGAAGATCGGGCAGCTCTGCCTGTTCCGGCTCACCTCGCCGGCCGACCATCCGTACGGCAGCGAGCGGTACGGGTCGCGGTACCAGGGGCAGCGGGGGCCGACCGCCTCCCGGTCCTTCATCAACTTCCATCGGACCCAGGTATGAGCAGGACGCGCGCATGAGTGAAGTACGGGAGAACCTGACCTACGAGCAGTTCGGCGTCGCCGTCCGCGAGCTCGCGCAGGCCGTCGCCGACGACGGGTACGAGCCGGACATAGTGCTGTCCATCGCCCGGGGCGGGGTCTTCGTGGCCGGCGGGCTGGCGTACGCGCTGGACTGCAAGAACATCCACCTGGTGAACGTCGAGTTCTACACCGGCGTCGGCACCACGCTCGAGATGCCGGTCATGCTCGCGCCCGTGCCCAACGTCATCGACTTCTCCCGCAAGAAGGTCCTGATCACCGACGACGTCGCCGACACCGGCAAGACGCTCAAGCTGGTGCGGGACTTCTGCCTCGACACGGTCGCCGAGGTGCGCAGCGCGGTGATCTATGAGAAGTCCCACTCGCTCGTCCAGTGCGAGTACGTGTGGAAGCGGACGGATGACTGGATCAACTTCCCGTGGAGTGTCTTGCCTCCAGTACATAAGTCGGGGGAAGAGGCAAAGCCAAACAAGGAAGCTCTCTGACCTGGCCTCTAAGCTGCGCAAGCCCGGGGAGGGGAACGCGTGTCGGATACAACTGACTGGTTGAGCGCTGCGGGGGGCATCGTCGGCGCCATTGGTGGGCCGGCTGGGATGTGGGCAGCGTGGAACCAGTACAGGAATGAGAGGAGGCGCCGGTCCGCACCTCCAGCTGAGGTAACTGAGTGCTTGCTCAAGATGATCCACATCGCACACCAAGCAGTATTGGCCTACAAGGACGAAGCTTGGTTCAGTGGTTCCGGAGGAAGGGAAGCTGCCCAGCGGCTCCGAGAGCTTGCTCCCCTGGTGCGTGACGAGGGGATCGCGTCAGATCTGGGTTCAGTAGACAGCTACTACTTCTTGACCGCCCGCGCTGTAACTCGCGACGACATGTCTGCTACCCAAGTAGCTGAGCGAGTTCAAGATCAGCGCGAGATGGCCAAGACGCTGAAGCTACGTGCTGAGCGCGCCCTTGAAGCGGTACAGCGGGTGTCCTAGAGCGAGCTTGGGGCTGGGGCCTAGGGCTGGCCTTGTCCGTATCAGGTCGATCGCGGGGAGCCGGCGACATCAACGAACTAGGCTCCGCACATGGGTTCAGTTCCGTCGGGAACCGTGGCTGATCGCCCGTGTCCGCCTCTGTTGGTGTCAGCTGATGATGTCAGCTGACGCGGCCCTGACAGCTGCCGACGACAGACCGCGGACTGCTGCATAGTGATCAAGCATGAGGTAGCAGGCTAGCGTCGGAGCACTTGTAGCCGTTCCCTTCGGGCCAGATGATCACTTGCCCAGCAGCCTTGACCAGGTCCTTGAGGTCCGGTCGGGGATTGCTTGGCACGAGAATGGCTCGGTACTTGGCGTCTACGAACCGGTTGTAGTCGATGAGCTGACCAAGGGCCATGCGTACGTTCTCCCTGGTCACACTGCCCTTGGCCTCGATGAGGAGATCCAGGTCCGGCACGTATAGGTCTGTGAGAAGGGGACGTGTCTCGTCACCAGGAGGCAAGATGCGCTGTCTATTCACGCGGTATCCCTTCGCGCGCAGGTACGCGCTGAAGTCCAGCACCAGCTTGCTCTCACGTCGCTCCGCCTCATAGGGATCACGGTTCGGGTCGACGAACGTCTTCTCAGTCTCAAGTCGCTCGATGTCGATCTCGGTGACCGTCTCATGCTGCTCCGCGAGCAGCCGGCCCAGCTTCGTGCCGGGGTGCTGCGCTGGCGTGTCCAGCGGTCGAAGCTTGAACACGATGACCTTGCGAAGCGGGCCACCTCCGGTCTCCGGAGCATCTGCTTCGTACCAGTCCTCAGCGGTGAAGCGACCGAGGTAGGCCACGCTGCCTCGGGCTCCTTGGAAGACCCTGAGGGCTCGCCCCTCAGCTTCGTGGTTCAGGATGCTGGCGTTACCGGAGAGCATGCGCTGGTCGCCGTACTGGCCTTCCCCGCTGTAGTGGAAGAAGCCGTCGGGCATCCAGCCGTCGTAGTACCCGTGCTTCTCGCCGGCGACCGGGTCCGTAAAGATCATCACGTTGGGCGTCTTGGCTGATGGGCCGATGCCGCCCTGTGTCCGGCCACCGTACTTGGTGTGCAGTTGCTTGCGCTCGATCACATCACCTGGTTCGAGGTCCCACTCGATGGCCTCGCGCTCCGCGGAGCTCACCTCCGTCACGCTCGCTCTCTCCTCCTCAGTCAGCCGCGCTACTACGGCCGATCGTAGTGTAGCCTGTGCGAGACGCATGGGAATCGGACATCCGAATCTGATGCTGGATTTCAGCATCAGATTCGGACATGGGATGGGGAGTAGCTGCGAACCACCATCAGCAAACTTTGAAAAGGAATTAATTAGCTCGCGCTGCGCTCCAATTCGTCCGCTCACTGACGCGCCGTCATGGGCGGGGCTAGGCGGGTATGCTGGCGCCGTCTCACTCCTTACCGATCACGGCTCTCGACGCAGCGCGGTCGAGGGACCCGGTTCCCGGGGCCACCACTCAGGTGAGGAGAAGAGAGATGGAAAAGCGAGAGCCTGAGGAGCGGGAAGAGGCCCGCGATCATGGAAGGGACCCGCGGTGGTTCCGGCTCCTGGTCGCGACTCTGACAGCTGTGGCGGCTGTCGCCACCTGTGTGGAGCAGTTGGCACGGCTTTAGGGCCGTGCGTTGAAGTGGTGCCGGAAGATGGACGGACCGCAGCGAAGCGGGTCCGACCGTTGTCAACTCGGCCGGACCCGCTTCAATATCTCCATGCACGAGCCCGGTTCCGGTCTTGCACACCGGGGCCGGGCCTCCGTGCTGGAGGTCTAATTGGCGATCTCGGTTGCATCTCTCGTATCAACTAACTCAGATCCGCGAATGCAACACTTCATGCATTGCCACTATAGCTCTCCCAGCCAGTGTCAGCTCTAGCTGGATCTAGCGGTATCTCTCGGTTTCCAGTGGTTCAGGCAACTACAGTCCTGAGCGCTTGGTACCGCCGTTGTCCACGGGGTAGTGCGTATCCGCAACAGTGCGACTGCGCTGACCTGCTGCTTTGCTGGCTCCTCAGCCCACCACTCACCCCAGCTCCCATCCCGTCCGCCGTCGACCCACACACCGTGGAGCGGGCGTGGTTCAGGGCGTCCAGGTGGAGCGCGCCACTGTACGAACGACCTGGACGCCCTGGGCCGCGTCTGCTCGGCTTTGCCTGGGTCGACGGTGGTCGGGATGGGAGCACCCCACGCACGCCCCAACGTGCCGGCGGTCGGCGACGGCGCCCCCTCCATCCCGGTGCCGGCCGATCCCCCGCCGGAGGCATCGTCTTTGACCGCGGGCCGCTCTATGCGGTGATCGACTCATGGCTTCCGGCCCTATCCACATGTGGGCGCGCGTCGGCGCAGCGCGGGCGGAGCGGGCCGAAGGCAGGAGCGTCGCCCGGAGCGGAGCCGGGAAGCGCGCCCGGCGGAGCGGAGCGCAGCCGGGGCTTGATGAGGTAGAGAAACCTGTAACAGCTCAGGTCCGCAATGGTTCAGGGTTCGGCGTCTCGTCGGTGAGACCATGTTCGGCTGGGCGGGTAGGGCGCTGGGCAAGCCAGCCAGATACTCGCGGTCCACCGTTGACGGCGTTGCCTTCGAGGACGGTCCGCACGTGCTGGAAGCCTTCGTCCAGGTAGTACCGCTGTAGGCGCTCGTTGGTGGTCCATGCATCGAGTCGTAGCCACTTCGCGCCAGCGCGGTACGCGCGATCGCCAGCCCAGTCGATAAGCCTGCTTCCAAGCTTGCGTCCGGAGTACTCGCGCGAGACCGTCAGCTTGTTGACGAACATCGAGGATTCACCAAGCTCCTCGATACTCCACAGCCCCTCCTCTGCCTCGGGCGTGAGCGTGATGGTGCCGGCGGTACGCCCCCCATCCTTCAGCATGAAGACTGTCCCGGCCTCAATGGTCGCCAAGAGGCGGTCTGCCGGATAGGGGCGGCTCCACTGGTCACTGCCAAGCTTGCTGATCCACTCCGCCGCTTCCTTCCGGAAGTCGAGCAGCTGGTCGAGGTCGGCGGGGGTAGCGCTGGTGATTCTCACTTGGCGTCGTTCTCATTCCGGGCGGACAGGTCGCCGATCTCGTAATTCATGCGGTTCAGGTCGCCGCGGAAGGTTGTCACCGTGCACCGGACGGGGCGTTCGGTCGTGTAGCCCGTGCGTGTCCAGAGCAGCACGGGGACACCAGGGCCGATCTCCAAGAGGCGGGCTTCCTCTGGAGTGGGCATCCGGGTTGAGATCTCGTCCGCGTAGCCCACCTGCTCGATACCCCGGCCTGCCAGGTAGCGGGTGGTGCCCTCGTCGATGTCGCCCGGTTCGGCGAGACGCGGAGCCTCCTGGATCAGCCAATCCGGGTAGTGGGTGGCCTGTGTCGACCACGGCACGTCATCTACGAAGCGATGGCAGAACCTCAGGACGGACCGGGACCCGGCCTCTACCTTCAGTCGTTCGGCGATGTACTCCGGGGTGGGCGTCATCTCCACCCGGAACGTCTGGTGAGGTCGGCGGCCGGCGTTCATCACGTCGGTTGAGTAGGCGTCGCCGTTCTGCGGAAAGGTCAGATTCTCGAACCGCGAGGCGTTCAGCTCGAAGACCTCGTGTTTCCGGACCTCGTAGCCCAGCCCCTGGCTAGAGGTGACAAGCCCCTGGCTGACCAACAAGCTCAGCCCTGATCGGACGGTGTTCCGGGAAGCGTCGAACCGCGTGGCCAGTTCCGCCTCGGACGGCAGCCGGTCCCCAGGGGCGTACGTGCCGTTGTCGATCTCACGACGCAGTGCGTCGGCCACCTGCTGGTACTTCGGCTGCTTGCTCATGCTCCCATCATGACGCACTCGCTCAACTTGTCGGTACATGTTCGCGCGAAGTGCTTGACGTCTCACTTCCCGTGGGTCAGTCTCTAGGTGTCAGCTTGTACCAACAAGCTGAGCAAGAGGTCCAAGGGGCCTAACTCTGATCTGCTCTGGAGTGAGCTATGCCGTCGTTCAAGATTGACCTCTCCACCGCCGTCGTGTTCGTGGCAACCGCGCCGGAACCGAAGATGGCCAACAAGAAGACCGGTGAGCGGGCCATGGACCGGGACAACCCGAGCCTGGGGCTGTCCACGGTGGGCCTGCTGGTCTCGGACGAGGGGGAGGGGAACCTGTACCAGGTGACCATCCCGGAGACGGGCTACCCCGAGGGGCTGGCGCCGGGCATGCCGGTCACGGTGGTGGGGCTGAAGGCGCGGGACTGGGAGAACGAGTTCAACGGTCAGAAGCGGCACGGGATCTCGTTCCGTGCGGTCGCGATCACCCCGGCGGCCTGATCATGGCTGACCTGACAGTGTGGCTGGAGGCCACGGGAGCGTTAGCGGGCGCCGGCGGTGTCGGCTTCGCGAAGGCGCGGGCCCCGCGGGTGTACTGGTCGCTGGTGGGCATGCCGCTCGCCTGGGGCCGGTTCGCTCTCTCGTACCGGTCGACCATGGACGTGTGCGGGCTGACGGTCCAGCCGTCCGGCCTGCGGGCGTTCATGACCCGCAACGTCGCTCGCCGTGAGGTGCAGCCGGTACCGCCGAAGATCCGCCGGGTTCGTCCCACGTCGACCGGGCTGCGGGTCACGCTGCGGCTTCCGGCCGGCCTGGAGCCCGCCGACGTGATCGCCTCCTCCGAGCGGCTGCGGCACGCCTGGGGTGTGCACTCCGTGACCGTGGTGGAGACCAAGCCCGGGTTCGTGGAACTGCGCATGACCGGCTATGACGTGCTGCGCCGGGTGCGGATGCCGCGCACCGCCGTGCCGCACGATCTGGTGGTGCCGGTGGCGCTGCGGGAGGACGGGACCGCGTTCGAGCGGGACTACCGCAAAGCCCCGATGGCGCTGACGCTGGGCGCGAACCACTCGGGTAAGTCGATGTATCAGCGCAACCTGATCAAGGGTCTGGCTCAGTTGCCGGTGGCGCTGGTCGGCATCGACTGCAAGCGCGGGGTGGAACAGTCCGCGTTCGCGCCTCGGCTGTCGGCGCTGGTCACCAAGCCCGACGATGCCGCTTCCCTCCTGGCGGTCCTCGTGGCGGAGATGGAAGACCGCTTCGACCTGCTCAGCCTGCACGGTGTCTCCGACGTGTGGGAGCTGCCCGAGCGCCTGCGGCCGGTGCCGGTCGTCGTCCTGGTGGACGAGGTGGCAGAACTGTTCCTGATCTCGGCGAAGAAGGATGAGGAACGCCGCGAGCGGATCGTCACGGCGCTGATCCGGCTGGCGCAGATGGCCCGAGCGGTCGGGATCTACCTGGAGATCTGCGGGCAGCGGTTCGGCTCCGAGCTGGGCAAGGGCGCCACCATGCTCCGTGCCCAGCTCACCGGCCGCGTCGTGCACCGCGTCAACGACAAGCAGACCGCCGAAATGGGCCTGGCCGACGTGGCCCCGGACGCGGTCCCGGCCGCGGGCCTGATCCCGATGGAACGCCCTGGCACCGCTGTCGCGGTCGACTCGACGGGCGGCTGGTCGAAGATCCGTACCCCGCACACGACTCGCGCGGAAGTGGTCGACGCCTGCCGGGAGTTCGCCCACCTGGTCCCGGACTTCCCCGCCCTCGACCCGTTCCGGCCCCTCGTGCCCGCTGAGGTGCCGGCGGAGGGTCCTTCGCTGGTCAAGCCCCGCCCGGTCATCGACTGACCGCCGGGACCGGGCGGCCGGACCCCGCTTCCCGCCCGTCCCGGCCCAATCCCCCTCGAAGGGAGGTGCTCCATGTCCCGCTCGATCCGCGTCGACGCCGTGCTGGTCCAGGCCGTCATCGCCGGTGCGCTCTCCTTCGCTCACCTGCATGACCTGGCCGAAGCCGCTGGGCAGTCCGGCTGGAAGGCCTGGGCCTACCCGGTCTCCGTCGACCTGCTCCTGGTCGCCGCCTGGCGAAGGCTGCGCACGGCCCGCCGGGACCGCTCGGCCTGGACCTGGTTCGTCATCGCCCTGTTCGCCTCACTCGGCGCGAACATCGCGACCGCCGGACTCCTCGACCTGGCCCACGTGCCCGACTGGCTGCGCATCCTCGTCGCCGGCTGGCCCGCCCTGGCCTTCCTCGGCGGAACCCTGCTCGTCCACACCCCCGCCGACAAACCCACTCCTGCACAGCCTGTGAGCGACGAGCCCGCCGTGCCGGAAGTCGACGTCACGCGCGAGGACGTCCCCGCGCCCGTCCCGCCCACGGAACCTGCCGCGCCCGAGCTGGCACCGGCACCGCCGCAGCCCGCGCCCACCACGCCGGCGGTTCCCGCCGCGCTGCTGGACCACGCCCGCAAGCTCGCCGACGCCCACAAGGCGTCCACCGGCGCACCAATGCCCGCGGAAACCCTCTCCGCTCGCCTCGGCCTGCCTGCGCCAATGACCGACGCCATCGCTGCACAACTCCAGCTCACCTGACCAGGAAGGACAACCACCCATGACCGCCTACCGCCGCTTCCGCGACCGCATCCGGATCGGCCCCGTACAGGTCGGCACCTACTACGACGGACGCGGCCGGGAGATGCACACCGCCGCCTGCACCGCCCCCCGTTGCGGCTTCTCCGCCGACTACCACGACCGCTCCGCCGCCGAACTCGCCGCCCGCACCCACCGCTGCCACGCCTGACGGGACACCGCGTCATGGACGTTCCGCTCTGGCTCGCCCTGCTCACCGTCGGGTGGCTCGGCGTCAAGCTCATCCGCCCGCCCTGGTGGCTGGTGGCCGTGCTCCTCCTCGGCGGCTACCTCCTCGCCGACAGCCTCCTGTCCCCGGTCATCGCCACCGCCGTCAAGTAACCCGCGAAAGGAGATCCGCCCATGTTCCGCCCCAAGCTCCCGACCATGCCCCAGCCCACGGGCCTGGTCACCCCGCCCACCGTGGTCGAACCGACCAGCATCACGCCGGGCACCCCGGCACCGCCGCCGGCCACCCCCGCCCCTGCCCCGTCCTCGGCCTCGGCCCGGCCCACGATCCAGCTCACGCCCGGCACCACGCTCGCCCTCGTCGGCGGCGGCACCGCCGTGGTCCTGGTCGTCGGCGCGGTCCTGGTCTCCATGCTCCTGGCCGTGGCCGTCACCGGCGTCTCCGTCGCCCTGGTCGCCGTCGTCCTGCGCCTGCTCATCAACGACATGCACAAGGGACGGTGAACCCGTGGAAACCGTGATCGCCGCCGCCTTACCCGCCCTCGGCTGGGCCCTCCACGGCAGCCTCCTCCTGCGCCGCCTGGCCACCGCCCGCCGCGACCCGCTCACCGGCCTGCACACCCGCGCCGGATTCACCGCACGCGCCGAACACCTGCTCGCCAAGCACCCGACCGCGCTCGTCGCCCTGATCGACCTGGACGACTTCAAGGCCATCAACGACACGCACGGCCACGCCGCCGGTGACGCCGTCCTCACCGCGACCGCCCGCCGGCTGCGCGACTGGTGTGCCGGCCACGGCATCGCCGCCCGCCTCGGCGGAGACGAGTTCGCCGCCATCGTCACGAACCCCGCCCGCACCCCCGGAACGACCGCGCTGCAAGCCGCCCTCGGCCGGCCTGTCGCCTTCGACGGCCACCTTCTGCCGGTCTCCGCCTCGGTCGGCCTCTGCCACCGCACCGACCTGCCCGTCCCCGCCCTCACCGACGCGCTGTCCGCAGCTGACGCCGGGATGTACGCGGCCAAGGGCCACGGAAGGCGCAACGTCCACAACTGAACGGCCCCCGGAGCGGCCTCGGTCGCCAAACTTCCGCCGCTCCGGGCGCCTGCACCCAATCCAGATCCAACGGACCCGAAAGGGAAGCCCCATCATGCCCCAGCACGTCCAGAACACGCCCGTCTGCCGCGACTGCGACGGCTTCGCCACCGCCGCCATCACCACCGGCACCCGCAACGACGACGGCACCCGCGCCACCTTCCGCGTGACCTGCTCGACCTGCCAGGGCACCGGGCACACCGCACGTCCCGCCGCCCTGACCCGGATCGGGCGGTGACCGGGATGGGACTCCTGAACTGGAAGTCCGGCCAGCACTACGACCACGGCGGCGACTGCCCTTGCACCCAGTGCGGCAAGCCCACCCCGCTGCGCTCGCACTCCGGTGAACCCGTCCACAAGGTCTGTGCCGAGGACTGGAACGACCGCAACCCGAAGGCACCTCGGCACGAGCACGAGGGTTACGACCTGGGCACCCAGCGGTTCCACTCCGACCCCCCGCGCAGGAGCCGCAAGGGCGGTGCTCGATGACCGACACCGCCACCATGGCGGGCCTGGACCCGGCCACCCTCGCCGACGTGCTGAGGCTGGCCGGGTCTCCCGGCTTCGACCGCATCCAAGACCAGATCCGCCGCACCGGCGGCTGCTCCGACCCCATTCACCTGCAAGGCTCCACCGTTACCCGCGACGCGGCTACTGGGCTGATGTTGCATTGTTATTCGACCGAGACCGAACCCGGCGGACGGCTCCGCGTCGCCTGCGGGAACCGCCGGGCCTCCCGCTGTCCGTCCTGCGCCTGGACGTACGCCGGCGACACCTACCACCTGATCCGCGCCGGCCTCGTCGGCGACCCCGCCAAGGGCACCCCGGAGACGATCCGGGACCACCCGCGGGTGTTCGCCACCCTCACCGCACCGTCGTTCGGCCCGGTCCACAACAGGCCCGGCAACCGGCCTTGCCGCTGCGGCACCCACCACACCGAGGACGCCCCGGAGCTGGGCACCCCGCTCGACCCCGATACGTACGACTACGAGGGCGCGGTGCTGTGGAACAACCACGCCTCCGACCTGTGGCGCTACTTCACGATCTACCTGCGCCGTGAGATCGCCAAGCGCGCCGGACTCACGCAGAAGGACGCGAAGGAGCAGTCCCGGGTGTCCTTCGGCAAGGTCGCCGAGTACCAGAAGCGCGGCGCCGTCCACTTCCATGCTGTGATCCGCTTCGACGGTCCCGGCGGGCCCGACGATCCCCCGCCGGCCTGGGCCACCCTCGACCTGCTCACCGACTCCATACATGCCGCCGCCGCTCGGGTGGAAGTCGACGTCCCCCCGTCTGGGGACCAGCCGGCCCGCACCCTGCGCTGGGGCACGCAGGTCGACGTACGCCCCATCCGGGCCTTCGGCGACGGCGAGGACATCACCGAACAGGCCGTCGCCTCGTACGTCGCCAAGTACGCCACCAAAGCGGCCGAGACCACCGGCACGGTCGACCGCCGGATCGGCAGCAAGGAAGCCCTGGTCCTGCTCGGCGTCGCCGACCACCCGGCCCGGCTCATCGCGGCGTGCCTGGACCTGCACGCGCTCTACCCGGACCGCAAGCTACGCAACTGGGCCCACATGCTCGGTTTCCGCGGCCACTTCTCCACCAAGTCCCGGAGCTACTCCACCACCCTCGGCGCTCTCCGCCAGACCCGCGCCGACTACCGCGCCGCCCAGCAACGCGCCGCCCTCGGCCTGCCCGACGACGAGGAAGCAACCACGCTCACCCTCGCCCACTGGACCTACGCCGGCCACGGACATACCCCCGGCGAATCCTGGCTCGCCGCCAACATCCGCCGCGACATCCAGCACAACCGCGAGATCGCCCGCGAGGAGCTGACAGGAGGTGTGCTCGATGAGCACGAACGTTAAGGAGCGGCAGCCCCGTAAGGACGCGACGGAGCGGAAGGTCATGACGACAGAGGAGTGGATACAGATGCACCTCCGCCGGGCGCCCGAGCGGGACGAGGAGTGGATACGCCGGGCGCTGATGTTGCAGGGGCGGGTCTGAGTCAGTGCCAGACCGGTTCGATCAAGTTGGGATCGAACTTGCGACGCCCTCGGCCGGCCGGATGGATGAGGACAGCCGAGAGACTGTGCAACACGATCTCCTGTTGGCGCTCGATGGGTAGCCCGAAGAACTCCTCGACCGTCAGGTTTGTCGTCTGGCCCTTTACCTTCGCCTGCTTCTGCTCCTTGTAGAAGCGGGCTCTCTCCAACTTCAGCCCGTCCCGCGCCCGCTCCTTCGTCGGCAGGAGCTGCAAGAGTGTGGCCACGGTGATCTGCTTAGTCCGCTCGGCCTCGACCAGTTGAGCGATGTCCTGGGTGATCTGATCCAACTCGGCTTCCTTTGGCCATCGCTGGTCGATCGGTGCACCGGTCACCGACGCTCTCGCGCGCTGCTCCTCCAACACGAGTTGAGCTATCAGCCGGTCGACGGGCTCTCCGGTACGACCGACCTTGCCGCAGCCGCCGTTCACCACAGAGCACTGGTACGTGAACCTGGTGGCCTTTGACTCCGGTGTCCAGCGCTGGTTGATCTGCCCTCGGATCTTGGCCTTGCACAGTCCGCAGCGGGCGATCCCGGACAGCAGGTACTTACGGGCTAGCGACGCTCCGGGACGCTTCTGCTTCCGCTCTTCGACCGCTGCGCGCACGGCTTCCCACTCTTCGAGCGTGTTGATCGGCTCCCACTCGCCGATGACCGGCTGGCCATCCTCTCCGTAAAGGATTTCGCCGTGATAGGTCCGGTAGCCGACCAACCTGGGGGTGGTCAGGATGTGCTCGACGTGGTGGTGGGCCATGCGCTTGGTGCCCTCGCGGGGGTTGCCCAAGCCTTGTTCCTGCCATCTCGTGCGGATGGTGCCGATGCGGACGCCGGCCAGGATCTCGCGCTGTGCCTCGCGGATCGCCTTCGCTGCCTCCGGGCCGACCTTGGTCCGGTCGTCCTTCCGCCATCCGTAGGGCGCCGGTCCGCCGCTGTCCTTGCCCTGCTGGGCTAGCTCCAGGTGCTTTCGCTTGATGCGGCGTGATGCATCGTGCGAGGACTTGTTGGCGAAGGCGACCATGATGCGGGCCATGGTGCGTCCGTCCGGCGTCCCGATGTTGATGTCATTGGTGACGGTGGCGAACTCCAGCCGCGGGCGCTCGTCGTAGATCTCGATGAGGCGTTCCAGGTCCCTTGGCTGTCGGGCGAGCCGGTCGAGGTCGTAGGCCACGATGCCGTCGATCAGGCCGGCACGGAGGTCCTTCAGCATCAGCTCGAACTCGTA
>NZ_WWHX01000167.1 GCF_009862125.1 Streptomyces sp. SID5910
GCCGCCAGCAGATCCCCCGCGAAGCACGCCGGCCCCGCCACGTCCTGCACCACGTCCGGCCCCTCCTTCGGCAGCCCCTTGCCGTCGTACGCGGCGATCCGCAGCGGCCACGCCCCCGGCGCGTACACGGTCCGCGTCGCCACCTGCACGCCCGCGTGCGTCACCGCGACCGGCCGCCCCCCGGCGCTCTTGGCGTACTCAACGCGGGCCACCACCGTGCCGTGCTTGGCCAGCAGCGACCGTCCGAACTCGGTGACCAGCCCGTACCGCCCGTCGAACAGCCCCGGCACCGCCTCGCGCAGCACACGCGCGTACGCGGCGTACGTCGGTGTCGTCTCGTCGGAGGCGAAGTTCACCGGCAGCCCGCCGCCGATGTCGAGCGTGTCCACCTGGCGGCGCCCGGCCCGCTCGTTGATCTCCTCGGCGAGCGCGTACGTCTCGGCCACGCCCTCGGCCATCAGCGCGAGCGGGATGCCCTGGGAGCCGGTGTGCGCGTGCAGCCGGGTCAGCCACGGCCGGTCCAGATACGCCCGCACCACCCACTCCCGCGCGCCCTCGTCGCGCAGCGCCACCCCGAACTTCGAGGTGGCCGTCGCCGTCGACAGTGCCTCGATGGAGCCCCCGCCGACCTGGGGGTTGACCCGGATGCCGAGCGGCGACGCGCTCGTCCCCTCGGCCAGCAGCGCGTCGATGCGCTCCAGCTCCTGCGGGTTGTCCGCGTTGACGGCGATGCCCCGCGCCAGCGCCTCGCGCAGCTCGTCCGGCGTCTTGGCGGGCGAGTCCAGCACCGTCCGCGGCGCCGGTACGCCCGCGGCCCGGGCCAGGGCCAGCTCGCCCGGGCTCGCGACCTCCGCGCCTATGCCCTCCTCGTGCAGCAGCCGCAGCACCGGCACCAGCGGGGACGCCTTCACCGCGAAGGCGTGCAGCACGGGTGTCCCCGGCGCCGTCACCGCCTCGAACGCCGCCCGGAGTTCCGCCGCCGACTCCCGGATCCCGGCGACGTCCAGCAGCCCGACGATCGGGGCGTCCGGCCCGAGCAGCCCCTGCTCCACGGCCGCCCGCACCGCCTCGTCCCGCCGCGCGGACCGCTCCGCGTCCGTGCCGCCGAGGTCACCGCTCGTGCCCGTGCCGTCGCTCACGCGTTCCTCCACACCGTCGCCGCCTGTCCTGTGCGTCCAGCCCCACACTCGCACGCACGCGCGGCGGGGCACGAACGTATTGACTAGTTCTATTCATGAGGTGAGTATGTGAATATCCGTAGTAACAATCCGCCGGGACGAGCCACCAGGAGGCAGATCATGTCCGGACCCCGCCCTGTCCGAGCGCCACGCGGTACGCAGCCGAGCGCGCTGGGCTGGCAGCAGGAGGCCGCCCTGCGGATGCTGCAGAACAACCTCGACCCCGAGGTCGCCGAGCACCCCGACAAGCTCGTCGTCTACGGCGGCACCGGCAAGGCGGCCCGCGACTGGCGCTCCTTCGACGCCATGGTCCGCACCCTCCAGACCCTCAAGCAGGACGAGACGATGCTCGTCCAGTCGGGCCGCCCGGTCGGCGTCATGCAGACCCACGAGTGGGCCCCGCGCGTCCTCATCGCCAACTCCAACCTCGTCGGCGACTGGGCCAACTGGGAGGAGTTCCGCCGCCTGGAGGCCCTCGGCCTGACCATGTACGGGCAGATGACGGCCGGCTCCTGGATCTACATCGGCACCCAGGGCATCCTCCAGGGCACCTACGAGACCTTCGCCGCCGTCGCCGCCAAGAAGTTCGGCGGCACGCTCGCCGGCACCATCACCCTCACCGCCGGCCTCGGCGGCATGGGCGGCGCCCAGCCCCTCGCCGTGACGATGAACGACGGCGTCGCCCTCTGCATCGACTGCGACCCCCGCGCCATCGACCGCCGCATCGAGCACCGCTACCTCGACGTGCGGGCCGACTCCCTCGACCACGCCCTCCACCTGGCCACCGAGGCCCGCGACCAGCGCAAGCCGCTGTCCATCGGCGTCCTCGGCAACGCCGCCGAACTGGTGCCGCAGCTCCTCGCCATGGGCGCCCCCATCGACATCGTGACCGACCAGACCTCGGCCCACGACCCGCTCGCCTACCTGCCCACCGGCATCGCCTTCGAGGACATGGCCGACGCCGCCCTCAAGGACCCGGCGGGCTTCACCACCCGCGCCCGCGAGTCCATGGCCCGGCACGTCGAGGCCATGGTCGGCTTCCAGGACGCCGGCGCCGAGGTCTTCGACTACGGCAACTCCATCCGCGGCGAGGCCCAGCTCGCCGGGTACGACCGGGCCTTCGCCTTCCCCGGCTTCGTCCCCGCCTACATCCGCCCCCTGTTCTGCGAGGGCAAGGGCCCCTTCCGCTGGGCCGCCCTGTCCGGCGACCCCGCCGACATCGCCAAGACCGACAAGGCGATCCTGGAACTGTTCCCCGAGAACGAGTCCCTGGCCCGCTGGATCAAGCTGGCCGGCGAGCGCGTCCACTTCCAGGGCCTGCCCGCCCGCATCTGCTGGCTCGGCTACGGCGAGCGCGACAAGGCCGGCGAGCGGTTCAACGACATGGTCGCGAGCGGCGAGCTGGCCGCCCCGATCGTCATCGGCCGCGACCACCTCGACTGCGGCTCCGTCGCCTCCCCGTACCGCGAGACCGAGGCCATGCTCGACGGCTCCGACGCCATCGCCGACTGGCCGCTGCTCAACGCCATGGTCAACGTGGCCTCCGGCGCCTCCTGGGTCTCCCTCCACCACGGCGGCGGCGTCGGCATGGGCCGCTCGATCCACGCCGGGCAGGTCACGGTCGCCGACGGCACGCCGCTGGCCGGCGAGAAGATCCGCCGCGTCCTCACCAACGACCCCGGCATGGGCGTCATCCGGCACGTCGACGCCGGCTACGACATCGCCGAGTCCGTCGCCGCGGAGCGGGGCGTGCGCGTGCCGATGCGCGAAGGCCGCGAAGGCCACGAGGGCGGAGCGACGCACGAGGGTGGCGCCGCGTGAGCTTCCACAGCATGTGGGCGGAGCTGCTGCCGGTCGGCCGCAGCTCCGCCTCCGGCGGCTACCGCCGCTTCGCCTGGACCGCCGCCGACGCCGACTGCCGGGCCTGGTTCCGGGAGCAGGCCGAGGCCCGCGGCCTGGCCTACGAGGTCGACCGCAACGGCAACCAGTGGGCCTGGCTCGGCGACCCGTCCGCCGGGAACGCCGTCGTCACCGGCTCCCACCTGGACTCCGTCCCCGACGGCGGCGCCTTCGACGGCCCCCTCGGCGTGGTCTCCGCCTTCGCCGCCCTGGACGAACTGCGCCACAGGGGAGCGCGGATCACCAGGCCGCTGGGCATCGTCAACTTCGGTGACGAGGAGGGCGCCCGCTTCGGCCTCGCCTGCGTCGGCTCCCGGCTCACCTCCGGGGCGCTCACCGTCGAACAGGCCCACCGCCTGACCGACGGCGACGGCATCACGCTGCCGCAGGCCATGGAGGCCGCCGGTCACGACCCGGACGCCATCGGCCCCGACCCCGAACGCCTCGACCGCATCGGCGCCTTCGTCGAACTCCACGTCGAGCAGGGCCGCGCCCTCGACCTGTCCGGCGACCGGATCGGCGTCGCCAGCGCCATCTGGCCGCACGGACGCTGGCGGTTCGACTTCCGCGGCGAGGCCAACCACGCGGGCACCACCCGCCTCGCCGACCGCCGCGACCCGATGCTGTCCTACGCCGAGACCGTCCTCGCCGCCCGCCGCGAGGCCGAACTCGCCGGTGCCGTCGCCACCTTCGGCAAGATCGCCGTCGAACCGAACGGCGTCAACGCCATCCCCTCCCTCGTCCGCGGCTGGCTCGACTCCCGCGCCGCCGACCAGGCGAGCCTGGACACCGTGGTCACCGGCATCGAGAAGGCCGCCCGCGAGTACGCCGCCGCCCACGGCGTCGACCTGGACGTCGTCCGCGAGTCCTTCACGCCCGTCGTGGAGTTCGACCACGCCCTGCGCGACGAACTCGGCCGCATCCTGGGCAGCGACACCGAGCTGAAGGTCCCCGTCCTCGGCACCGGCGCCGGACACGACGCCGGGATCCTCTCCGGACGCGTCCCGACCGCCATGCTGTTCGTACGCAACCCCACCGGCGTCTCGCACTCCCCGGCCGAGTCCGCCACCGAGGACGACTGCGTGGCCGGGGTGAACGCACTCGCCGTCGTACTGGAAGGGCTGGCCCGCACGTGACCACCACCCCGCGGACGTACTGGCTGGAACACGCCTGGCTCGACACCCACGTCGAGCCGGGCGTCGCCCTCGACGTGCGCGACGGCCGCATCACCGCCGTCCGCCAGGACACCCCCGCCCCGCCGCCCGGCGCCGAGATCCTGCGCGGCCTGACCCTGCCGGGACTCGCGAACGCCCACAGCCACGCCTTCCACCGCGCCCTGCGCGGCACCGTCCAGGTCGGCTCCGGCACCTTCTGGACCTGGCGCGAGGTCATGTACTCCGTCGCCGACCGGCTGACCCCCGAGACCTACCACGAGCTCGCCCGCGCGGTGTACGCCGAGATGGCCCTGGCCGGCATCACCACCGTCGGCGAGTTCCACTACCTCCACCACGCCCCCGGCGGCACCCCCTACGCCGACCCCAACGCGATGGGCGAGGCCCTGATCGAGGCCGCCGCCGACGCCGGCGTCCGCATCACCCTCCTCGACACCTGCTACCTCTCCGCCGGCTTCGGCGAGCCCCCGAACACCCACCAGCTCCGCTTCTCCGACGGGACGGCGGAGGCCTGGGCCGCACGCTGTTCAGTTCTCAAGGAACGGGATCACGCACGGATCGGGGCGGCGATCCACTCCGTACGGGCCGTGCCCGCCGACCAGTTGGCGACCGTGGCGCAGTGGGCCGAGGAACGGCGGACCCCGCTCCACGTGCACCTGTCCGAGCAGACCGCCGAGAACGACGCCTGCCTGGCGGCCCACGGCCGCACCCCCACCCGCCTCCTCGCCGACCACGGCGTGCTCGGACCCCGCACCACCGGCGTCCACAACACGCACCTCACCGACGAGGACATCGCCCTGCTCGGCGGCAGCCGCACCGGCACCTGCATGTGCCCGACCACCGAACGGGACCTCGCCGACGGCATCGGACCCGCCCCCGCCCTCCAGCGGGCGGGCTCGCCCCTCTCCCTCGGCTCCGACAGCCACGCCGTCGTCGACCTGCTGGAAGAGGCACGCGCGATGGAGCTGAACGAGCGGCTGCACACCCGCACCCGGGGCCACTGGACCGCCGCCGCCCTGCTGCGCGCCGCCACCGCCGACGGCCACGCCGCCCTCGGCTGGGACGACGCCGGCCGCATCGAGGCCGGGGCCCGCGCCGACCTGGCGACGATCGCCCTCGACTCGGTCAGAACAGCGGGGCCGCTGCCCAGGCTCGGCGCCGAGACGGCCGTATTCGCGGCGACGGCAGCGGACGTACGGCACACGGTCGTGGGCGGGCGGCACGTCGTACGCGACGGGGCGCACACCCTCGTGCCCGATGTGCCCGAGGCCCTCGCGCGGGCCGTCGAAGCCCTGCACGCCTGACCACCCACCCCCGCCCCCACGAGGACGTCACGGACCCCATGAGCAGCAGCACCGCCATCATCAACATCGCCGCACTCGTCACCAACGACCCCTCCCTCGGCGACCACTCCCCGCTCGGTCTGGTCCGGGACGCGGCCGTCGTCATCGAGGGCGACCGCGTCGTGTGGACCGGTGAATCAAGCAAAGCACCCGCCACTGACAATCGGGTCGACGCGGGCGGCCGGGCCGTCCTGCCCGGCTTCGTCGACTCCCACTCCCACCTCCTCTTCGCGGGCGACCGCACCGAGGAGTTCAACGCCCGCATGTCCGGCCGCCCCTACAGCGCCGGCGGCATCCGCACCACCGTCGCCGCCACCCGCGCCGCGAGCGACGAGGAACTGGAGGCGGGGCTCACCCGCTACCTCGCGGAGGCCCTGCGCCAGGGCACCACGACCTTCGAGACCAAGTCCGGCTACGGCCTGACCACCGCCGACGAGTCCCGCGCCCTGCGCATCGCCGCCCGCCACACCGACGAGGTCACCTACCTCGGCGCCCACGTCGTCGCCCCCGAACTCGCCGACGACCCCGCCGCCTACGTCGACCTGGTCACCGGCGAGATGCTCGACGCCTGCGCCCCGCACGCCCGCTGGGTCGACGTGTTCTGCGAGAAGGGCGCCTTCGACGGCGACCAGGCCCGCGCGATCCTCACCGCCGGCAAGGCCAGGGGCCTGCACCCGCGCATCCACGCCAACCAGCTGTCCTACGGCCCCGGCGTCCAGCTGGCCGTCGAGCTGGACGCCGCCAGCGCCGACCACTGCACCCACCTCACCGACGCCGACGTGGACGCCCTCGCGAACAGCCGCACGGTCGCCACGCTGCTGCCCGGCGCCGAGTTCTCCACCCGCGCGGCGTGGCCGGACGCCCGCCGCCTCATCGACGCCGGCGCCACGGTCGCGCTCTCCACCGACTGCAACCCCGGCTCGTCCTTCACGTCCTCCGTCCCCTTCTGCGTCGCGCTCGCGGTGCGGGACATGGGGATGACGCCGGACGAGGCGGTCTGGTCGGCCACGGCGGGCGGCGCGGCGGCCCTGCGCCGCGACGACGTCGGCCGCATCGCCCCGGGCGCCTACGCCGACCTGACGCTCCTCGACGCCCCGAGCCACGTCCACCTGGCCTACCGGCCCGGCGTGCCGCTGGTCAGCGGCGTCTGGCG
>NZ_WWHX01000168.1 GCF_009862125.1 Streptomyces sp. SID5910
GCCTGGCACCGGGCAGGCACCGGAGGCACCGCCCGGCCGGGGTCCGTGCCGTTGCGCGGTTCCGAACGGGGGTGGAAGGCTGGGAGGAGGCACCGGCTCGGGGAAGGCCCGGGAACCGCGTGGTCCGGCGACGGGTGACGCCTGTGCCCCGTGCAGCGGCGGCCCGCCGCGGTCCACGGTGAGAAGGGGACTACGGCCCCCACCCCCTGGAGGTACCCGTGAACAGCGCCGACGGATGGGGAGATGACGTCTACCAGCCCGACGGTTCCGAGCAGAGGGAGGACACCGGGCTGCTCGACGGTGAGGACACCCTCGAGTACGACGGTGTCGAGGATCCCCTCGACCGGGGCTGGTCCCCGCCCGAGCGCCCCTGGGCGGTCGAGCACACCGGGGTGACGGCCGCCGAACAGCACCGGGGCGAGACGCTGGAGCAGCGGCTCGCCGAGGAGCAGCCGGATCCGCGCGCCCCCGACGGCGACGGCCTGGGCGACTCCGAGGGCACCGACGGCGAACTGCTGGACGACGAGGTCGGCGCGGACCGCTCCGGCCGGCTCGTGGCCCCCGACGAGGGAACCCACGAGGACGAGGAGCCCGCGCTGGTCGCCAGGGACGTGGGCATCGACGGCGCGGCGGCGTCCGCCGAGGAGGCCGCGATGCACGTCGTCGACGAGGACTCCCTGCCCGGCTGACACCACCCGCCGCGGCGGACCCGCGCCGCCGCCCCCACCCTCCGCGCCCCACGAGGAGCAGCGATGCAGCAGGACAAGCACCCCGACTACCGGCCCGTCGTCTTCCGCGACCGCGCCGCCGGATACGCCTTCCTCACCCGGTCCACCGCGACCAGCGAGGAGACCATCGCCTGGGACGACGGGGAGACCTACCCGGTCGTGGACGTGGAGATCTCCTCGGAGAGCCACCCCTTCTACACGGGCAAGGCCCGGACAGTGGACTCGGAGGGCCGCGTCGCCCGCTTCGAGCGGCGCTACGGCAGCGGCGAGGGTCAGGGCGGCACCGACGGGGCCGGCGGAACCGGCTGAGCGGCCGGGGCCGTCGGTGCCGCCGGGGCCCGCCGGGCGCCCCGGACGAGGCCTCAGATGAAGTTGAGCGCCGCCGCGCAGCCCACTCCGCCGAGCACCATGAAGGCCGGCATCAGCACCTTCAGCTCCACCCAGCTGCCCGCCCGGAACCGCATGACCTTCGGCGGGCCGATGGGGTACCAGCGCTTGCGGCCCACCGGTATGGGCCACAGGATCGGGCAGCCCGAGACGGTCAGCGCGTCCCCGATGTCGTGCACCAGCGCACCCAGCACGATCGGCAGCCCCAGCCACAGGTACTCCTGGCCGGGCGCGGTGAACAGCCAGTCCGAGCCGCCGTCCGGCTTGTCCAGTGTCCCGGCGAGGATCCACGCGCTCGTCGCGGCGAGCAGCCAGACCAGCACATCGGCGCTGGAGCCGCGGGTCGCCCGCCACAGCAGGCCCTCGATGGCCAGCACCATGTGCGCGAAGAGGATCGCGAGGACCGCCCAGCGTCCGCCGGTGATGGCCAGGGCCGAGGCGCCCGCGCCGATCAGGACGGCCCACAGCCAGGTGTGCGTGAGCGTGCGGTGCCCGCCGGAGCGGCGCGGGTCGCCCTGCTTCTTCGTGGCCTTGTAGACGGCGTACGACAGCTTGTCGACGATCTCGCACAGCCACCGGGACAGCGGCCCGAAGGCTCGCGAAATGGTGGCCGCCTTGTGGTCGAGGTCCGGGGCGAGAGCGGCGCCGGCGCAGATCAGGGCCCCGACGAGCAGCACCGGCCAGGGCATCGGGTGTCCGGCCGCGGCGGTCGCCGCCCCGACGCCGAGCCAGGCCGCGGCGCCCGACAGTGAGTGTGCTGGTCCCATCATGGCCGTTGCCCGCCCCATTCCTCGTGTGCCGCTGTGCAGTTGTCCCGGTCCGTGCCCGGGTCCGCCGACGCGCCGTCGGCGCCCCAGCGTAGCGGTCGTGATCTTCGTTCCGGCATCCGATTCCCCCCTCACGGCCCGGGCCAGGCAAGATGGGGGCGTGACCCTCATCGACCAGCTCCCGCCGACAGCCGATCCCGATGCCCTCTACGAAGCCTTCGAGTCGTGGGCCCAGGAGCGCGGTCTCACGCTCTACCCCCATCAGGAGGAGGCGCTGATCGAGGTGGTCTCCGGTGCCAACGTGATCGTGTCGACGCCCACCGGCTCCGGCAAGAGCATGATCGCGGCGGGCGCTCACTTCGCCGCCCTGGCCCGGGACGAGGTCACCTTCTACACCGCTCCGATCAAGGCGCTGGTGTCGGAGAAGTTCTTCGAGCTGTGCAAGCTGTTCGGCACCGAGAACGTCGGCATGCTCACCGGCGACGCCTCGGTCAACGCCGACGCTCCCGTCATCTGCTGCACCGCCGAGGTGCTGGCCTCGATCGCGCTGCGCGACGGCAAGCACGCGGACATCGGCCAGGTCGTCATGGACGAGTTCCACTTCTACGCGGAGCCGGACCGCGGCTGGGCCTGGCAGATCCCGCTGCTGGAGCTGCCGCAGGCCCAGTTCGTCCTCATGTCGGCGACCCTCGGCGACGTCTCCTTCTTCGAGAAGGACCTCGCGCGCCGCACCGGCCGCCCCACCTCGGTCGTGCGCTCCGCCACCCGTCCGGTGCCGCTCTCCTACGAGTACCGCTTCACGCCGCTCACCGAGACGCTGACCGACCTGCTGGAGGCCCGGCAGGCGCCCGTCTACATCGTGCACTTCACGCAGGCGCAGGCCGTGGAGCGGGCGCAGGCGCTGATGAGCATCAACATGTGCACGCGCGAGGAGAAGGAGAGGATCGCCGAGCTGATCGGCAACTTCCGCTTCACCACGAAGTTCGGCCGCAATCTCTCCCGCTACGTCCGGCACGGCATCGGCGTGCACCACGCCGGCATGCTGCCCAAGTACCGGCGCCTGGTGGAGAAGCTGGCCCAGGCCGGTCTGCTGAAGGTGATCTGCGGTACCGACACGCTCGGCGTGGGCGTCAACGTGCCGATCCGCACGGTGCTGTTCACGGCGCTGACCAAGTACGACGGCACGCGGGTGCGGACGCTGAGGGCCCGGGAGTTCCACCAGATCGCCGGCCGGGCCGGACGCGCGGGCTTCGACACGGAGGGCTTCGTCGTCG
Source organism: Streptomyces sp. SID5910 (assembly GCF_009862125.1). Lineage (GTDB taxonomy): Bacteria > Actinomycetota > Actinomycetes > Streptomycetales > Streptomycetaceae > Streptomyces. Next base: position 3,157 of record NZ_WWHX01000168.1, read on the forward strand.
CCCAGGCGCCCGAGCACGTCGTCGAGAACGAGAAGGCGCTCGCCAAGGCCGGTGACGATCCGAAGAAGCGGCGCAAGGTCGTCCGCAAGAAGGCCCCCGAGGGCTTCGTGGCCTGGTCGGAGAGCACGTTCGAGAAGCTGATCGGCTCCGACCCGGAGCCGCTGACCTCCCGCTTCCGGGTCACGCACACGATGCTGCTCTCGGTGATCGCCCGGCCCGGCAACGCCTTCGCGGCGATGCGGCACCTGCTGGAGGACAACCACGAGCCGCGCAGGCAGCAGCTGCGGCACATCCGGCGGGCCATCGCCATCTACCGCTCGCTGCTGGACGGCGGCATCGTCGAGAAGCTCGACCAGCCCGACGCCGAGGGCCGCATCGTCCGCCTGACCGTGGACCTCCAGCAGGACTTCGCGCTGAACCAGCCGCTGTCCACCTTCGCGCTGGCCGCCTTCGAGCTGCTGGACCCCGAGTCGCCGTCGTACGCGCTGGACATGGTCTCGGTCGTGGAGTCCACGCTGGACGACCCGCGGCAGATCCTCGGCGCCCAGCAGAACAAGGCGCGCGGTGAGGCCGTGGCCGCGATGAAGGCGGACGGCGTCGAGTACGAGGAGCGCATGGAGCGCCTCCAGGACATCACGTACCCGAAGCCGCTGGAGGAGCTGCTCTTCCACGCGTACGACACCTACCGCAGGAGCCACCCGTGGGTCGGTGACCATCCGCTGTCGCCGAAGTCGGTCATCCGCGACATGTACGAGCGGGCGCTGACCTTCACGGAGCTGGTCTCCCACTACGAGCTGGCCCGCACCGAGGGCATCGTGCTGCGCTACCTCGCCAGCGCCTACAAGGCCCTCGACCACACCGTCCCCGACGACCTGAAGTCCGACGACCTCCAGGACCTCATCGAGTGGCTCGGCGAGATGGTGCGCCAGGTCGACTCCAGCCTGCTGGACGAGTGGGAGCAGCTCGCCAACCCCGAGGTGATGACCGCCGAGGAGGCCCAGGAGAAGGCCGACCAGGTACGGCCGGTCACCGCGAACGCGCGCGCCTTCCGCGTCCTCGTCCGCAACGCCATGTTCCGCCGGGTCGAGCTCGCCGCGCTCGACCAGGTGGAGGAGCTGGGCGAGATGGACGCCGACGCCGGCTGGGACGCCGACGCGTGGGGCGAGGCCATGGACAAGTACTGGGACGAGTACGACGACCTCGGCACCGGTCCTGACGCCCGCGGCCCCAAGCTGCTGGTGATCGAGGAGGAGCCGAAGCTCGGTCTGTGGCGCGTGCGGCAGATCTTCGACGACCCGAACGACGACCACGACTGGGGCATCAGCGCCGAGGTCGATCTCGCGGCCTCGGACGCCGAGGGACGGGCGGTCGTCCGTGTCACCGATGTCGGCCAGCTGTGAGCACAGGAGCATCCCACCGATGACGAACCCGGCCGAGAGCCTTGTCGACCTGCTCGACCTGGAGCAGATCGAGGTCAACATCTTCCGTGGCCGCAGCCCCGAGGAGTCGCTCCAGCGCGTCTTCGGCGGCCAGGTGGCCGGCCAGGCACTGGTCGCCGCCGGGCGCACCACGGAGGGCGACCGCCCGGTGCACTCGCTGCACGCGTACTTCCTGCGTCCCGGGCGTCCGGGTGTGCCGATCGTGTACCAGGTCGAACGGGACCGCGACGGAAGGTCGTTCACGACCCGCCGGGTCACCGCCGTGCAGCAGGGCCGCACGATCTTCACGCTCACCGCCTCCTTCCACAAGCCTGAACAGGGGAGTTTCGAGCACCAGCTGCCGCCGGCCCGCAAGGTCCCGGACCCCGAGTCGCTGCCGACGCTCACCGACGAGATCCGGGCCCATCTGGGCGCGCTGCCCGAGCAGTTGGAGCGGATGGCGCGCCGTCAGCCCTTCGACATCCGCTATGTCGACCGGCTGCGCTGGAGCGCCGACGAGGTCGCGGACGCGGAGCCGCGCAGCGCCGTGTGGATGCGCGCGGTCGGGCCGCTCGGCGACGACCCGCTCGTGCACACCTGCGCGCTGACCTACGCCAGCGACATGACCCTCCTGGACGCCGTGCGCATCCCGGTGGAACCCCTGTGGGGGCCTCGGGGCTTCGACATGGCGTCGCTGGACCACGCCATGTGGTTCCACCGGCCGTTCCGCGCCGACGAGTGGTTCCTGTACGACCAGGAGTCCCCGATCGCGACCGGCGGACGGGGTCTGGCCCGCGGGCGGATCTACGACCTGGAGGGGCGCCTGCTGGTGTCCGTCGTCCAGGAGGGACTGTTCCGGTCCCTGTAGGTCACGAACCTCTGCGCCGGAGCCGGCCGAGCAGGCCGCGGATCCGTCCGCGGCCCTCGGCCCGATGGCACGTCGGCGGCGGTGCCGGTGCCGGCGTCAGTGCCGGTGCCGGTGCCGGTTGTCGTGCCTTTGTCGGCCGATGCTCGTGCGCCGTGGGCGCCGGGCCGTGTCGCTGTCGTCGTGTGGCCGGGCGGGGTGCCGGGCAGCGTACGCGCGCGTCGCGCACCGCGTGCGCCAACTGGTTTCGCAGCTTGTCGATCTCGTCCGGCTCGGTCGCCGTCATGATCTCTTCCGCGATCTGCGCGGCCGGGGATCCTGGTGAGCCGTGGGCCGGGCGGGCGGGGCGGAAGCGGCTCAGGCAGGAGCGCTCGTAGGGGTCCCTGACGACCTCCGAGACGTGGACCGGGTCGAGCAGCGAGGCCACGGCCGCGGCCTCGGCCCACGGGTCGTCCGTACGGTGCAGCAGACAGTCGAGGTACCGGCCCCGCCAGTTGCGGGGGCGCAGGTCCAGCCCCTGCGCCAGCTGGTCTCGCAGGGCTTCCGGTGTGCGTCCCTTCAGCAGTGCCGCGTTCTGCTCGTCGGCCGCGAACTTCCGCAGGTCGTCGGCGAGATACCGCCAGACGACGGCCCGGTAGCGGTTGAGGGAGAACGTCGTCGGCACCAGGAGCCCCAGCCGGGCGAGGCGGGTGAACCGCTCTTTCGTCACCTCCAGGAGGGCCGCGCCGTCCGTCGTCCCCACCGTCCGGACGCGCTCCCGCAGGCTGTCGGGGAAGCCCGCGATCCCACGGAGCCGCTCGATCTCGTCGCGGGGGACGCGCTGTCCGCCTCCCCCGTCGTCGGGGACGGTGCGGATGCGTCCGAGCTGCACGGCGATGTCGAACTCGCCGCGCCTCAGCCCGAGTTCCCGGGCGGCCCGGCTCGGCGCGACCGAGTCCTTGCGGGCCGTGGTGATCCGTACGACCGTGGCCGTACCCTCGTGTGTGCTGCCGTGCGTGCTGGTCTTTGCGGACATGCTCGTCTCCCCCGTGGAGTGTGCCGGCCGACGTCGTCCTCGGCCGCCTGACACAGAACCGTAGCCACTGCGGACGATTCCCGTGCGAGCCTGTGGACAACTGGGCACACGCCACCGACGAGCTGTGAAAACCCCTGGTCAGAGCTCCATGGACGGATTCCGGTCCGGTTGCCTCGCGTCGACGTCGAGGTGTTCGCCGACCCGGTTGACGAGCAGCGTCATCTCGTAGGCGATCTGCCCGATGTCCGACTCCGCGCCGCTGAGCACGCACAGACAGCTCCCGGAGCCCGCCGCCGTCACGAACAGCACCGCGTCGTCGAACTCGACCATCGTCTGCCGTACTCCGCCGGCCCCGAAGTGGCGGCCGGAGCCCTTGGCCAGGCTGTGGAGTCCGGACGAGACGGCGGCGAGGTGCTCGGCGTCCTCCCGCCGCAGTCCCGTACTCGCGCCGGTCACCAGTCCGTCGTTGGAGAGGACCAGCGCGTGCCGTACGTGTTCCACCCGCTCGGTCAGGTCGTCCAGCAGCCAGCCGAGTCCCTGCTTCTGCCCCATGTTCCGCTCTCCCCGTGTTGTCCCCGTATGCCTCGTCTCCCCCTGCACGGGGGATCTGCCCGCCAGCCTTCCCCACACCGGTGCCGCGGGCAAGGAGGATGGGTCCATGGCACACAAGATGACCGACGATGAATGGCGGGCCTTCGTCTCGGACGGCACCCGCACGGCGAAGCTCTGCACCGTCCGCGCCGACGGCAGTCCGCACGTGGCGCCGATCTGGTTCCTGCTGGACGGCGACGAGGTGGTGTTCAACACCGGGAAGGAGACGGTGAAGGGGCGCAATCTGGCCAGGGACGGCCGGGTCGCCCTGTGTGTGGACGACGACCGGCCGCCGTTCGCCTACGTCGTGTTGCAGGGCCGCGCGCGGATCTCCGAGGACCTCGGCGAACTCAGGCACTGGGCCGCGCGGATCGGCGCCCGGTACATGGGTGAGGAGCGCGCCGAGGAGTTCGGGGCCCGCAACGGCGTGCCGGGCGAGCTGCTCGTCCACGTCACCGTCGACAAGGTCCTGGCGCAGAAGGCCGTGGCGGACTGATGCCGTCTCCTGGGCGGTGAGCCGGTCACCGTACCGAGTCGAGCAGCCGGGCGGTGTGCATCCGCCCGGCGTACTCGACCAGCCGGATCAGGACCTCCTTCCCCGAGTCGCGTTCCCGCGCGTCGCACAGCACCACGGGCGTTCCGGCGTCGAGATCGAGGGCGCGCAGGACGTCGTCGGCCTCGTGCCGGCGTGCGCCGGTGAAACAGTTGACGGCCACCACGAACGGGATGTGCCGGTGCTCGAAGTAGTCCACCGCCGGGAAGCAGTCCTCCAGCCGCCGGGTGTCCGCGAGGACGACCGCGCCCAGGGCGCCCTGGGCGAGTTCGTCCCACAGGAACCAGAAGCGGTCCTGGCCCGGGGTGCCGAAGAGGTAGAGGGAGAGTCCGGACCGGATGGTGATGCGCCCGAAGTCCATGGCGACGGTCGTGGTGACCTTCTGGTCGACGCCGCCGGTGTCGTCCACTTTCTGGCCGGCCTCGCTGAGCAGTTCCTCCGTGCGCAGCGGCCTGATCTCGCTGACCGCGCCGACCAGGGTGGTCTTGCCCACGCCGAATCCTCCGGCGACCAGGATCTTCAACGCCAGTGCGGACGTGTCGCCGCCGGTGGCGTCGGGGTGCTCGGAGATCATCGATCACTTCTCTCGGGAGTCGTCGTGGGCGTTCTTCGCTGTCATGGCCTGCGGTCTCTTCTCGCTCGGGGCGGCCGCTACAGGGCGCGCAGCCCGTTGATCACCTCGCGCAGGATGCGCTCGTCGGGGAGTTGCGCGGGCGGCACGGGACGGCTGACGGTCACGGAGCCCCGTTCGACCAGGTCGCCGAGGAGCACCCGTACGACGCCCACGGGCAGATGCGCGTCGGCCGCGAGCTCGGCGACCGACTGGGTCTCCGCGCGGCACAGCTCGATCAGGGTCCGGTGTTCCGGTCCGAGCGCGGTGTGGTCGGCCGCGGAGGCGCCCGGGTCCAGGGTGACGAGGGCGATCAGGTCGAACCGCACTCCGGTGGGGCCCGGGTGGGTGCGGCCGCCCGTCATCGCGTAGGGACGGACGAGAGGCCCGGCCTCGGTGTCGTACCACTGGCCGCCCGGCGGGGCGGGGGCGCCGCCCGTCATGTCGTCGGTCATCTGCGCGGACCGCCCTCCCGCGTCATCCCGCGGAGGGCGGCCGGGCCGCTGCGCGGGGCGCGGTGTGGAGGTGCTCGCCGACCCGTCTGACCAGCCGTGCCATCTCGTAGGCGACCAGGCCGATGTCCGCGGTGACGGAGGTGAGGACGGCGAGGCAGGAGCCGTCTCCCGCGGCGGCCACGAACAGGAAGGCGTCGTCCATCTCCACCATGGTCTGGCGCACGCCCCCGGCGCCGAAGTGCCGGCCCGCGCCCTTGGCGAGGCTGTGGAAACCGGAGGAGACGGCGGCCAGGTGCTCGGCGTCGTCGCGGCCGAGTCCGGTCGACGCGCCCACGGCGAGCCCGTCGTTCGACAGTACGACGGCGTGCCGCACCTCGTTCACGCGCACGATCATGTCGTCCAGCAGCCAGTCGAGTTCGCCGGTCCGCCGGCCGGGTGCGGGGCGGGGGTCCTGGATCATGCGGGGTCTCCTTCGCTGATGTCGCGGGGGGTCGTCGCGCCGGGCGGGGCTCCGCGGCCGGGTTGCCTGCCACCGCCGCGCGTCCAGCCGTCGCGGTAGGCGGCCATGCGGTCGCGTACGCGTTCGGGGGTGCGCTCGTCGTGGTCGTGCGGTGGGGCGGGGTGGGCGGGTTCTTCCGGCCGCCCGTTGCGCAGTTGGGGGGCGAGGCTGGCCTGGCGTACGCGGCGGGGGAGGTCGTCGGACTCCGCGGCTCGGTCGGGGCACGCGTCGGCGGACGGGTCGGTGGGACGGCCGGGTGACGGGTCGGCGGACGGCTCGGCGGGGCGGTGGGCGGACGGCTCAGGGGATCGGCCGGCGGACGGCTCGGTGGGTCGGTCGGCGGACCGGTCGGTGGACGGCTCGGCGGATCGGCCGGTGGACGGGTGCAGACGCAAGGCGGGGGCTCCTGGGGGCCGGCTGGTGGTCGTGGTCTCCGCCGCGGCGGGTACGGGCGCCACCAGCGCGGGCCGGTCGGCCGGTGCGGGGACGGGCTCCTGTCGCGGGATGCCGGCGGGCACGCGCGCGTACCTGTGCTCCTCCGGCTCTCCTGCCTTCTGTGCGGCGCCCTCGTCTGCCGCCCTCCGGTGGGCCGCTTCAGGGAACCGGAGTGACTGCGCGGGGAGCCCACGGCCGTCCTCGGGGGAACGTTCCGCCGCTCCGCCGTGCAGGAGAGCGGTGGGCAGGAGGACGACGGCGGTGGTGCCGCCGTAGGGCGAGGTCCGCAGATGGACCTTGATGCCGTGCCGGGACGCGAGCCGGCTGACCACGAACAGGCCGAGCCGGTCGCTGTCGAACAGGTCGAGCGCCTCCGACTGGGCGATGCGGCGGTTGGCCTCCGCCAGGGCCTGTGGCCCCATGCCCAGTCCGCGGTCCTCCACCTCCAGCGCGTAGCCGTTGCCGACGGGCTCGCCGGTGACGCTCACCCACGTGTGCGGCGGCGAGAACTGCGCCGCGTTCTCGATGAGTTCGGCGACAAGGTGGGTGAGGTCGGCCACGGCGGCGCCGACGACGGACGCGTCGGACAGTCGCCGTACCTCCACGCGCGCGTAGTCCTCGACCTCGGACACCGCCGCACGGACGACGTCGGTCAGCGGCACGGGCATGCGCCAGGCGCGTCCGGGGGCGGCGCCGGAGAGGATGATCAGGCTCTCGGCGTGACGGCGCATCCGGGTGGTGAGGTGGTCGAGGCGGAACAGGTCGCTCAGTTCGTCCGGGTCGTCGGAGCGGCGTTCCATGCTGTCGAGGAGGCTCAGCTGGCGGTGGACGAGGGTCTGGCTGCGGCGGGCGAGGTTGACGAAGACCCCGGAGATGCCGTCGGCGAGCTCCGCGCGCTCGACGGCGGCCGCCAGCGCGGCACGGTGCACGGTGCCCAGGGCCTCGGCGACCTGCCCGGCCTCGTCCTCGGCGGGTGCGTCCTGCGGGGCCTCGGCGCGGATGTCGATCTCCTCGCCCGCGCGCAGTCGGCGCATGGCCTCGGGGAGTTTGTGCCGGGCGATCTCCAGGGCGCTGTCGCGCAGGCTCACCAGCTCGACGACGTGGCCGCGGCCGATGCGGACGGAGATGACCAGTGACGCGGCGACGGCGAGCAGGCCGAAGAGGACGGCGGCGCCGGCCGGGGTGAGCAGACCGCGGGTGAACGGGTCGGCCCGGTCGGCGACTCCCCGCCCGGCGTCCGCTTCGATGGCCCGCATGCCGTCCTGCACGCGCGCGTGGGCCGGGCCCCAGGAGCCGCCGGGTGCGGCGGCCTCGATCGCCCGGCCGTCGGCACCGCCGTCCAGCAGCCTGTCCTCGGCGGCGCCCACCGTCGTGTAGGCGGCGCCGCCGGAGAGTTCCCGCCAGGCCGCGCGTTCCGGGCCGCGCAGGTCGGCGACGGCGGACTCGGTGAGGGCGCGGCGGGCGCCGACGGCGGCGGTGAACAGCCGCAGCCGCTCGCCGTCGAGGGCGGCGGCGAGCCGCGCACCGGCGAGTACGGCGTCCTCCTGGGCCAGCGCCTCGCCCGCGCGGGCGAACTCGACGAGCACGCGCGCGTCGGACCCGAGGTCCGCGTCCTGGACGCCGCTGAGCGCACCGCCCGTCCCCAGCGCGGCCGAGATGGCCGTCGTGTACCGCTGATAGGCCTGCGACCAGTCCGCGCGGCGTTCGAGCACGGCGGTGCGCAGCGGGCCCAGCTCCTCGGCGCCGGTGACGAACGCCTCAAGGCGCCGGGCCACTCCGGCGGGCAGTTCCTCGCTGTCGGCGACGGTGCTGCGCTCGCCGAGCCGCAGCTTCCCGACGGCCCGGTCGGTGCGCGCGGCCAGTTCCTCGTAGTCACCGGCGGGCACCGCCGCGGGGTCGGTGGCGCGGCGCACGGCCGCCGTCCGCTCCGCCTGCAACGCGGCGACGGCGGCGCTCACCGGTGCCCGGACCTGGGTATCCACC
>NZ_WWHX01000018.1 GCF_009862125.1 Streptomyces sp. SID5910
CTGACGGCCTACGCCAGAGACACCGCCCACGCCAGAGACACCGCCGGCCCCACCCCCTGCCCCTGCGGCGCAGCCACCCTCGCCGACCGCCCCGACGCCACCGTCGTCCGCCACGCCGGCACCGTCGCCAAGGCCCACGCCGCCGACGCCGCCCCGGCCGAGCTGGCCCTCCGGGTCACCACCGCCGCCCACCTCCCCGGCATCCTCCTCCCCCCACTGCACGACACCCCCACCCACCTGCACGGACGCCTCGTCACCCACTGGCCCTACGGCACCCCCGTCGACCCCGACACCCCGGACGCCGCGCCCTGGGAGGCCGCCGCCACCCTCCTCGCCCGCCTCCACCGCACCCCACCCCCCGTCGCCGGCACGCCCGTCATGCGCGGCCCCGAGAAGGCGGCCCGCGCCCTCACCCTGCTGCGGACCACCGCCCCCCACCACCCGGGCACCGCCCCCGTACTGCGCGCCTGGGCCGCCCTGCCCGCCTGGGCACGGGGCGAGGCCGCCACGCCGGACACGGCCACCCTCTGCCACGGCGACCTCCACCTCGGCCAGCTCGTACGCCACCCCGCCCCCGACGGCCCCTGGCTGCTGATAGACGTCGACGACCTCGGCGTCGGCGTCCCCGCCTGGGACCTGGCCCGCCCTGCCGCCTGGTACGCCTGCGGACTCCTCCCGCCCGACGAGTGGAACCGCTTCCTGACCGCCTACCGCGACGCCGGAGGACCCGCCGTCCCGCCGGACGACGACCCCTGGCCCGCCCTGGACGTGCCGGCCCGCGCGCTCACCGCCCAGACCGCGGCCCGCGCCGTCACCAAGGCCGCCGCGGCCGGCCGCCCCCTGGACGAGGTGGAACACGCCCTGGTCGACGCCTGC
>NZ_WWHX01000169.1 GCF_009862125.1 Streptomyces sp. SID5910
TTGGCGAGGTCCTCGTCGGTGAGGGCGCCGGTGGAGGCGACCAGCAGGTCCGTGCCGGCGGTGAGCACGCGCTCGCCCCACTCGCGGACGACGCCCTGTCCCGCGGCCTCGACGATCAGCTCGCAGTCGGCGATCGCCTCCTCGAAGGGCACCTGGCCGACCGGGACGGCGTCGCCCAGCGGACGGTTGTCGACCACGCGGTGCAGCACCGCCCCGGGTACCTCGCCCGCGGCGAGGGCGGTGCCGACGACCCGGCCGATCGCACCCCAGCCCACCAGGCCGACCTTCAGCACACTGCCGTTCATGCGGAGGCTCCTTCTGCGAGGGAGGGTTCTGCGTCGACCGGGGGCAGGACGGGGCTGCCGTCCGGGGTACCGGCCATGTGGGCGCGGATCAGCTTCGAGGGCGGGCCCGCGGTGCCCCACAGGTCGGACAGCTCCGGGACGCGCCGCCACACCTTGCAGATCCAGCGGTCCTCCACGACCTGCGCGACCTCGGACGTGTACTCGCAGACCAGGCCGGCCGGGTCGGTGAAGTAGGAGAAGGTGTTGTTGCCCGGGCCGTGCCGCCCCGGCCCCCACTGGGGCACGACGCCGTGGTGGCGCAGCCGGCCGATGCCCCGCATGAAGTGGTCGACGGACCGCATCTCGTAGGCGACGTGGTTGAGGGAGACCCAGGGCGCCTGGTTGAAGGCCACGCAGTGGTGGTCGCTGTTGCAGCGCAGGAACGCCATCTGGTGCTCGGACCAGTCGGAGACGCGCAGGCCGAGGACCTCGCGGTAGAAGGCCACGGAGGCGTCGATGTCGGTGGTGTTGAGCACGACATGCGTCACGCCGACGGGCACCGCGCCGTCCTGTCCGCGGGGCGGGACGGCCCAGGTGTCGGCGGACAGCTCGATCAGCCGGCCCTCGTGGTCGTGGAAGCGCACCCCGTATCCGCCGCCGGCCTGGTCGAGCGGGCCGGGCCCCGCCACCGGGCGGATGCCGCGGCGTTCCAGGCGCCGCGCGGCCTCGTCGATCTCCGCCGGGGTGGCCACGGCGAACGCGAGCCTGCCGAGGCCGGTGCGTTCCGAGCGGGTGAGCTGGAGGGCGTGGTGTTCCGGGCCGGTGCCGCGCAGCCAGCTGGTGCTGTGCCCGGCCTCGACGACCTCAAGACCCCACGCCTCCTCGTAGAAGTCGGTGGCGGTGGTGAAGTCGCGGGTGAGCAGCTCGACCGAGCGCAGGGCGCGCAGCCGGGCGACGGGGGGTGCGTGCGGGTCAGGGGACATGTGCTCTTCTCCGGGAGTGTCAGCCGGCCCAGGGCAGGGGAGCGGTGGCGGTTCCCCAGTACAGGGACTTCTGGCGCTGGTAGGCGCGGATGCCGTCGCGGCCCTTCTCACGGCCGAGGCCGCTCGCCTTCATGCCGCCGAAGGGGGTGGCGATGCTGAACTGCTTGTACGTGTTGATCCAGACGGTGCCCGCGTCGACGCGGCGGGCGATCCGCCAGGCGGCCCGGTGGTCGCGGGTCCAGATGCCGCAGGCGAGCCCGTAGACGGAGTCGTTGGCCTGGCGGACCAGGTCCTCCTCGTCGTCGAAGGGCAGCGCGACCAGGACCGGGCCGAAGATCTCCTCCTGGCAGGCGCGCGCGTCGCCCGGCAGCCCGTCGAGCACGGTCGGCAGGTAGTAGGCGCCGTCCGCGTACGCGGGCCCGTCCGGCACGCTCCCGCCGCACAGGACGCGGGCGCCCTCCTCGCGGGCGAGGTCCACATAGCCGGCGACGCGGTCGCGGTGCGCGGGGTGGACGAGCGGGGCGACCTGGGTGTCCGGGTCGGTGCCGGGGCCGACGCGCAGTTTCCTTACCCGGGCGACGAGTTCGCCGACGAAGTCTTCGTACAGGCTCCGTGCCACGAACAGCCGTGAACCGGCGATGCAGGACTGGCCGCTGGAGGAGAACACGCCGAACATCACGCCGGCCAGGGCCTGTTCGACGTCCGCGTCGGCCAGCACGACGGTCGGTGACTTGCCGCCCAGCTCCAGCGAGACGGGCATCAGCTTGTCGGCGGCGGTCCGGGCGAGGGAGCGTCCGGTGGTGGTGCCGCCCGTGAAGGCGACCTTGCCGACGTGCGGGTCCCGCACGATCGCGTCGCCGACCACCCGGCCGGGCCCGGGCAGCACCGACAGCAGGGCCGGCGGCAGGCCGCTCTCCGCCAGCGCCGCCGCGACGAGCCGGCCCAGGGCCAGCGACACCAGCGGGGTCCACTCGGCCGGCTTCAGCAGCACCGCGTTGCCCGCGGCCAGCGCCGGGGCGAGCTTCTGGGCGTCGCTCGCGACCGGGGAGTTCCACGGGTTGATCGCGCCGACCACCCCGATCGACTCGTGCACGCTCATGGTCACGTACGCGCCGCGGGACGGGGTGAGCGCGTCCTCGGCGGTCTCCAGCGCGGCGGCCGTGTACCGGAAGGTGGCGGCGGCGCTCGCCACCAGCGCGCGGGTCTCGGTCAGCGCCTTGCCGGTGTCCGCGGTCTGGAGGGCGGCCAGGTGCTCCGTGTCCTCCTCGATCAGCGCGGCGACGCGGTGCAGCAGACGCGCCCGCTCGTGCGGCAGCAGCTCGCGCCAGCGGGGGTCGAAGGCGGCCTCCGCCCCGCCCCGCGCCGCCTCGGCGACCTCCTCGGCGGTCACGGCGTGCACCGTGGCGAGGGGCCGGCCCGTGGCCGGGTCGAGGGTCACCGTCGCGGCACCCGAGCCGCGCCGCCACCGGCCCGCAACGAGCGCTTCGTCCGGGGGAGTTCGGAGCATGCGGGGGCCTCCTGCACAAGGTCCGGGGGAGCTGCCTGAGCAAGCATTTGGGTAAGCGCTAGAAATCTAAGGGCTTAAATATCTCGGGCGCAAGAGGTCCCTCCGAACAGATCGCTCGGCAAATCGCTGCTTCAGGCCTTGACGCGGTCCCGCTCGCCAGCGATACAACTTAAGCGCTTAGAAGCTTGGCGCTCACCTGACGTTCCGTCGGCCGCTGCCCCGCTCTTCTTCGCCGCTGCTCCCGCGCTTGCCGTCCCCTTCCCCTGCGACCAGCGGAGTCCACGCATGACGACCGAAGCAGTACCCGACAGCACGCTCCGAGCCTCCATAGCCGCCCGTTTCGAGCGGCTGCCCCTGTCCCGCTGGCACGTCACCGTGCGGCTCGTGGTCGGCGCCGTCACGTTCTTCGAGGCGTTCGACCAGCTCCTGATCGCCTACGCCCTGCCCGAGCTGCGCGGCGAGTGGCACCTGTCCACCTCCGCCACCACGCTGCTGCTCACGGTCGGCTCGATCGGCATGCTGGTCGGCGCCCTGCTCTCGGGACGCGTCGCCGACCGGATCGGCCGCGTCCGGGTGATCGCCCTGTGCGTGGCCCTGTCCAGCGTCGCCAACCTGGCGCTCGCCCTCGCCCCCTCACCGGAGGCGTTCATGGGGCTGCGGTTCGTGCAGGGCCTGGCGATCGGCGGGGAGGTGCCGGTGGCCGCCACCTTCATCGCCGAGATCACCCGCAGCCACAAACGGGGCCGCTTCGTCCTGCTGTACGAGCTGGTCTTCCCGGCCGGTCTGACCGTCGGCGCCCTGATGGCGGCCTGGCTGGTGCCGGTGCTCGGCTGGCGGTGGATGTACGGGCTCGCCGCGCTGCCCGGGGTCCTCGCCTACGTGGTGCACCGCATGGTGCCCGAATCGCCGCGCTGGCTCGCCGACCGCGGCCGGACCGAGGAGGCCGCCGTCGTCATGACGCGGATCGAGACGGCCGTGGAGCGGGCGACACGCGCACCGCTGCCGCCCGTCGCCCCGCCGACCCCCGCCGCCGAGGCCACCGGCAAGGAGGGTTCCGCCGTCGGACTGCGCGGCCTGTTCACCGGCCGCTACCGGCGCCGCACCCTGGTCGTCGGCGCCCTGTGGTTCACCGGCTACTTCGTCAACTACGGCATCACGTCCTGGCTGCCGACCATCTACCAGAACCGCTACGACCTCTCCCTGTCCGACGCCCTGCTGTACTCCACGGTCACGTCCTGCGCGGGCCTGCTGGGCTGCCTCCTCGCCGCCCTCACCGTCGACCGGGCCGGCCGCCGCCGGGTGATCACCGCCTGTCTGGGCGGCTCGGCCGCGCTCCTGCTCGTCCTCGCCTGTCTCGGCGCGGCCACCGCGGTGCAGGTCCTCGTCTGGACGTCGCTGGCCGCCGTGTTCTTCTTCGGCTCCAACATCTGCCTCTACCTCTACACGCCGGAACTCTTCCCGACCCGCATGCGGGCCCTGGGCAGCAGCGTGGGCGGGGCGCTCAACCGCCTCGGCGTGATCCTCGGCCCGATCGTCGTCGGCGCGGTCTACGCCGGCGGAAGCATCGGCACGGTCTTCCTCACCCTGGCCGCGGTGTCCCTGGCGGGCGCCGTCGTCGCGGGCACCTGCGCGGAGGAGACGGCGGGGCGGCGACTGGAGGACGTGTCGCCGTAGCGGCGCGGACCGGCGCCGTCGCGGGGGACCGGTGGGCGGCGCCATGGCGAGCGCGGGGTCAGCGCGCGCGGACCGGAGGCGCTGACCGGCGTCGCCGGTGCCCGGCGTGGGAACGGGACGGGTGACTCGGCGGTCTCAGGCGATGAGGCAGGTGTAGTCGCCGCTTTGTCCGATGCCGATCCGGCCGGTCCGGGGCAGCAGGCCCGGGTCCGGTGGTCCGACGGCGGCAAGGGAGCAGGCGGGGTCGCCCACCACGCCCTCGGCGGCCATCCGCCGGGCGGCGGCCACCGCGGCCGGGGACGTGAACCACGTCGTGGTCACCACGCGGCCGTCGCCCGGTGTCGGCGCGGGGGACGCGGTGGGCTTGTGCGTCGGTGTGTGGCCGGCGGATGCTCCCGGCGGTCTCGGTGTCGCCGTACTTCGGGCTGAGGGTTTGTGCGTCTTGGGCGCGGCGGTGTCAGGTGCCTTCGCCGATGGGGCGGGGCTGGATGCCTTCTTCGGGGCGGAGGGACTGGGCGTCCCCTTCGTCCGGGAGGGGTGTGGCGTGGACGGGCCGGGCGTCGTCTTCGGTGTACGCCCGGCCGACGGGGTGGCGGCGCCGGCCCGGGGAGGCGACGTCTCCGGTCGCGGGGTGGCCCCGGCCCGTGAGGGCGGTGTGGAGCGGCCGGGTGTCGGTGCGGTGGTGCTGACCCGGGGACGCGACGGCGTCGGCTCCCGGCGTGCCGTCCCGGTCCGCGACGGTGTCGGCTCACGCCGCGGGGCCGTACCGGTCCGTGACGGTGTCGGCTCACGCCGTGGGGCTGGCCCGGTCCGTGAGGGTGCCGCGGAGGCAGGC
>NZ_WWHX01000170.1 GCF_009862125.1 Streptomyces sp. SID5910
CGCCCTTCGCACGCCGGCTGCCGCCCGGCCGCCGCTGCCCCGGACCGCCGCCCGCGGTCAGCGGCATGGTCGGCGGCTCCTGGGGCTGCGGCACGGGCGCCCCGAAGCCCTGGGGCTCGCGCCGGTGTTCGGTCCAGGCCGTGCCGTCCCACCAGCGTTCCCGGTGCGGGGCCGACGGGTCGCGGTACCAGCCGGGCGGAGGCGTCATGCTCATCCCGGCACTGTAGGACGCCGCGTGCCGTGATCTACAGCGGTGTGACGTACGCCCCGGAGATCCCGCCGTCCACCAGGAAGGCAGCGGCGGTCCCCTCGGCCTCGGCGAAGCGTCCGACCGGGATGTGGACGACCCGGCGCACGGCCCGCCCCGGGTCCTCGGCGAACAGCTTCTGGAGCAGCGGGGTGTTGACCGGGTCGGGGCACAGGGCGGCGCCCCGGATGCCCTCCCGGGCGAACCGCACGCCCAGTTCCCGGGACATGGCGAGGACTCCGCCCTGAAGGGCGTGCACGGGATCTGCCCGGTGACGGCGCCCGAGGGACCGCCCCGGCGACCCGGCCCATGCCCGGGACCCGGCCCGTGCCCGGGGCCCCGCCCATGCCCGGGACCCGCCCGGACCCAGCGCGCCCCTGGCACGCTCGCCCGCAGCCCCCCGAGACTCGCCCCCGAGCCTCACCCCCGTGTCAGCGACAGCAACTGCCGGGCCGGCCCCGTAGGACGGTGGCCCGTCGGCCAGACGGCGCGCAGGTCGCGGGCCAGGGCGACGTCCGCCACCGGCACGCTGACCAGGCGCCGGGTCGTGAGCTCCTCGCCGACGGCGAGTTCGCTGAGGACCGACGGGCCCGCGCCCCCGACGGCGGCGGCCTTCACCGCGGTGGTCGACGACAGCTCGATCAGCGGACGGGCCAGGCCGCCCAGGGCCGCCTCCAGGACCTGCCGGGTGCCCGACCCCTCCTCCCGCAGGATCAGCGGCGTCGCCGCCAGCTCCTGCGCGGCAAGAGGCCGGCGCCGCCGGGCCCACGGGTGGGTCGGCGCGGCCACGACGATCAGCCGGTCGTGGGCGATGACGGCGGAGTCCAGGCCCGCCGGGACACTCACGCCCTCCACGAATCCGAGGTCCGCCTCGTCGGCGAGCAGCCGCTCCGCCACGGCCGTCGAGTTCCCGGCGAGCAACGACACGGCCGTGTCCGGCAGTTGACGGCGCAGCGCGACCAGCCAGCCCGGCAGCAGGTACTCCGCGATGGTCATGCTCGCCGCCACCCGCAGCCGCGAGTCCCGCCGGTCCCGCAGCGCCTGCGCGCCCGCGTCGAACGCCTCGGCGGCCTCCACGATCCGGCGCGCCCAGTCCGTGACCAGCGCCCCGGCGTCGGTGAGCCGGGAGCCGCGCGGCGAGCGGTCCACCAGGGCCACCCCTAGCTGGCGCTCCATCGACCGGATGCGGCTGCTGGCGGCGGGCTGGGTGATGCCCAGCTCGCGCGCGGCCCCGCCGAGGCTGCCCAGTCTCGCCACCGCCAGCAGCAGCTCCATCGCGCCGAGATCCGGCACCCGGTGCGACAGCGAGCCCCCCGTGTGCCGCCCCGGCTCGCCCTGTCCGTCCTCCCCGCCGCCCCTGACACTCCTGCTGCTCATAATTCCAGCTTATGCCCTCATAGGGGCATGGTCCCTGGTCAGGGCCTTCGGGCGAGGAGACCGTAGGACCATGGTCACCGCAGCCCAGCCCCTGTCCCCCGCCTCCGCCCCGGTACGCCGCGCCCCGGCCGTCCGTCATCTCGGCCCGAACTGGTACGCGTGCGTCATGGGCACCGCCGTCGTCGGCACCGCGGGTGCCGGGCTGCCCTGGCACGTCCCGGGTCTGCGCACCGTGTGCGCCGCCGTCTGGGCGCTGTCCCTCGCCCTGCTGACGGCGCTGCTCGTGGCCAGGTCCCTGCACTGGCGGCACCACCGCGACCAGGCCCGCGCGCATCTGCTGGACCCGGCCGCGGCGCCCTTCTACGGCTGCCTGTCCATGGCCCTGCTGGCGGTCGGCGGCGGTGCCGTGACCGTCGGCCGGGACTGGACCGGGGAGCGGGCCGCGGTCGCCCTCGACGCGGTGCTGTTCACCGCCGGCACGGCGATCGGGCTGGCGGCGGCGGTCGCCGTCCCGTACCTGATGGCCGTGCGGCACCGGATAGAGCCGGGCCAGGCCAGCCCCGTGTGGCTGCTGCCGCTGGTCGCGCCGATGGTGTCCGCGGCCGTCGGTCCGCTGCTGGTCCCGCATCTGCCGCCGGGCCAGCCCCGTGAGACGCTGCTGCTGGCCTGCGTCGCGATGTTCGGGCTGAGTCTGCTCGCGACGCTGGTGACGCTCCCGGTGATCTTCGCCAGGCTGCTCACGGGCGGTCCGCTGCCGCTCGCGCTCACCCCGTCGCTGTTCCTGGTGCTGGGCCCGCTCGGGCAGTCCACGACCGCCGTGGGCAAGTTCGCGGACGTGGCCCCCGGTGTGCTGCCGGGCCCGTACGCGGAGGGGTTCGCGGTGTTCGCCTTCCTGTACGGCGTCCCCGTGATGGGCTTCGCGCTGATGTGGCTGTGCCTCGCGGCCGCGCACGTCGTGCGGGCCCGGCGCCGGGGCATGCGCTTCTCGATGACGTGGTGGTCGTTCACGTTCCCGGTGGGCACCTGTGTCACCGGTGCCGAGGCGCTGGCCCGGCACACCGGCCTCGCCGCCTACGACGTGCTCACCGTCGCCCTGTTCACGTTGCTCGTCACCGCCTGGGCGGTCGCCGCCGTGCACACCGCGCGCGGCGTGGTCAGCGGCGCGCTGCTCGCAGGGCCGCGGCCAGCCGCCGGGGCGCCTCGGCCAGTGACGGCCCGTACCAGGTGAGGCAGCGCCCGTCGACGAGGGCGCAGGGCAGGCCGGGGAAGGCCTCGGGGCCGTCGTCGGCGGTGAAGCGGTACGGCTCGTCCGGCAGCACCACGACGTCCGGGCGGGCCGCCCGCAGTTCCTCGACCGGGATCCTCGGATAGCGCTCGGGGTGACCGGCGTAGAGGTGGTCGACGCCGAGGCGGGCGAGCACGTCGCCGGCGAAGGTGTCGCGGCCCAGCACCATCCAGGGCCGGCGCCAGACCGGCACCACGGCCGTGAGGCGGCGCTCCGGGGCGGGCGGCGCCGACCAGGCTTCCTCGGCCGCGTCCAGCCAGCGGGGCCGGGACGGCGCCCCGCAGGCCGCCAGCACCCGGGCCAGCTCCGTGAAGGCCCCCGGGACGGTGCGCACCTCGGTGACCAGGACCTCGACGCCGGCCGCGCGCAGGGCGTCCAGGTCGGGGGCCCGGTTCTCCTCCTCGTTGGCGAGCACCAGGTCGGGGGCGAGGGCGACGATCCGCTCGACGTCCGGGTTCTTCGTGCCGCCGATCCGGGCGGCGTCGAGCCCCGCCGGGTGGGTGCACCAGTCGGTGACGCCGACGAGGGCGCCGGGGACGGTGTGCGCGACGGACTCCGTCAGGGACGGCACGAGGGAGACGACCCTCACCGGCGCGGCCGGTCCCGTACGGCCTCGATGTGCTCGGCGACGGCGACGACCACGAGGCGCGTGTCGGGCACCGTCGCCCGCCACCGGTGCCGGACCCCGCCGGTCAGATACAGGGTGTCGCCGCGTCCCAGCCGGTAGGCGCGGCCCTCGGCCTCGATCTCCACGGCGCCCTCGGTGACGAACATCAACTGGTCGTTGCGGTATTGCAGTTCCCGGCCCGCGTCGTGGTCGCCGGTGAACTCCGAGGCGTGCATCTGGTGGTGTCCGCGCACCAGGGACCGCACCCTCGGCGCGAACGCGGGGTCCGGGTCCTCGGCGCGGACCACGTCCACGCTGCACGCGGGGTCGGCGGCGGCCAGCAGCTCCACCGCGGTGGTGCGCAGGGCGTCGGCCACCTTCTCCAGGGAGGTCTGGCTGGGGCGGGCCCGGTCGTTCTCGATCTGGCTCAGGAAGGGCACGGACAGGCCGCTGCGCTCGGCGACGACGGCGAGCGTGAGCTCCAGGGCCCGGCGCCGTCGCCGTACGGCCGCGCCCACTCGAAGGTGCTGGTCTTTGTGGTCGCCCATCGCTCCGGCTCCCTCCTTCGCCCGTCGCCGTCGTGCCGCCGTCCCGTGCCGGGGCGCCGTCCTCCCTGAGGAGTTGTCTGCACCCTACGCAGGTTCGGCAAACCGTTTCATGCGGCCGTCACATCGCTGTCACGCCCCGGTGGCCGCGACCTCACAGTTCTCGCCACGGGACCAGCCGCCCGCGGTGAGCGGCGGGCACCTTACCGGTTCAAGGCCCCGGCGGCTCTCCGTGTTCCCCGCTGGTCCCGGGTGCCCCCACCGCCAGGGCTCGGGTGGTGGCATGGCGCTCCGTGGTTGTCCGGATCCTATCCGTGGTCCGGCGGGAACGACCCGAGGGGTGGGCCCCTCGCGCTCTCGGAAAGCGCGGGGACTCACCCCTCGGTGGAGATGCGGTACGGCGGGCCGGACTACTGCGGTGTCATCCGCCCGACCATGTCCGGGTGCTCCTTGAGCCAGGCCTCGACCGCCTGCTCCTCATGGCCCTGGCCGCGTTCCTTGATCTCGGACTCCAGGCTGCCGAGCTCGTCCTCGCTCATGTGGAAGTTCTTGATCCACTGGGTGAGCTGCGGGTACTTCCCGGGGAAGTCCTTGCTGGAGATCGTCCGGATCGTGTTGCCCTCGCCGAAGGCCTTCTTGGGGTCCGCCAGCTTGGTCAGCTTGTACTCGTTGTACGCCCAGTGCGGCGACCACAGGACGACGGCGACCGGCTCGTGCTTGGCGTAGGCCCGCTTCAGCTCGGCGAGCATCGCCGGGGTGGAGCCGTCGACGACCTTGTACTCCTTGTCCAGGCCGTAGCCCGGCAGGACCTCGTCCTTGAGCAGCTGCATCTCGCCGGTGCCGGGCTCGATGCCGATGATCTTCCCGTCGAAGGTGTCGGCCTTCCCCTTGAGGTCCGCGAGGGACTTGACGTCCTTCACGTACGAGGGAACGGCGATCTCCAGGGAGGTCGGCTGGTACCAGGTGCCCAGGTCGGTGAGATTGTCCTTGTTCTTGTCCCAGTAGTTCTTCTGGGCGTGGGGCAGCCACGCGTCGAAGTTGAGGTCCATGTCGCCGGAGGCCAGGCCGGTGTAGACCGGGCCGACGTCCATCTGCTTGAGGTTCAGCTTGTAGCCGCGACGCTCCAGGACGTTCTTCCACAGGTAGGTGACGGCGACGTCCTCGTCCCAGGGGAACCAGGCGACGTCCACGGCACGCTTCGCCTCGGGCGGGGTGGCGCCGGAGCCGCCCTTGACCGGGGCGAGCTTGTCGACCAGACCCGGGTTGGAGTCCAGCCAGGCGCGCACGGCGTCCTGCTGCTTGCCCTTGCCGGCCTTGTTGATCTCGGCCTCGAGGCTGGTGAGCTGCTTCTCGTCGAGCTTGAAGTCCTTCATCCACTGGGCGACGGTCGGGTCGTCGCCGGCGAAGCCCTTGCGGGACAGCGTGTGCACGCCGTCGCCCTGGCCCCAGGCGCCCTTCGGGTCCTTCAGCTTCTTCAGGTCGAGGTCGTTGTACGCCCAGTGCGGGGACCAGAGCGTGACGACGATCGGTTCCTTCTTGCTCATCGCCCGCTTCAGCTCGGCGAGCATCGCCGGGGTGGAGC
>NZ_WWHX01000171.1 GCF_009862125.1 Streptomyces sp. SID5910
GGGGGCGGTGGTGTCATGGGTTTTTCCCTGCCGCGAAGGTCTCGATCAGCTCGGCCACGGCCTCCGGCGCGCTGTAGTGCGCCGCGTGCGCGGCGCCCGGCACCTCGCTCGCGCGCCCGTCGGCGAGCAGCCGTGCCACGCGCCGGACCCAGGCCTCGGAGGCGATGGTGTCACCGGCCCCGCGTACGACGAGGGTCGGCACGGCGACGCGGGCCAGGTGACCCTCGAATGCCGCGGCGGCGTCCCGCAGCGCGTGGCGCAGGGACACGGCGAACCGCACGGGGCCGGTGAGCAGGTAGTCCGCCGCGGCCACCGCGATCAGCAAGGGCGGCTCTCGCAGCGCGTCCGCGAGCAGCCGGCCCGCCTGGCGCCGGGCGGACGCGCCCGGGGTGAGCGCCGGGCCGAGCAGGACGAGCCGGCGGGCCAGCTGCGGGTGGCGTACCGCGAGGGCCGCGGCCACCTGGCAGCCGACCGAGTTGGCCACCAGCAGGCTCGGCCCCGGCACGAGCCGGCGGTGCCAGCGGGCGAGGGCGTCGGCGGTCCGCACCACGTCGGGCATCCGGCGTACGGCGTGCCGGGAGCGCGCGTTGCCCGGCAGGTCCGGCACGAGCACGGTGAACCCCCTGGCCGCCAGCCGCCGCGCCAGCGGTACGAAGTAGCGCCCCGACAGTCCCAGCCCGTGCACCAGCACCACCGTCGGCGCGCCCGTGCCCGCGTACGGTGCAGGGCCGAGGAGACGGGTGAAGAGACCGGCGTGGATGCGCTGTTCCATCCGTCCCCTGTCACCGCTGCGCGGACTTGTACACGGATCTCGTCCAGGAGACGGTGACGGGCCCGGCCCGGTGGGGGGCGGGCCCGTCGGGCCGTGCGTCCTTCGCGGGGCGTCCGCGTCAGTGGGCGCCGCCCTCGCAGATCGTGTTGGCGGCGTTCCACAGGCAGGAGCGCAGCCAGACGTTGCGGACCTTGAGCGTGGCGTGCTTGCCGTAGTTCCACACCTCGCTGCCCTTGCCGCCGCTCGTCTTCGCCAGGGTCCGCTGCGTGGGCACCCACTGCGACCCGTTCCAGTACTCGTAGATCACCTGCGCCAGTGCGCCGTAGCCGTCGCCGGCGGTGTCGCGCGCGTAGCCGTAGACCGAGGCGTTGCCGCTGGAGTTCCAGGAGATCTCCATGTAGCTGCGGGCGCCCTTCCAGTCGGAGGAGGTGTACCGGTAGCCGCTGTAGCTCTTCCACGGGTCCTCCCAGTGGCCCGCGGCCGAGGCCTGGGGGGCGAACCCCACGGTCATGGCCGCGGTCGCCGCGAAGGCACCGCAGATCGTGGAGATGCGTCCGACGCGCATGCGTTTTCCCCGTTCTCTCCCGCCCCGGCAGGGCGCTTCGACGTGAGCCCTCAGGCTGGCGTGCGCATGCCCTCCCGGTCGTCACACGGGCGGTTGAGCGGGGGTAAACCTGCGGGCTACCGCGCAGGGATGACCGCTGGCGCGGGGCGGCGGCTCCCGCAGGCATTGACGCAGCGGCTCGGGGGACTCTTCCCGCAGGCGGGGGCGGCAGCGTTCCCCATGGGGGCCGCCCCCGCTCAGGCTCTCCCGGTCCAGACATCGGGCCGGGGGAGCCGCCCCGGCCGCTTCGTCACACCGTGCCCGTGGCACACACCCGGCGGGCGACCTCGCGGAGTTTGACGTTGTGGTCCTGGGAGTAGCGGCGCAGCACGTCGAAGGCCTGCTTCTCGGTGAGGCGGCGGCTGCCCATGAGGATGCCCATCGCCTCGCCGATGGTGTGGCGGGTGGCGATGGCCTGGTCCATCTGGGCGTGGGCGCGGGCGCCGGACAGGGCGACGGCGGCGTGGGAGGCCAGCAGCCAGCCGGCCGTCTCGCTGTCCTCGGTGAAGGCGCCGGGCCTGCGGGAGTACAGGTCCAGGGCACCGAGTTCCTCGTCCTCGGTGTAGAGCAGGAAGCCCATCATGCTGCCCACGCCCAGGTCGTGGGCCTGGGGGGCGTAGAGGGGCCAGCGGGGCTGCTCCTGGGTGAAGTCCGGGATCCGGTACACCCGCTCCCCCGTCCTGGTGCGGGCGGCGTCGAAGCACGGCCCTTCCTCCAGGCGTTCCTGGAGCCGGTCGCTGTCGACGACCAGCTGGCCGGTCGGGGCGAAAGAGCGCACCTTGGTGCCGCTCAGGACGAGGATCCCGGACTCGTCGCAGCCCTCGACCAGCTCGGTGGCGGCCGCGGTGATCCGTCCGAGCGTGGCCTCCACGGACTCCTGTGCCAGCAGATCCCGCGCCAACGACGCCATCTGCTGCGCGAACTTACGCCAGTCCATGCCGTCCTCCTCCCGCGCCCCCGGGGGAATCGAGGCCACTCGCCCCAGCGTCGCACACGGTGATCCGCACGCCACCGTGTCCCGGCGGTCCTCCCCCGCCGCCGTCCGGGCCGGGTGCTTTTCCCCGGCGGCCCCGGTGTCCGGCGGCGGGGGGCGCCGGTGGCCGGGTGGGGCCTGTGTCGAAAGCCGAGGGCCGTCTCGACGCGCCGCCGGGACGGCTCGGAGGCCGTGATGCACCCGGCGCCGGGCAGGGCCGGGTGGCCAGGGGCCGTCGTCCAGCGCCACGGACACGACGAACCGCTCGACCGCCGCGCCCGTGCCCGTGCCCGTGCCGGTGCCGGTGCCGGTGCCGGTGCCGGTGCCGGTTGAGGATTTCACCGCGGTGCAGTGATGCCAGCAAGGCCCACAGTCCCGGGTGGCGAGGTGCCTGTGCCTGGTCCGCCCGAGGTCACACGGTCTGTGGGGAGGCTTCACACCATTGGGCGAATTCCCCTCCGGCACAGGCGTCTGACGGCTCCCCGGCAACGGTCACGGGCCTAGCTTCGGGCTGGGCGCGCCGATGCGTGCCGCCACATCACTGCCGCGAAAGGGCGATCATGGCTACCGCCACCGCTGACCCGATCACCATGAAGCTCGACCAGCTGTTCACCGCCACCGACACCGACGGTGACGGCTACGTCGACTGGAGCGACCACCAGCGCATCGTCGACCGCTACGTGAGCGGCTACAAGATCGACAAGAGCGACCGTCGGGCGAAGGCGCTGCTGATCTCGTACCAGATGCAGTGGACCGAACTGCTGCGCCACGCGGACGGCGTCAACCGCCTCTCCAGGGAGCAGTACCACCTCGCCACCCGCGCGGCGAGCGTGGACACCAGCCGCTTCAACATGGTCGAGGGTGTTCCGCACGCCATCTTCGACCTCATGGACACCGACGAAGACAACGTCATCGGCAAGTCCGAGTTCAAGCAGTACCTGGAGGTCTGGAACGTCACCGACCCCAGCGCCATGGACGCCTTCGCCGCACTGGACCTCGACGGTGACGGAGTCATCAGCCGGCAGGAGTTCATCCGCGCGGCCCGGGAGTTCTTCTACTCTCCGGACCTGGAGGCCCCGGGCAGCCTGTTCTTCGGACGCCTGTCCGCCTGACACCCCAGAGGTTGCCGGCCGGCACCGCCGGCGTCGAGCGCACGCGGCCGAGCCGGGGACGCGAACACCTGGGCGCGCCACC
>NZ_WWHX01000172.1 GCF_009862125.1 Streptomyces sp. SID5910
TGGAAGCCGCACTCGCCGCAGAACCAGTCGTCGCCCGGACGCTGCATCACACCGCCGCAGGACGGGCAGGACCAGGCGTCGTCCTTCCACATCTGCCCGGCGGCGACCCAGATCACGTTGGGGGAGGAGGACGCGGCCCACACCACCAGCGGGTCGTCGGCGTTCGCGACGATCACGGCCTTCGAACCGGCCAGGCCCTCGCGCCAGTTCTCGGCGAGCATCCGGGTCTCGGCGGCGCGGTCGAGCTGGTCGCGGGAGAGGTTGAGCAGCGCGATGCACTTCGGGTCGGTGGCCTGGGCGACGCCGACGAGGTACTTCTCGTCGACCTCGATGACCCCGTACCGGGCCTCCGCGCCGCCCGCGAGGGCGGAGGTGATGCCGGCGGGCATGTTGGCGCCGAGCGCGTTGGACACGACCGGGCCGGCCGCCTTGAGCGCCTCGGCGATGAGCCGGGTGGTGGTCGTCTTGCCGTTGGTCGCCGAGACGAGCGTCACGTCCAGGTGCCCGGCGAGCCGGTGGAGGAGGTCGGGGTCGAGTTTCAGCGCGACCCGGCCGCCGATCACCGAACCGCTGCCGCGCCCCGCGGCGCGCGATGCCGCCGCGACCGCCTTGCCCGCGGTCACGGCGATCTTGGCCCGCGGCGTGAGCGGGTCCGAGTTGCCTGCCATCAGTTCTCGATCCTCCTTGCCGTACGCGCCGCGCCTGAAGCCTGGGAAGCCTGACGGCCACGTGGTGTGGACCTCAGCCTATCGAGATCCATTCGCACTCCCGAATCGCGGCACCGGCCACGCGGTCCCTACGGTGGGCGCGCGCCGCCGGGGGACACAGGGACCTTACTCTGACCGTCATGCGACAAGGCTCCATCCCCGGCGTCCACGGGCGCGTACGGCCCCTCACCCTGCACGGCGACCCCGTCCTGCACAGCCCTTGCGACGAGGTGACGGACTTCGGTCCGGAACTCGCGGCGCTCGTGGAGGACTTGTTCGCGACCATGTACGCCGCCCACGGCGTGGGCCTGGCCGCGAACCAGATCGGCGAGCCGGTGCGCGTCTTCGTCTACGACTGCCCGGACGACGAGGACGAGCGCCACCTCGGCCATGTGGTGAACCCGCGGCTCGTGGAGGCGGACGGGGTGGTGGTGCGCGGCCCGGAGGGCTGTCTGTCGCTGCCCGGTCTGGAGGCGGGCACCGAGCGCCACGACCACGCGGTGGTCGAGGGCTTCACGGTGACCGGGGAGCCGGTCACCGTGCACGGGACGGGGTTCTTCGCCAGGTGCCTCCAGCACGAGTGCGACCACCTGGAGGGCCGGATCTACGCCGACCGGCTGTCCGGCCGGCGCCACCGGAAGCTGATGCGGCAGGTGGCGCGGGCGTCCTGGAGCCGCTGAGGGCGCCGTCTGCTGCGCCCTGCGAGGGGCCTCAGAAGCCCGGGCCGCCCACCTTGTCCTCGGCCGCGGCCAGCCGCCCCCACAGCAGCTCCGCCAGGATCGACACCAACTCGGCGCGGGAGCAGGGCCGTTCGCCCAGCCACCAGTCGCCGGCGGCGTGCATCATGCCGACGATGCCGTGCCCCCAGACCCGGGCCAGCCGCTCGCTGCCGGGGCCCATGTCGAGGCGCTCCTCGATCACCTTGCCCAGCTCCTCGCCCATCCGGCGCAGCACCGGCGCCGAGTGCTTGCCCACGTCGAAGCCCGGCTCGGTCTGGTCGCCCGCGGTGGTGACGCCCTCCGCCGGGTGCATCAGGAAGCGGTACACCTGCGGGCGTGCCTCGATCGCCGCGAGATAGGTGTCCAGCGTGGCCTCCACGCGTCTGCGCCGCTCCGCCGGGGCGTCCAGAGCGGCCCGCAGCGAATCGAGGAGGGCGTCCGTGTGCCGCTGGGCCAGGGCGGCGTACAGGCCGCCCTTGTCGCCGAAGTGGCGGTAGAGGATCGGCTTGGTGATGCCCGCCTCGGCGGCGATGGCGTTCATCGAGGCCTGGGGACCGTCGCGCAGCACCACCCGGTCGGCGGCCTCCAGCAGCTCGCGCCGTCGGCGGTCGGCGGACCGCTGCTGATCGGTCCGCTGCGTGGTGTCCATGTGCTCTCCCCACCCGTGCTGATTCGGTGACGCCTGCGCAAACTAACACCCGGCGGGCACCGCGCATCGAACGGGAGGGCGAGGGGTCCCGGGGAGTTGACTTTTCCTACTCGTCGGTAACAGACTGCGGTTACCGCAAGTAACATGCACGTGCGTCACTGGAGGGGACATGGCCGAGTTCACCATGGAGCTGAGCGACGAACAGAAGGAGGTCCGGGACTGGCTGCACGGCTTCGCCGCCGACGTCATCCGCCCCGCGGCCGCCGAATGGGACGAGCGTGAGGAGACTCCCTGGCCGGTCATCCAGGAGGCCGCCAAGGTCGGCATCTACTCCCTCGACTTCTACGCCCAGCAGTACTTCGACCCCACCGGCCTCGGCATCCCCATGGCGATGGAGGAGCTGTTCTGGGGCGACGCGGGCATCGCCCTGTCGATCGTCGGCACCGGCCTCGCCGCCGTCGGCGTCCTCGCCAACGGCACCGAGGAGCAGATCGGCACCTGGATCCCCCAGATGTACGGCGACGCCAACGATGTGAAGGTCGCCGCCTTCTGCTCCTCCGAG
Organism: Streptomyces sp. SID5910; assembly: GCF_009862125.1. Classification (GTDB taxonomy): domain Bacteria; phylum Actinomycetota; class Actinomycetes; order Streptomycetales; family Streptomycetaceae; genus Streptomyces. Next base: position 2,638 of record NZ_WWHX01000172.1, read on the forward strand.
CCCGACGCCGGCTCCGACGTGGCCTCCATGCGCACGCGCGCCGTGTACGACGAGGCCAAGGACGAGTGGGTGCTCGACGGCACCAAGACCTGGGCGACCAACGGCGGCATCGCCAACGTCCACGTGGTCGTCGCGGTCGTCGACCCGGAGCTGGGCTCCAAGGGCCACGCCTCCTTCATCGTCCCGCCGAACACGCCGGGGCTGTCCCAGGGCCAGAAGTTCAAGAAGCACGGCATCCGCGCCTCGCACACCGCCGAGGTCGTCCTCGACCAGGTGCGTGTCCCCGGCTCCTGCCTGCTCGGCGGCAAGGAGAAGCTGGACGCGCGTCTGGCCCGGGCCCGGGAGAAGGCCAAGAAGGGCGGCGAGCGTGTGAAGAACGCGGCGATGGCCACCTTCGAGGCGTCCCGCCCCGCCGTCGGCGCGATGGCGGTCGGCACCGCGCGTGCCGCGTACGAGGTCGCCCTCGACTACGCCAAGACCCGTGAGCAGTTCGGGCGGCCGATCATCGACAACCAGGGCGTGGCCTTCCAGCTCGCCGACATGCGCACGTCGATCGACGCGGCGCGGCTGCTGGTGTGGCGGGCCTCCTGGATGGCGGTCAACGGCAAGCCGTTCACGGCGGCCGAGGGCTCGATGTCCAAGCTGTTCGCGAGCGAGACGGCGAAGAAGGTCACCGCCCAGGCGGTCCAGATCCTCGGCGGCAACGGCTACACCCGGGAGTACCCGGTGGAGCGGATGCACCGCGACTCGGCGATCTACACGATCTTCGAGGGCACCAGCGAGATCCAGCGGCTGGTGATCGCGCGGACCCTGGCGGGGATGCCGATCCGTTAGCGGGTGGAAAGCGCGGGCGTCAGGAGGACTGGCCGCTGCTGTGGGCGATGCACGCCACGTCGATACGGTCGGCCAGCTTGGCCAGTTCGATGGTGAGCGCCGCCACGGTGTCCTCGTCCAGGCCCTCCTCGCCCGCCTCCACCAGCCTCAGCCACCGCCCGCCCACCGTACGCAGCAGCTTGCTCACGTCGGCCGCGGACACCTGCAGGGTGCCGCGGTCGTCGACGATCAGAGGCAGGGTCACTTCGCGGGTCACAAAAAGGGATCGTAGCCCCGGAACCCTCACGCCCCGTGCCATACGGTGGTGATGTTGCAGAACTCGCGGATTCCGTGCCCGGACAGCTCACGCCCGTAGCCCGACCGCTTGACCCCGCCGAACGGGAACGCCGGGTGGGAGGCCGTCATCCCGTTGACGTAGACCCCGCCCGCCTCCAGGTCCCGGACGAACCGGTCCACGTCGGCGTCGTCGCGCGTCCACACGTTGGAACTCAGGCCGAAGTCCGTGTCGTTGGCGATCAGGACGGCCTCGTCCAGGTCGGCCGCCCGGTACAGCGTGGCGACCGGGCCGAAGGCCTCCTCGCGGTGGATGCGCATCTCGCGGGTCACGTCGGCCAGCACGGTCGGCGGGTAGTACCAGCCGGGCCCGTCGGGGCGTTCGCCGCCGCACAGGACGGTGGCGCCGCCGCGCACCGCGTCGTCGACCAACTCCGCCACATCGGTCACGCCCTGCTCGCTGGAGAGCGGCCCGACCTCGGTCTCCTCGTCCATCGGGTCGCCGACCGTCAGCGCCCTCATGCCCGCGGTGAAGCGCTCCACGAAGGCGTCGTAGACGTCCGTGTGCACGATGAACCGCTTGGCGGCGATGCAGGACTGCCCGGCGTTCTGCGTGCGCGCGGTCACCGCGACCTCGGCGGCCCGGTCGACGTCGGCCGACGGCATGACGACGAAGGGGTCGCTGCCGCCCAGCTCCAGCACCGTCTTCTTGATCATCTCCCCGGCGGTGGAGGCCACCGCGCGGCCCGCGGGCTCGCTGCCGGTGAGGGTGGCGGCCCGTACCCGCTCGTCGCGCAGGATGTCGTCCACGGCCGCCGAACCGATCAGCAGGGTCTGGAAGCAGCCCTCGGGGAAGCCCGCCCGGTGGAACAGGTCCTCCAGGTACAGGGCGGTCTGCGGCACGTTCGAGGCGTGCTTGAGCAGGCCGACGTTGCCCGCCATCAGCGCGGGCGCCGCGAAGCGGATCACCTGCCACAGCGGGAAGTTCCACGGCATCACCGCGAGCACCGGGCCGAGCGGCCGGTAGCGCACCAGGGCCCGGGAGCCGCCGGAGTCCTTCACGTCCGACTCGGCGGGCTCCTCGTCGGCCAGCAGCTCGGCCGCGTGGTCGGCGTACCAGCGCATCGCCTTCGCGCACTTGGCGGCCTCCGCGCGGGCCTGCTTGACCGGCTTGCCCATCTCGGTGGTGATGACCTTGCCGATCTCGTCCTGGTCGGCCTCCAGGAGATCGGCCGCCCGGTGCATCAGCCCGGCCCGCTCCTCGAACGACGTCGTCCGGTAGGTGCGGAAGGTGGCCTCCGCGAGCTGGAGCCGACGCTCGATCTCCTCCTCGCCCATGGCCTCGTACGTCCTGAGCGTCTCGCCGTTCGCCGGGTTCACCGTCGCGATGGGCATGGCCGACCTCCCTGGGTGCAGACTCGTGCTTCGACCTTGGCGCGCGACGGGGGGTGCCGCAACGCGGACGGGTCTGTCGTCGTGCTCGTCGTGCTCGTCGTTGTTGTCGTTCTTGTCGTGCTCGTCAGTGCGAGTGCTCAGCCAGCCGGTCGAGAAACGCGGCCTGCGCCTTCACGATCACCTCGCGCGCCCGGTCCACCGGGAACCACGCCACCCGGTCCAGCTCGGGGAACTCCTCGATCCGGCCCGACCTCGGCGGCCACTCCATGCGGAAGGTGCCGGGCGCGATCGTCGCCGGGTCGAGGTCGGCCTCGACGGCCCACGCCGTGACGACCTTCCCGCCCGACTGGCGGACCTCCCCGAGCGGTACGGCCTCGCCGTTCGGCGGCGGCAGCCCCAGCTCCTCCTCGAACTCGCGCCGGGCCGCCTCCCAGGCGGGCTCCGCCGGGTCGTACTCGCCCTTCGGGATCGTCCACGCCCCCGCGTCGCGGCGGGCGTAGAACGGGCCGCCCATGTGGCCGAGCAGCACCTCGGTGCCGCCGTCGCCGGGGCGGTGCAGCAGCAGGCCCGCGCTGCGCCTCACGGGGCCACCCTCGGGTGCGCGGCGAGCAGCGTCTCGACGGTGTCCGCGTCCTCGGGGCGCTTGTCGTCCCGGTAGCGCAGGACACGGGCGAAGCGGAGGGTGACGCCGGCCGGGTAGCGGGTGGAGCGCTGGAGGCCGTCGTAGGCGATCTCGACGACGAGTTCGGGGCGTACGGTCACGCCCCAGCCGTGCTCCTCGACGGCCAGCTCGCCGAGGCGCTCGGTCTGCCAGGCCAGCAGCGCGTCGGTCATGCCCTTGAAGGTCTTGCCGAGCATGGCGAACGAGCCGTCCGCGGTGCGGGCGCCCAGATGGAGGTTGGACAGCTTGCCGGTCCGGCGGCCGTGTCCCCACTCGGCGGCCAGGACGACCAGGTCGAGGGTGTGCACGGGCTTGACCTTCAGCCAGGACGCGCCGCGCCGGCCCGCGCTGTAGGCGGCGTCCAGCCCCTTGACGACGACGCCCTCGTGGCCGCGCTCCAGGGTCGCGGCGAGGAACGCCTCCGCCGCCTCCGTGTCCTCGGGCCCCGCCACCAGCGTGCGGCGCACCCGCATCGGCTCCGGGACCAGCCGGGACAGCTCCGCGTGCCGCTCGGTCAGCGGCAGGTCGAGCAGGTCGCGGCCGTCGACGGACAGCGCGTCGAAGAACACGGCGGAGACGGGCACGGCCCGCGCGGCCGTGGGCACGTCCGTGCGGGAGCCGACGCGTCCGGCGGTCTCCTGGAACGAGCGGGGGCGCCCCTCCGCGTCGAGGGAGATCGCCTCGCCGTCCAGGATGAACCGCTCCCCGGGCAGCGCGAGGGCGGCCGAGGTGATCTCCGGGAGGCGGGAGGTGATGTCGTCGAGGGTGCGGGTGTAGACCCGTACGGCGTCGCCGTCGCGGTGCACCTGGACGCGGATGCCGTCCAGCTTCTCCTCGACGGCGCAGCCGCCCAGCTTGCCGACCGCCTCGGCGACCGAGGACGCGCTGTGCGCCAGCATCGGCAGCACCGGGCGGCCGACGGTGAGGCGGAACCGGGCCAGGGCGCCGGGTCCTTCGGCGAGCAGGGCCTCGGCGACGGCCTGCAACGACCCGGCGAGCATCACCGCGCGCCGTACGTCCGCGGGGGGTGCCTCCGTCGCCGCGGCCAGGCCCTCGACGGCGGCCGCGTCCAGAGCGCCCTGGCGCACCTCGCCGGTGAGCAGCCCCAGCAGGAAGCGCTGCTCGTCCTCGGTGGCCGCGCCCATCAGCTCGCCGACCAGCCGCGACCGCTCGGCCTGCGAACCGGCACCGGAGACCGCGCCGAGTGCGGTGAGCCGGGCGTCCACCTCGCGCACGGTCAGACTCGGTGCGGCGGCGGGCGGGACCCGCTCGCCCAGCACCTTCCAGCCGACGCCGATCCGGCCCTGGGGGAGGCGTCCCGCGAGATACGGGATGACGACCGGTACGTCCTCCGCCTCCGCCTCCCGGAACAGCTCCGCGAGCAGCGCGGTCTTCCGGGACCGCGCCGACGTGGCCGCGACCTCCCGTGACACCTGAGCCAGCCGGGCAAGCAGCATGCAGCCATGGTGCACCGGCGGGGCCACGCCTACACCCGCACGAACGCGACACCTTCCCGCCCACGACCCGCCCCGGCCGACGGCGCCTACCGCCGGCGTGCCTGCGGCCGAGGCGCCGACGCCATGGCCCGGTCCGCGACCCGACCCGCCCGGGCCTCGCGGCGCCGGTCGGGAGGCGTGCGCTCGGCGTCGGGTATGCCGCCGGTTCAGGGCGCGCGGCGCCGTGGTCTCGCGGGGCTGGGTGCCGGCGCGGCGGTCCGTTCCGGCCGGCGTGCCTGCCGCGGCGGCGGCCGACG
>NZ_WWHX01000173.1 GCF_009862125.1 Streptomyces sp. SID5910
TGGTGCCGGGCCATCACGTCCCGCACCTCGTGCTCGTCGCGGGCGAGCAGCGCGTCGAGGATCTCCAGGTGCTCCCGGGCCGACGCCTCCAGGCGCCCCTGCTCCACCAGCGCCGTCAGTCCGTACAGCCGGGAGCGGCGGCGCAGGTCCCGTACGACCTCCACCAGGTGCCCGTTGCCGGCGAGGGCGAGCAGGCCGAGGTGGAAGCGCAGGTCGGCCTCGACGTACGCGATGAGGTCGCCGTCGACCGCGGCGGCGACGATCTCCTCGGCGACCGGGCGGAGTTCCTGGAGGGCGACCGGGTCGGCGGTGGCGGCCAGGGCGGCGGTGGTGGGGATCTCGATGAGCGAGCGGATGTGGGTGTACTCGTCGAGCTGCCGGTCGGAGACGGCGGTGACCCGGAACCCCTTGTTGGGGACGGTGTCGACCAGCCCCTCCTTGGCGAGGTCGAGCAGCGCCTCGCGGACCGGTGTGGCGGAGACGCCGAAGCGGGCGGCGAGGCCGGGTGCCGAGTACACCTCGCCGGGCCGCAGTTCGCCGGCGATCAGCGCGGCCCGCAGCGCGTCGGCGACCCGCTCCCGGTGGCTGGGTCTGCGGCCGCCCAGGTGGGGCAGGGACGGGCCGGTGCCCGTGCTGACGGTGTTCACAGGACGAAGCCTGCCGGGAAGGGGTCCTCCGGGTCCAGCAGGTACTGGGCGGTGCCGGTGATCCAGGCGCGGCCGGTGAAGCTGGGCAGGACGGCCGGCCGCCCGGCGACCTCGGTGGTGCCGAGCAGCCGGCCGGTGAAGCGGGTGCCGATGAAGGACTCGTTCACGAACTCGGTGTGCAGGGGGAGTTCGCCGCGGGCGTGCAGCTGGGCCATGCGGGCGCTGGTGCCGGTGCCGCAGGGCGAGCGGTCGAACCAGCCGGGGTGGATGACCATGGCGTGCCGGGAGTGGCGGGCGGTGGCGCCGGGCGCGGTGACCTGGACGTGGTGGCAGCCGTGGATGGAGGGGTCCTCGGGGTGGACGGGCTCCCCCTCCTTGTCGATGGCGTCCATCAGGGACAGGCCGGCGGCGAGGATGTCGTCCTTGCGGGAGCGGTCGAAGGGCAGCCCGAGCCGTTCCAGCGGCAGGATCGCGTAGAAGTTGCCGCCGTAGGCCAGGTCGTACGTGACCGTGCGGCCGTCGGGCAGGGACGCCTCACGGTCGAGGGCGACGGCGAAGGACGGCACGTTGCGCAGGGTCACCGCCTTGGCCGCGCCGTCCTGGACGGCCACTTCGGCGACGACGGGGCCGGCCGGGGTGTCGAGGCGGATGGTGGTGACGGGCTCGGTCACCTCGACCATGCCCGTCTCCACGAGGACGGTCGCCACGCCGATCGTGCCGTGGCCGCACATGGGGAGGTAGCCGGAGACCTCGATGTAGACGACGCCCCAGTCGCAGTCGGGCCGGGTGGGCGGCTGGAGGATCGCGCCGCTCATGGCGGCGTGCCCGCGCGGCTCGTTCATCAGCAGCCGTTTGACGTCGTCGCGGTGGTCGCGGAAGTACAGCCGCCGTTCGTTCATGGTGGCGCCGGGGATGGTGCCGATGCCGCCGGTGATCACACGGGTGGGCATGCCCTCGGTGTGCGAGTCGACGGCGTGCAGGACGAGTCTGCTGCGCATGTCCCCTCCTTCCTAGGCCAGTCCGGCCGCGAGGGCCTTCTCGGTGGCGGCGCGCACGGCGGCCTCCTGCTCGGGCAGCAGCGGTACGCGGGGCGGGCGGCAGGGGCCGCCGGGCCGGCCCGCGAGGTCCATGGAGAGCTTGATGGCCTGGACGAACTCGACGCGCGAGTCCCAGCGCAGCAGGGGGTGCAGCTGCCGGTACAGCCGCTCGGCGGTGGCCAGGTCGCCGGTCGTCGCGGCGCGGTACAGCTCGGTGCAGGAGGCGGGCAGGGCGTTGGGGTATCCGGCGATCCAGCCCTTGGCGCCGGCGATGGCCAGTTCCAACAGGACGTCGTCGGCGCCGATCAGCAGGTCGAGTTCGGGGGCGAGTTCGGCGATGCGGTAGGCGCGGCGGACGTCGCCGGAGAACTCCTTGACGGCCCGTACGTGTCCCTCGCCGTGCAGCCGGGCGAGGAGTTCGGGCACCAGGTCGACCTTGGTGTCGATGGGGTTGTTGTAGGCGACGACGGGCAGCCCGGCCCGGGCGACCTCGGCGTAGTGGGCGAGGACGGAACGCTCGTCGGCACGGTAGGCGTTGGGCGGCAGGAGCATGACCGCGCCGCAGCCGGCCTCCCGGGCCTGCTCGGCCCAGCGGCGGGCCTCGGCGGACCCGTAGGCGGCGACGCCCGGCATCACCCGCTGCCCGCCGATCGCGGCGACGGCGGTCTCGACGACCCGGGTCCGTTCCTCGGGGGTGAGCACCTGGTACTCGCCCAGCGATCCGTTGGGGACAACGCCGTCGCAGCCGTTCGCCACCAGCCAGGAGCAGTGCTCGGCGTAGGCGTCGTAGTCCACGCGGAGGTCGTCGGTCAGCGGGAGCGCGGTGGCGACGAGGACGCCGCGCCAGGGACGGTGGTCGGTCATGAGTGTCCTTCCTCCGGGGGTTTCGGCTGGGGCTGCGCGAGGACGCCGAGGGGTACGGGGCGGGCGAACGGCCGCCGGGACGGGGCGGGTCCGCATCCGGTGAGGCCGGCGACGGCGGGGCCGCACATCCGTCCCTGGCACCAGCCCATCCCGGCCCGGGTCAGCAGTTTCACGGTGCGTACGTCGCCCGCGCCGAGTCCGCCGACGGCCTCGCGGACGGCGCCGGCCGTGACCTCCTCGCAGCGGCAGACGACGGTGTCGTCGGTGACCTGGTCGGTCCAGTGCGCGGGCGGCGCGAACGCGGCGGCGAGTGCGTCGGCGGATGCCCGCAGCGCCTCGCGCGTCCGGGCGGCCGGCGCCCATCCCGCCGGGTCGGGTGCGGTGCCGCGCAGCCGGGCGGCGACCGAGCGTCCGGCGATGTGGCCCTCGGCGAGCGCGAGGGCGGCGCCGCCGACGCCGGTGGTCTCACCGGCCGCCCACACCCCGGGCACGCTGGTGCGCTGCTCGGTGTCGACGGCCACCGTCGTCCCGGCCGGCTCGCAGCCGAGGCCGTCGGCGAGGTCGGTGCCCGGGAGCATGCCGTGGCCGACGGCCAGGGTGTCGCAGGGCAGGTGCCGTTCGGTGCCGGGCCGGGTGCGGCCGCCGGCGTCGAGGGCGGCGACGGTGACGCCGGTCAGCCGGTCGTCGCCGTGCGCGCGGACGACGGTGTGCCCGGTGAGCGTGCGGACGCGGTGGCGCAGCAGCCGGGCGGCGTGTCCGGCGCCCTCGGGGAGTTTGCCGGCCAGGGCGCGGGCGTGGCGGGCGACGTGCCCCGGGGCGGCCGACTCGACGAGCGCCGCCACCCGTACGCCGGCCGCCGCGAGCCCGGTCGCCACGGGCAGCAGCAGTGGCCCGGTGCCGGCGACGACGGCCGTCCTGCCCGGCACCACGAGGGCGCCCTTGAGCATGGCCTGGGTGCCTCCGGCCGTGAGGACGCCGGGCAGGGTCCAGCCGGGGAAGGGCAGGACGTACTCGTATCCGCCGGTGGCGAGCAGGACGGCGTCGGCGTGCACGGCGACCGGCTCGTCCTCGCCGGGCCCGCGCAGCGCGTGCACGGTGAAGGCCCCGGACTCCCGCTCCACGAACCACACCTGATGGTCCGTCAGTACGCGTACGTCGCTCGCGGCGAGTCCGGCGCGCAGGCGTTCCCAGGTGCGCCACCCGTGGTGGAGGGCCCGGGGGCGCCGGGCGCCGAGTTCGCGGGCGGGCTGCCGGTAGAACTGCCCGCCCGGCTCCGCCGCCCCGTCCACCACCGTGACGTGGACGCCTCTCACGGACGCCGCCAGCGCCGCCGCGAGCCCGGCGGGACCCGCGCCGATCACCGCGAGTTCAGTCCTCATGCCCGGTCCCCTCCTGGGTGCGGATCACGTCGCCCGGCCGTGCGGGCACCAGGCAGGCCCGCTGGTTGGGGCGGCCGTTGACCGTGACCAGGCAGTCGAAGCACACGCCGATCCCGCAGAACACCCCGCGGGGGCGGCCGGCGCCGCGGGTGGTGCGCCAGGAGGTGATGCCGGCCGCCCACAGCACCGCGGCGACCGTGCGGCCGGGCAGCGCCTCGATCTCCCGGCCGTCGAAGGTGACCGTGCGGGCGGGGCGGGGCCGGGCGCGGACCAGGCGGAGCGGGTTCGGACGCCCTCGGCGGAAGATCACGCGGCCTCCTCGGCGAAGCGGTCGGGACGGAACGGGGTGAGGTCGAGGGCGGGCCGCTCGCCGCACAGGGCCTGGGCGATCAGGTGGCCGGTGCCGGTGGACAGGCCGATGCCCGCGCCCTCGTGCCCGCAGGCGTGCAGCAGACCGGGCACTCGCGGGTCGGGGCCGACGGCGGGCAGGTGGTCGGGCAGATACGGCCGGAAACCGGCGTACGTCCGCATGGCGCGCACCTCGGCGAGGAACGGGAACAGGCGGGTCGCGCCGGCCGCAAGGGCCCGCAGCGCGGGGAGCGACACCGACCGGTCGAAGCCGACCCGTTCCCGGCTGGCGCCGATGAGGACGGGGCCCGCGGCGGTGCCCTCCACCACCGGGGAGGTCTGGAGGTCCGCCGAGTCGCTGGCGACGTCGGCGACGTAGTCCGCGGCGTACACCTTGTGCCGCACCCGGCGCGGCAGCGGTTCGGTGACCAGGACGTAGCCCCGCCTGGGCAGGACGGGCAGCCGCACCCCGGCCAGGGCCGCCACCTCGCCGCCCCAGGGGCCGGCCGCGTTGACGACCGCCGGGGCGCGCAGGCCGCCCCGGTCGGTGCGGACCCCGCGCACGGCGCCGTCC
>NZ_WWHX01000174.1 GCF_009862125.1 Streptomyces sp. SID5910
GATCTGCCGGGCGACTCGGTCGGGGGTGAGGCGCGTGGTGTCGACGACCTCGGCCTGCGCGTGCAGCCATGTGCGGGCCGCCTCGGCGTAGGGCTCCAGGTGGGCGAGACGGAAGGGCGAGTCGGGGCCCACAACGGTGTCGCCCGCGATGCGCCCGCGCAGGGTGTCCTGGTCGGCGTGGAGGACGAAGTGCCGTACCGGAATCCCGTGTTGTGCGAGACCGGAGCTGATCTCGCGCCAGTACTGCTCGACCAGGACGGTCATGGGGATCACGAGAGTGCCGCCGGTGAAGTCGAGCACGTGACGGGCGGTCTCGACCACCAGCGGCCGCCATGGCGGCCAGTGCTGGAAGTTGTCCGTCTGGGGCAGCCCTGGAGCGATGTCCATGAGCGTCTCGCCGACCTTCTCGGCGTCGAACACTCGTGAATCAGGGACCAGTTGCTGTACGAGCGCACTGGTCGTCGTCTTGCCTGCACCGTGGGTTCCGTTGAGCCATACGATCACGGACCCACGCTAGCGGTGGGACGCGGTCTGTGCTCGATCACAGCCCCGTGGCCAGCCGCCCTGCAAAAGGACGCTGACCGGCATCGCAGTCAGGCGAGGTCGGTGGCGGGCTCGGTCGCGTAGCGGCTCATCGCAGCGATGTTGGTCTGCCGCGTCAGCGGGCGGCCGTCGGCCAACTCATCACGGAGGTCTCGGAAGTACTGGACGTACAGGTCCGGGGTGAACGTGCTGAGCATGACGGCGGGTCGGTCGGTCAGGTTGGCGAAGGTGTGCGGGGTGCCCGGCGGGACCATCACCAGCGTGCCCGCGGTGGCGTCGTGGTCCTTGTCTCCGACGGTGAACCGTACCGTGCCGGAGAGGACGTAGAAGCCCTCGTCGTGTCGGGCATGGCGATGCTGCGGCGGTCCCTGGGTGTGCGGGGCGAGGACGGACTCGGCGATCGCGAGGCGGTGCCCGGTGTGGCTGCCGTCCTCCAGAACGCGCATGCGTGTGGTCCCCAGAATGATCGTCTCGCCGTCGCCGGGACCCACCACCGATACGGCGGGGTCGGCCTGCGGCTCGCTCGGCTTCGCTTCTTCGGTCATGCTCACGAGTGCACCGCCGCGACCCCGCCCGCGTCCAAGACTCGTTCCGCGACGTCGATACCTCCTGGGTATCGTTGCAGCGTGGAGCTACGGACCTTGCGCTACTTCGTGGCGGTCGCCGAGGAACTTCACTTCGGCCGGGCCGCCACCCGACTGCACATGAGCCAGCCGCCGCTGAGCCGGGTGATCAAGCAGTTGGAGGCCGACATCGGCGCCCTGCTCTTCACCCGCTCGCCCACCGGCGTCACGCTCACACCGGTGGGCGCGGTGCTGCTCGACGAGGCGCGGGCCCTGCTCGACCACGCCGACCGCGTCCGGGTACGCGTCAGCGCGGCGGCCGGCGCCGCGACCCTCACCGTCGGCATCCTGGGCGACGGCACCGACCCGGGAGTGTCCAGGCTGGCCGCCGCCCACCGCCGAAACCACCCCGGCCTCGACATCCGCGTCCGCGACACGGACCTCACCGACCCGACCTGCGGACTGCGCGCCGGACTGGTCGACGTCGCCCTCACCCGGGCACCCTTCGACGAGACCGCTCTGACGGTGCGTACGCTGCGCAGCGATCCCGTCGGCGTGGTCCTGCGCGCCGACGATCCGCTGGCCGGCCGCGACCGACTTCGGCTGGCCGAGCTGAGCGACCGCCGCTGGTTCCAGTTCCCGCAGGGCACCGACCCCGACTGGCAGTCGTACTGGAACGGCGGCAGACCGCGCGAGGGACCCGTGGTGCGCGCCGTCCAGGAATGCCTCCAGGTCGTGCTGTGGAACGGCACGGTCGGCTTGGCCCCGCTCGGACACGACCTGCCCGCGGGGTTGGCCGTCGTACCGCTGACCGACATGGCACCGAGCCGAGTGGTGGCGGTGTGGAACGAAGGCGACGCCAACCCCTTGATCCGATCCTTCGTCGAGATCGCGGCAGCCGCGTACGCCACTGAGCGCCGGCAATGATGCCGCTCCTCGGGCGGTTGCGGCAGGATCACGGTTCGGCCCGAGCGGCGCCAGTGTCTTCACCGTGGCGGCGTCGTGTGATCGGATCGGCCCGTATCAGCAGGTAGCGGCTCGGGGAGGGCCGCGCAGGAGGGGAAGAGAACCGTGACGTCCGCCATCGCCCAAGAGGCCGTACAGCCATGCCCGGAATGCGGCACCGAGATCCGCGGCGACAGCCGGTTCACCGTCTGGTGCGCTGCCTGCGACTGGAACGTGGACCCCGGGGAGCCGCAGCCGCACCCGGGACGTCTGGAACGGGCCGAGCGCGCCCTGGCCCGACGGCACGGCGAGCAGCTGCTCGCCGAGATGCTGAGCGGGCACGACGCACGCCCGCGACGTGACGCCTCGGCGGTGGCGGCGACCGCGCTCGCTCTGACCGTCCACGGGATCACTCTCGCGTTCGCCGCCGGTGGAGTCTGGTGCCTGGTGGCGGGCTGGGGCGGCGTCGGCATCGTGGCCGGGCTGGTCCTTCTGGCGCTGGCCTGGATGCTCGCCCCGAGGGTCGGCCGTCTGCCCGACGACCTGACCGTGTTGCTGCGGGGCGACGCGCCGGAACTGTTCACCCTGGCCGACGAGGTGGCCGAGGCCGTCGGCACCCGGAGCGTGGACGCGATCGCCGTGGACGGGAGCATCAACGCCGCCGTCACGACGTACGGTCTGCGCGGCCGACGGCTCCTGATGCTGGGCATGCCGCTGTGGGAAGTTCTCACCCCCGAGGAGCGGATCGCGCTGCTCGGCCACGAACTGGCCCACTACGCCAACGGCGACACCCGCAACGGCCTGGTGGTGGGCACCGCGATACGGACCCTGTCCGTGTGGCACCACATCCTCCAGCCACTGCCGCACCCGACCGGGCTCGAGATCATCGTCAACGCCCTCTACGTGCTGCCCCGTCTGCTGATCGGAGGGCTGCTGGTGCTGCTCGTCCGCCTGACGTCACGCGCCGGGACGCGGGCCGAGTACCTCGCCGACCGGCTGGCCGCCCGCACCGCCTCCACGCAGGCGGCGGTCGGCCTCATGGACCGCTTGCTCATCACCGACTCGCTCGACCTCCGGCTGCGCACCGAGGCCAACCGTGCCGCCCTCGGCGGACCCCGGTCCACCCGGAAGGCGACGGACCGGGCCGACGAGTTGTGGGGCACGCTCACTACGTACACGGCGACCATCCCGGAGCACGAGTACGAACGGCAGCGGCGCGCCGGAGCCCGGCGCGGACACCAGGTCGACACCACCCATCCGCCGACCCACCTGCGGCGCGCCTGCCTGCTCGCCGGCCGGCCCGAGACAGCCGCGGTGGTGCCGCAGGCCCACCGGACCGAGCTGATCGCCACCGAACTCGCCGCCGCCCGCACCGAGGTGGCCCGACGCCTGCTGCGCGGCGGCCTCTGACACTGAAACGGCATGCCGGGCGGGGTCGAGCCCCTGACTACCGTCCGGCAGTTCCGGGGGCGGTGACCTCCCAGGCCGCCTCGATCATCCGGAAGATCTCGTCGACCGCGGCCTCCGGATCGGCTGTCTCACGGGCCAGCGAAAAGGCATCGATCATAAACCTCGCGATCGCCCGGCAGGCCGTTGTGCTCCGTGACAGACCGGGATCGGCTGCGATGGCCCTCGCCAGCGACTCCGCGTGGCGCAGCCGCATCGACTCCTCGTACTTCCGCAGGGCGGGCGACGTGTCGATCATGTGCCAGATCGGGGCGGCGCCGGCCGCCGTGCAGTGGCGCACCAGGGCCTGGATCTCGCGGCGCAGGGCGGGGACGAGCGGCTCGTTCGGCGCCCGGTCGGTGACCGCCCGCGTGAGACGCTGCTCGAAGTTCGCGTCCTGCTCGAACACCAGGGCCTCTTTCGAGGCGAAGTGGGAGAAGAGCGTGGTGACGGCCACGTCGGCCTCGGCAGCCACGTCACGGATGCCCACCGCGTCGTAGCCGCGCTCCAGGAAGAGCCGCAGGGCGGCGTCAGCGATCTTCTGCCGGGTCAGGGCCTTCTTGCGCTCACGGCGTCCGGTCGGCACGGTCATGCCCTCACGCTATCAGGTGCGAATCCGTACCGGTTTCAAAACGCTAACCGTTAGTGTTACGTTCGCTGCATGAAGAAGGTGAGCTTCGCCGAGTTCGGCGGTCCCGAAGTCCTGCAACTCATAGAAGCCGAGGAGCCCCGCCCGGGCCCCGGCCAGATACGCATCGCCGTACGGGCGGCGGGCGTGAACCCCGTCGACTGGCGGATCCGCGAAGGCCAGGTGCTGGGGGCCCATCCGATCGAGTTGCCCTCCGGAGTCGGACTGGACGCCTCCGGGGTGGTGGACGAGGTCGGTGAGGACGTCGAGGGAGTCGAGGTCGGTGACCGGGTGTTCGGCGAAGGGGCGAGCACGTATGCCGAGTTCGCCGTGCTGTCGGCCTGGGCCCGTATGCCCGACGGGCTGACCTTCGAAGAGGCGGCCGGCTATCCCTCCGTGGTGGAGACCGCGCTGCGCGTCATCCGCGAGGTGGGCGTGCGGCCCGGGCAGACGCTGCTGGTCAGCGGTGCGGCCGGGGGAGTGGGGTCGGCGGTGCTCCAGATCGCGCGTGATCGAGGCATCACGGTGATCGGCACGGCCGGGGCCGCCAACCAGGACTACCTGCGGAGCCTGGGTGCCGTCGCCACGACGTACGGCGAGGGCTGGGTCGAGCGGGTGCGGGGGCTCGGCCGTGTCGACGCGGCACTCGACCTGGCCGGCTCGGGCGTCATCCGCGAACTCGTCGAGCTGACCGGGGATGCCCAGAAGGTGATCTCCATCGCCGACCTGGACGCACCGAAGTTCGGTGTCCGATTCTCCGGCGTGGCCGGCAGCGTGCCGGTGGCGCTCGCCGAGGCCGTCGACCTCATCTCGCGGGGGAAGCTCCACATCCCGGTCGAGAAGTCGTACGCGCTGGTCGAGGCCTCGGCAGCGCACATCGACAGCCAGGCCGGTCACACACGCGGGCGCCGGGTTCTGGTCGTCTGAAGCCGGCCATGCGGCGCCCTTGAGTGAGTTGCCTTTACGGCGGGGTGCCGTGGCGCTGCCCATGGCTGAGCCGCGGCACTTCCCCCACCGTTTGCCGAACCGGTGGATACGAGACGGGCGTCCTCATCGGCGTATTGGACCCCACGGTCAGCAGCCCGCCGGCGAGGAAGGTGCTCCGCACCCCGGCGAGCGGCAGGACCAGTCCGCCCAGTGCGGCGCCCGCCGCGATGCCGGCGTTGTAGGCACCGGAGTTCGCCGCGAGGGCGATGTCCGTGCGGCCCGGTGCGCAGTGCAGCATCGCGTTCTGAGTGGTCATGAACACCGGCCCGAGCGCACTGCCCATCAGCACCAGGAACACCACCGCCGCCACCGGACGAGCGCCGGCCGCGTACAGGCCGAGCATGCCCGCCGCCTGCGTGGCCACGGCCGTGATCAGCGCGGCCTGCGGAAAGCGGTCCAGTAACACCCCGGTGACGCTCACCCCGGCCAGACACGCGACACCGAACACCACGAACAGGGCGCTGACCGTGGCCGGGGCGAACCCGCTCACGCCGACCAGGAACTTCACGATGTAGGTGTATCCGGTGAACGCCCCGGTGGCGGACAGGGCCCCGGCCGTCAGCACCGTCCCGAAACGCCGGGCGTCCGGGCCGGTCGCGTAGGCGGCGGGCTCCTCCTCCGGACGCGAAGTGGGCAGCAGAACGGCGATCGTCACCAGGGAAACGAGCCCCAGAGCCGCCGGCACGGCGATGGGCACTTGCCAGGTACTCCGCCGGCCCAGCCAGGTCCCGGCGGGCACACCGAGCACGAGGGCGAGTGAACCAGCCACGGACAACGCCCCGACCACACGCCCGCGGACCTCGGGCGTGAACAAGCCCACCGCGACCGGGCCCATCACGGCCCAGAACAGCGCCTGGGCGAGCGCGGTCAGCAGTCCCGTGAGCACATGGCGTCGGGGCACGGCCCGCACGACGTGGGCGATCGGCACAGAGGCGATGGCCACCGTCACCCCGTAGCCGGTGACCGTGTTGAAGGTCAGGGCGGCCAGCATCAGGGCCCCGAGCACCGCCGGCCTGTGCCATGAAGCCGGTTGCCGCCCGATCGCACGGTCGGTCCTCGCCCGTTGCGCGTGCCCCGTAGCACCGTCCATGGGGGCACCTCACCGGCACACCGGTCGCCCCGCAACCGAATTCATCTGCCGTGTGGGTGAGGTCGTTGGCATGTCCTGGGGCGATATGCGGGGGTTGAGCGCCTGTGCGCCCCCGCAGGCCCTCTCCCGGGGCGTGCAAGGGCGTCGCACGGTCGTGCGTATGGGTGTTGGGGAACAGGCGTGTGCGGGCCGTGGGGACGGAACGGACTGTCCGAACGGGGAGGTCTTGCCGGCGTCGGCCGGGGCGGGGGACGTGCGCTGTGAAGAGTGCCGGTATCACTGGGAGCTGGACGAGACGGAACCCGGTCGGCGCGGGGCCGCGGATGAGGAGCTGACCCGGCCGGTGGGGGATCCGCGGGAGGCCGGGACCGACACCGCCGCGTAGAACGACGTCGCTTCCTTCGATTCAGGCGGCCTTGAGGGGCCGTCACTGCCTCCGCACCTGTCGGTGTTCAGCGCCGGGCTGCCACGGCTGTCGCGGCCGACGTGAGAATGCGGTTCAGGACGGGGACCGGGATCGCCGGGTTGGTGACCGCCGCGCATGCCGTGTCGCGGTCGTGCAGCAGCCCGGCCAGGACGCGGGCCGGCAGCCGTGGATTGCGCACCGCGGTGTCGCGGACGTAGGCCTCCGGGTCGTTCAGCAGCCGTACCGCGTCGGCCGGTGCCAGCCGGGGGTCCTCAGCCGCCCGGCGGCGCACCTCGGCTTCGGGATCCCGTGCCAGACGTGCGACGTCGGCCGGTGTCGACGCCGGATCGTCCAGGGCCAGGCGGCGCATCCGTCCGCTGGGGTCGCGGATGTAGCGCAGCAGGCCCGTCCGGGGGAAGCTGGGGTGGCTGCGGGGCCGGCCGGGGTGGCTGAAGCTGCCGTCCCACCAGCGCCAGACCTCCAGCAGCAGGTCGGCCGGCGCGTCCTCGCACGATTCGGCGAGGAACAGACGGACCACCCGGTCATCGTCCCGCGCCAGGCGCGTCACGACATCCGGCGGCAGGCGCCGGGCTCGGGCGACACTGCGACGGACCAGCGGGTGGGACGACGCGGCGAGACGGCGCATCGCATCGGCGTCACCGTGCAGTTCCTCGACCCAGGGAAGGGCGTGCGACAGCGACGACGGGTCGAAGTCGTAACGGATCGCGGCACGTTGCTCCTCGCTGAGGTCGGGGCGCAGCGCCACCGTCGAGCGGATGTCGTCCCGCGGATCCTGCGCCAACACGGCGACGCCGTGCGCGCTCAGATTCGGGTTGCCGGCCAGTGCCCGACGTATCTCCGCGTCCCCCTCCCGGGGCAGCTCTCCCTCCAACTCGGGCGTGAGGCAGCACCGTTCGAGCGCCCGCTGCGGGTCGGGGAGGGCGGCGAAGACCTCGCGAGGCATGGGTACGTCGGTGTGGTGGGCGAGCAGCGCGGCTGTTCGCACCGCGTAGTCGCTGTCGGCCAGCAGTCGCTCCCGCACGGGCGCGCCGAGGTCCGCCCACCGGGCGCAGGTCGCCCTACGCACCCGGGGATCGGCGTCGGCCGCGAGGCCTGGGAGGTGCTGCGCGGCGAGCACCGGGAGTTCGGCGGCTCGCGGGCGGGAGGGGCCGGCGAGAAGGTCGTCGCACAGGTCCTCGGGGAGTTCGGCGCCGCAGGCGCAGGCGCGCTCAGCCCAGAGCACGCGTCGATCCGGTGACGGCTCGGCGCGGATCAGACGGACCCACTGATCGGGCGTGAGCTTGGGCCGGAAGATGTCGGCGAGTCCCGACCGCACGCGCGGATCGGGGTGCGCCACGGCGGCGTCGAGGACGGCGGGCCGGTCGCATCCGTGCAGGAAGCCCTCGTACACATCCAGCAGCCGGATCAGCAGTTCGTCCGTCGCGGCCGGATTGGACCCGATCCCCTCCGCCCAGTGCAGAGGCCACGCGGGCCGGCCCGGCACCGCTGCCCACGTCTCGGCGCGCTCGGCCTCCGTCTCGCGCCCGGCGGCCTCGGCGACCTCCTCCAGCCGCTCCGACAGCCGGTCGAGGGCCGTCACCCGAGGCCCGTCCGCGCCGGGCACCTCCGCCAGCAGCACCTGCCCGTCGAGGGAGAGCGCCACGAACCCGAGGTCGCCGTTCACCTCGGGCACACCGCTTCCGGCGTACCGAACCCGGGTCCACCAGGCGTCGTTGCCGCCGATCCGATGCCCGAGGACGGCCATCAGGAACTCGCCGTCGACATCGCGAAGACGACGCCACCACGCAGCATCGAGTGGATCCCGGGCCACGCTGTCCGGCGCCGCGATCCCCCGTGCGATCCGCCAGCCGGCCTCCGGCGGGAACAGACTGCCCGGGCGAACGTCCTCGACCACCGTGAGTCCGGCGCGGGTGAGTAGTTCGTGGAGTCCCTCTCGGTGCTGCACGCGGTCATGATCCCGGTCGACTCACGGTGGGACAAGTCCTCCAGGTCCGCGTCGAAGGTCACGCCGAACGCGAACCGGCCCGGGCCGGTTCGCGTTCGGGGAATTCCCGTGGCATTCCACCACGTTCGGCTGACAGCCACTCTCGAGCCCTTGCTTCGTCCAGGAGACCTCTCTCATGTCAGAGCCAGAGATCGATGCCCTCGTGTTCGACGTGCTCGGCACGCTCGTCGACGAACCCGCAGGAATCC
Source organism: Streptomyces sp. SID5910 (assembly GCF_009862125.1). Lineage (GTDB taxonomy): Bacteria > Actinomycetota > Actinomycetes > Streptomycetales > Streptomycetaceae > Streptomyces. The sequence goes on from NZ_WWHX01000174.1 coordinate 8,823, forward strand.
GCGCCGGTATCCGCGAGCTCGGCCCATCGCTCGGCGATTCCGGGGTCGAGCAGCTGCTGCGGCTGTGGCAGCAGCACGTCGACCGCGAGCAACGTCGCGTCCTCGACGGCGCCCGGCCGTACGCGACCAGCGACGCTCTCGACCGGGAAGCCGCCCGGCTCGTCGCCGGTGCCGTCGGGGTCGACGACCCGACCGCCGTGGCGGCGCTGGCCCTGGCAGGGCGCAGGCTCCCGCCGTGGCCCGACACGGTGGCAGGGCTCGCCCGGCTCGCCGAGCGGTTCCCGCTGATCGGGCTCTCCAACGCGAGCCGGCCAGCGCTGCTGGGACTCAACGCCCACGCCGACCTGCGCTGGCACCAGGCCCTGTCCGCCGAAGACGCCCGGACCTACAAGCCGGACCCGGCGGTCTACCAACTGGCCGTCACCGTCTCCGGGCGACCGCCGGAGCGGCTCCTGATGGTCGCCGCGCACGCCTGGGACCTGCGGGGCGCACAGGGCCTCGGCCTGCGCACCGCCTACGTCGCCCGCCCCGTCGGCGACCCGCCCACCGCCGCGGACCGGTTCGACCTGCACGCCGAGGATCTGGCCGGTCTGGCGGACCAACTCCTCCCTGCCTAAGCCCGTGTTCCGGCTGGAGACCATCACGGACCGCCGGGCGGCCCAGGGAACCGGCACGCCCCTAGCGGCCCGTGGGGCGCAAGCCTGACCGCTGCGCCGCACGAGCATCCCCCGTCAGCAGATGCCGTCGCCCGGCTTGGGGTTGCCCAGGCCGAACAGCGGGCGCAGCCTGAGGCCCACCCAGGTGCCGGCCAGCGCGAAGGCGCCCCACAGCCAGCCGCTGAGGCTGCCCGACGCGATGCCCGCCAGGTAGGCGCCGATGTTGCAGCCGCCGGCCAGCCGGGCGCCGATGCCCATCAGCACGCCGCCGAGCACCGACGCGACCGCCGTGCGCCACGGGATGCCCCGGTGCAGCGCCCAGGTGCCGCCGAGCGCGGCGGCGACGGCCGCGCCGATCATGATGCCGATGTCGTTGAGGCTGGTCTTGTCGGCGAGCACCGGACCGGCCAGCGTCTCGGCGTTGCCGGGCTGCTGCCACCAGGTCCAGTTCTCCGGGTGACCGCCGAGCGCGCCCACCAGCTCCGAGCCCCAGAGGCTGAACGCGCTGGTGACACCCCAGGCGCCGCCGGACACCAGCAGGACGCCCGCACCGAGCACGGCCAGCGCCAGAGCGCCGACGGCCAGGGGCCAGGAACCGCGGACGGCTCGGACGGCGGCCCGGCGCGCCGAGGGGACGGCGCCCAGCGGCGGCGGGTTGCGGCGGGCCTGGACACGCCGGCTGACCAGCACCACGAGGAGCAGCGCGGCGATGGTCACGCCCCAGGAGCCGAACCAGCCGATGTGCTCGGACAGCACGACGGGCTCCCAGGCCGGGAGGTCCTTCCACAGGTCGAACTGCCAGGCGGCCAGCGTGGCGCCGGCGACGAAGCCGCCGAGGGTCAGCACGATCGACGTCTGCCCCGAGCCGACCGCGAAGAGGGTGCCGGAGGCGCAGGCGCCGCCGAGCTGCATGCCGATCGCGAAGAGCACCGAACCGGCGAGCAGACCGACGCCGATCGGCCCGGCGGACGGCGCGGGCTGGGAGCCGAACAGCCCGGTCTCCGTGCCGATGAGCAGCGCGAACAGGGTAGCCGTGGTGCCGAGGAGCAGGGCGTGTGCCCGCAGCCCGGTCCCGTTGCCCACGGCGACCAGCTGCCGCCAGGCGGAGGTGAAGCCGAACCGGGAGTGGAAGAGGGCGACGCCCAGGCCGAGGCCGAGCAGGAGCAGCACGCCCGGCTTGGCGCCGTGCGCGGACCAGACGTACGTGGTGAGGGCAGCCGCGAGCAGCCCTGACACGACAAGTGGCGTCCGCCGCACCGGGGGCAGGGACGGCGCCTTCGGGCGTTCCGCGGAGGTGGGGGAGGGAGCGAAAAGAGGGGTGGTCGCGCGCGGCGGCGCGGCCGGGGACGACCCGGCAGGGGGAGCGGTGGTCACGGAAGATCTCCGGAGGTGGTGTGCACGGGGCGGCGGACGCTGGCGGACCGGCGGGGATCACGCTGCCGGTCCGGAGGTTCAGCGGGGACAGAGCCCGTCGTCGACGCACCACGCCGAGCACGCGAAGAGCGCGAGGCACAGGAGCGGAGCCGATGCATGCATGCGTACGAATATACGGAGGAGGGTGCTCCGGATGCCATGCCGTCTTGCCATGCGGATGGGCGGGCGAGCCGCGGCAGGCGCGAAGCCTCAGCCGACCGCGTCGCCCTCGTACCGCAACCATCCTGTGCAACCGGGATGTGGTGGCTATCCTGGCACCATGGCTGTCACCACGATGACCCTGCGCGTCCCGGACGAGCTCGCCCCGTCGATCCGGGCGGCTGCGTCCGAGGCCGGGCTCAGCGTGAACGCCTATGTGGTGCGTGCCGCCCGCCGGGCGGCGACGCTGGACGCCGCGAAGCAGCTCGCCGCGCTCGGTCTGGGCGAAGATCTCGCGGGTGAGGGCGACGCCCTGTGAACCGTGGTGAGATCTGGGCGCTGCCCGACGGCCGCAACGTTCTGCTGATCAGCCTGACCGGCCTGGAGGAGGCCTACGGCGCGGTGCTCGCCATCGTGCTGCACGACAGCGGCCGCTACCCCGACACCGCCATGTCCGTCGTCATCGACGCCCCTCTCCCGTGCACCGCCGTCGCCGTCAACATCGTCCAGCTCCGCACGGACCGCTTCGACGGCGCGAAGCTCCTCGGCCCGGTCGACGCCGCGGCCATGGCCCGCGTGGACGCCGCCCTGCGCGCCGTGCAGGACCTTTAGAGCCGCGCAGGACCTTGAGAAACGGCCCCGAGGGGTCACGGACGGGGGCGCAGATCCGGCGGCTGCGGGGGCCGGCCGGTGAGGTCGGTGATCAGCCTCGTGCACAGGGGCTCCCGCGCGAGCGGTGCCCCGTTCTCGGCCGAGGTTCCCTCGGCACATGATCCGGACCGAGGGAACCTCGGCCGAGCCGGCCCTCAAGGGGAAGCGCCACTGGCCGGTCTGTAACCGGAGTGCCCCGCCACCCCGCCCCCAGACCCGAGCCGGCCGGTTCGCCAGGCGTGGATCACACCGCTTCGGAGGGTTGGCGGGACGCAGCCGGAGTATTCGGCATGAAGTGTTTGTTGGTACTGACGTTCCAATCAACAGGGAAAGGGCGGCCGGACAGGTGGCGAACATGGATTTCCCCGGCGGGCTGCGGGCGGACGGCCTGCCG
>NZ_WWHX01000175.1 GCF_009862125.1 Streptomyces sp. SID5910
GGGCTGAAGGGCGACCACCACCGCGTCTCGCTGAAGCTGCCGGCCTGGCAGTCGCTGGCGCCGGGCGCCTCCACCACCGTGGACTTCGTGTACTACCTGCCGGTGTCGACGCCGTCGAACTGGACGGTGACCTTCGGCGGGAAGTCGTACGCCCTGGCCGGTGACCTGGCCCGGGGAACCACCGTGGTGACCCCCGGTACGCCGGCCCCGACGCCCACGCCGACGGACACCGGGGCCCCCACCCCGACCCCGACGGGCGGCACCGGTCAGTGCGCCGCACCGGCCTGGAGCGCGGCCGACTCGTACGGCGGGGGCATCACGGTGTCCCACGCGGGGCACTCCTGGAAGTCCAAGTGGTGGACGAAGGGCGAGGAGCCCGGAACCACCGGGGAGTGGGGCGTCTGGCAGGACCTCGGCGCCTGCTGAGCCCCCCGCAGGACCGGCCCGGCGGCGGTGACGACGGCCCTTGCCCGCCGCCGGGCCACCCAACGTGTCACGTTCTCGGCGTGCTGATCCGTCCGAGCCGACGAGAGGGTGTTCCACTCGGGAGCACCATCCGTCCGAAGGGGCTGAACAGCATGACCACGATCCTGGTGACCGGCGGCACCGGCACGCTCGGCCGGTTCGTCACGGAGCGGCTGCGCGCGGACGGGCACGAGGTGCGGGTGCTCAGCCGGCACACCCAGCCGCACGCCGTCGACCTGCGCAAGGGCGGCGCCGGGCTGGACGCGGCGCTCGACGGCGTCGGCACGGTCGTGCACTGCGCGACCACGCAGACCGGCGGCGACGAGCGGGCGGCCGCCAACCTGCTGGCGGCCGCCCGGCGGGCCGGGGTGCGGCACCTGGTGTACATCTCGATCGTCGGCGTCGACCGGGTGCCGTTCGGCTACTACCGCAGCAAGCTGGCCGTCGAGCGGCTCGTCGAGGAGTCCGGGATCGGCTGGACGGTGCTGCGGACGACGCAGTTCCACGACCTGGTGGTGCGGCTGCTCCAGGGCCTGGCCAAGCCGCCGGTCGTGCTGGTGCCGGCGAAGGTCGCCGACCAGCCGGTCGAGGTGCGGGAGGTCGCGGACCGGCTCGCCGAACTGGCGGCCGGTGAGCCCGCCGGGCGGGTCCCCGACCTGGGCGGCCCCGAGGTGCTGAGCTTCGAGTCGCTGGCCCGCGCCTACCTGGCCGCGACGGGACGCCGGCGGGCCGTGGTGAACGTGCCGCTCGCCGGGAAGACCTACCGCGCGTTCCGTGCGGGCGGCCACCTGGCACCGGACCGTGCGCTGGGCAAGGGCACGTTCGAGGAGTACCTGACGGCACGGTTCGCAGGCGCGGCCGAGGGCGGGCGGCGCGGCTGACCGAGCCGGTGGGTCGCCGCGCCGGGGCCGGCGGGAGTACGGCGTCCGCGCAGGCCCCGCGCCCGGCGAGGGGGCCGACCCTGCCGGGGCGGCTGATGCCCCTGCGGCTCGGACACGGCGTCCTGGGCTCGGCCGAGGACTGGGCAGGGGGTACGGCGTTCCGCGCAGCCCGCCCCGGCCGGAACGGGTTCAATGCCCCCGCGGTCCGAACAGGTCGTCCTGGGCTCGGTCCCGGGCGGTCAGCAGCGCCCCGCGCAGGACGGCGCCGCCGCCCAGGGTGCCGGCCCGTACCTCGGTGGCGAGCGGTGACATCCGGGCGAGGCGGTCCCGCACCCGGGCGGCGAGTGTGTCGCCGCCCGCCCGGCCGGTCTCGCCGGCCAGCACGACGCAGCCGGGGTCCAGGACGGAGACGACGGCGGCGGCGCCGAGCGCGACCCGGTCGGCGAGGACGTCGAGGAACCTCCCGGCCGACGGGTCGCTCCCGTCCCCGCGTACCGCAGCCCGCACCAGGGCGGCCGCCTGCGGCTCCCCCGCGACGGGCTCGGCCGTGACGCCGTGCCGTGCCGCGAGCTCGGCCACCGCCGCCGCCCCGGTCA
>NZ_WWHX01000176.1 GCF_009862125.1 Streptomyces sp. SID5910
GTCCCCGCCACCGCCCGGGGCGGGCACGCCTCGGCGCCGCTACCGCCCGTGGTGGGCGAAGGACGCCCACACCTCCAGCTCGTCCGCCGGGCGCCGGCCCAGGCCGTCCAGCAGATACTCGTACCCGGCCAGCTCCGGCGGCAGGGCGCGGTCCGGCGCCAGCATCCACAGCTGGGCCGCGCGCAGGGCGTCCCGCGGCGGCACGCCCAGCCCCAGGTGGTGGTGGAGCAGCAGCATCAGCAACGTGGTCCGCGGATCGTCCGCGACCGCCCAGCGGGAGCCGATGACCGAGGCCGCGCCCGCCCCGAGGAAGGCCGTGGCCAGGGTGAGCACCTCGTCGTGGTCCTCGACGGTCAGGTCGCTGGTGCAGTTGGCCAGCACGACCGTGCCGCCCGGCACCCCGGGGTCCCGGTGCGCCGCGCCCGCCAGGATGTCCGCCACCGACACCCGGTGCGTCGCGTCCAGCTTCAGCACCGAGTCCGCCGGTGAGGGACCGGCCTCCGCGTGGCAGTTGAGGTGCAGCAGCGCGGTCGGCACGGCGCCGCGCCCCGGCAGGTACGGGGTGAGCGACGCCGGTACGGGCGGCAGCGGGGCGCTCCCGGACCCGCTCGCGGCGGCCTCCCGGCCCATGCCGCCGATCACGGTGACCTCCCGGTGGCGGGCGGCGACCAGCGCCGCCTCCCGGTGCATCGTCCGCGAACCGTCGGGCGCGACGACCACGGCCACCCGGCCCTCGCCCACCCCGGCCCGCGTGCGGTCCGCGACCTCGACGAGCTGCCGGGCACTCGCGCAGGAGGAGACGACGGCGCGCTCGCACGCGTACACCGGTCCCGTCGGGTCCGGCGGCGGGCCGCCGGCGGGCGGTGCGGGGCAGCGGGCCGCGTGCCAGGGCACGATGCCCAGCGCGCCCACCGGCGCGAGGACCAGCCTCGGCGTCCGGCCCGGCCACCACCCGTCCGCCGCCGCCAGCAGGGGGGCCATCACGGTCTCGCCGGCCCACGAGCAGAGCCCGTCCAGCGCGAGCTGCCACTCCTGCTCCAGGCGCAGCAGCGTGCGCCGGTACTTCTCGTGCATCACCCGCGGATGCCGGGGCGCGGGGCGGGCCTCCTCCCGGTTCGCGTCCTGGAACGCCCGCAGCGAGCGTGCGTAGGTGTCGAGCGGTCCCTCCCCGAGCGCCGTCAGCGCCGGCAGCGGCAGCGCGTGGACGTCGCCCGCGGAGGTGACGGCCAGCGCGTGGCCCGGTGCCCGGTCCTCGCCCGGCACGAGGTACACCAGCGCGTCGCTGTCCAGCCGCCGCAGGGCCTCTGCCACGCGAGCCGGGCCGGGTGCGGCGAGCAGCCGCTTCTCGGCGACGCCGCCCGCGAACGCCTCCAGCACCAGGCGCCGCAGCCCGTCGGGCACGGCGTCCTCGCGGTCGCCGGCCGCCGTCTCCCAGCGGGCGGCGAGCTCGGGGTGACCGGCGTCGCGCAGCAGCTCGGGGACGGTGACGGCCACCGTCGCGGCGTTCAGCACCAGGCCGCGGCCCAGTTCCAGCGCCTCGAAGGCGGTGCCGGGCAGCCCGTCGGCGAGGCTCCAGCGGACCAGCCGCAGCATGTCGTCCGCCACGGCACGGGCCGCTTCCAGGCCGTGTCCCGCACCGGACTGGAGCAGGACGGACCGGCCGTGCGCCGACAGCGCGGAGCGGGCCGTCTCGCGCGAGGCACGCCGGTGCTCCCGGTCGTCCGGTCCGTGCACCCGGTGGGCCAGCGCCAGGGCGCGGATCAGCACGACGGCGAACGGGTCGCCCGGCGTCGCGTTCAGCACCAGCCGCGCCTCCCGCAGCGCCGCGACCGCGTCCCGCAGGTCGGCCGCGCGGGCGGTCAGCCGGTGCCGCGTCAGCAACAGCACACCGAGCCCGTACAGGCAGCGGCTGCGGGAGCCGTGGAACTCGTGCGCACTCTCCTCGGCCGCCTGCCGCAACAACCCGACGGCCTCATCAACCCTGCGCAGCCGCTCGGCACGGCGGGGCTGGGCGTCGGTTCCGGTGTGCGTCCCGGCACGGGTCCCGGCGCCCGGGTCGTCGCCGGTTCCGGCATCCGGGTCGGCAGCAGTCCCGGTGCGCGTCCCCGCGCCCGGGTCGGCATCGGTCGGGCCCTGCGGTCCGCCGCCGGTCCGGCCCTGCGGTCCGGCACCCGTCCCGCC
>NZ_WWHX01000177.1 GCF_009862125.1 Streptomyces sp. SID5910
GTGCCGCTGGGGCGGCACGGGTGGGCGCAGCGGCACCCCGGTAGCGCCGGGCCACGCGTCCCACCCCCGGCCGGCACCCGCGCCGGGCTACGTCGATGCGCCCCCGTCGGAGACCTCCGGTAGCTCCGCTGCCAGGGACGCCGCCGCCTGGACCAGTGGGAGCGCCAGCAGGCCCCCCGCGCCCTCGCCCACCGTCACGCCCTGCGTCAGGAGTGGCTCCAGGGCCATCCGGTCCAGCGCCTTCGCCTGCCCCGGCTCCCCGCTGTCGTGTGCCGCCAGCCACCAGTCCGGTGCCCGGAACGCCACCCGCTGGCCCACCAGCGCGCACGCCGCACTCACCACGCCGTCCAGAATCACCGGCATCTTCCGCACCGCGCTCTGGAGCAGGAAGCCCGTCATCGCGGTGAGGTCCGCGCCGCCCACCGTCGCCAGCAGCTGCAACTGGTCGCCCAGCACCGGCCGCGCCCGCCGCAGCGCGTCCCGGATCGCCGCGCACTTGCGCATCCACGCCAGGTCGTCGATGGCGAGCCCGCCCCGGCCGGTGACGACCGACGCGTCCGTCCCGCACAGCGCCGCGACCAGCACGCCCGCCGCCGTCGTCCCGCCCACGCTCACATCGCCGAGCACCACCAGATCCGTACCGGAGTCGGCCTCCTCGTCGGCCACCGCCATCCCGGCCCGGAAGGCGGCCTCCGCCTCCTCCGGGGTCAGCGCGTCCTCGACGTCGATGCGCCCGCCGCCGCGCCGCACCCGGTGCTTCACGACCTCGGCCGGCAGCGACTCCGGGTCGCAGTCCAGGGACATGTCGACCACCCGCACCGGCACCCCGAGGCGCCGCGCGAGCACCGACACCGGACGCCCGCCCGCCAGCACCTCGCGGACCAGTTCGCCCGCGCCGCCCGCGGGCCGCGCCGACACGCCCAGCTCGGCGACCTTGTGGTCACCGGCGAAGAGCACCACCCGGGGCCGTTCGACCGGCCGTACCGGCACGGCGGACTGCGCCGCGGCCAGCCACTCACCCAGGTCGTCCAGTCGGCCCAGCGACCCGGGCGGCACGACCTGACGCTCTCGGCGCGCCTCGGCGTCGCGGCGCACCCCGCCGTCGGGGCGCTCGATCAGATCGGTGAAGTCGTCGAGATTCAGCGAGCTCATTCGCCGAACAGTACCGGCCCCGGTCGAACACCACGGAGGTCACATCCGCACCGCGCCGGACCGGCGTCGTTGCCCTCCGGATCGCCGCGGCCTACGTAACGTTTTGCGGTGGATTGTCGTATGCCGTCCCCCTCCTGTCGGGAGCCGCCCATGTCCGCGCCCTCCGCCCCCTTCGTGCCGTCCCCCGTGCCCCCGGTGCCTCCCGTCCCCCGCTACGGACCGCACCGCGCGGACTGCCCCTGGTGCGGCTCGCGGCGGCTGCGCTCCCGGGCCGGCCACCAGACCCCGCGGCAGGGCGCGCCGGCCCGTTCCGTCCTCGACCGGTGCCGGGACTGCCGGCACACCTTTCCCAATCCGCTGCTCGCGCCCCGGCCCGGACACCCCGCCGTCCGGGCCGGCGAACGGCTCAGACACGTCCTGGCCGTCCGCGCGATGCTCCGTCACTGCCCCGAGCCCGAGAGCTGGCTGGACGTGGGCACCGGCGACGCCGGCTTCCCCCGGGTGGCGCGGACGTTCTTCCCGTACACCTCGTTCGACGGCGTGGACCCCACGCACCGCGTCCTGCGAGCCCGCGCGGCCGACCGCGTCGAGGAGGCGTACGTCGGCCGGCTGACGGACCGGCACATCGCCGCCCGGCTCCGCGCCCGGTACGACGTCGTGAGTCTCTTCCACCACCTGGAGCGCGTCCCCGACCCGCGCGCCGAACTCCGCGCCGCCCTGCACGTCCTGCGCCCCGGCGGGCATCTCCTCATCGACGTCGCCGACCCGCGCCGGCTGCTCGCCCTGCCGCCCGGCACGTCGCACCCGGCGGGGCTGCGTGCCGAGCTGGAGGCCCGCGGCTGCACGGTCCTCACCGGCGAGCGGAGCCCCCGTCTCGTCGCCCGCAAGGAGCCGCCGTCAGCCCCGTAGCACCAGCGCCTGGCCCGCCACCACCAGCAGCACCTGCTCGCACTCGGCGGCGAACGCCGCGTTCAGCCGCCCCAGTTCGTCCCGGTAGCGGCGGCCCGACGCGGTGGCCGGGACGATGCCCGAGCCCACCTCGTTCGACACCGCGACGACCGTGCGCCGGGTGGCGCGCACCGCCTCCGTCAGGTCGCGCACCCGGTCGCGCAGGGCCCGTTCGCCGCCGTCGGCCCACTCCGCGTCGTCCCACGCGCCGACCGCGTCCATCGCGTCCGTCAGCCACAGCGACAGGCAGTCGATGAGGAGGGGCGGGCCGTCGTCCTTCAGGAGCGGGACCAGGTCGCAGGTCTCGGCGGTGCGCCACGAGCCGGGGCGCCGCTCGCGGTGCGCGCAGACCCGGGCCGCCCACTCGGTGTCCCCGTTGCGGGAGCCGCCGGTCGCCACGTACAGCACGTCCGGGAAGGCCTCCAGCCGCCGTTCGGCCTCCACCGACTTCCCCGACCGGGCCCCGCCCAGCACGAGGGTGCGCCGCGGCACGTCGGGCACGTCCTCGTACACGCCCGTCGTCAGGGTCGTTCCGTCCGGCACCGCCCGTGCGCCCGCCGCCGCGAGCCGGCGCGCCAGCTCCCGGCCCGGCGGCACGTCGTGGCCGAGGTGGACGGCGACGACGTCGGTCGTCGGGCGCGCGGCGCCCAC
>NZ_WWHX01000178.1 GCF_009862125.1 Streptomyces sp. SID5910
GGCCGCCGCCTCGACGGCGCCGCTGTACCGCCCGATCGTGCTGGCCGTGGCCCTGACCGAGGCGGTCACCGCCCGCCAGGTGTCCGCCGTGGTCGTGCGCGAGCTGCTGCCGGCCTTCGGCGGGCGGCGGCTCGCCATCTACCTGCTCCAGGACCGGCATCTGCACCTCGCCTGGGAGACGGGCTTCCCGCCCGGCTTCCTCGACCCGTTCGAGGGTGTCGGTCTCGACGCGCGGCTGCCCGGCGTCGAGACGCTCACCAGCGGCCGTCCGCTCTTCTTCGACTCGATGCAGGCGCTGGCCGCCGCCTACCCGGGCATCCCCCTGGACGCCACGGAGGGCGCCCGCGCCTTCCTGCCGCTGATCGCCTCCGGGCGCCCGGTCGGCTCCTGCATCCTCGGCTTCGACCGCTCCCGGGGCTTCGCCACCGAGGAGCGCACGGTGCTCACCGCCCTCGCGGGACTGATCGCGCACGCCATGGAGAAGGCCCGGCGCTACGAGTCCGAGACCGCGCTCGCCCGGGGCCTCCAGCGGGCCCTGCTGCCCCGCCGCCTGCCGGCGCACCCCCGGCTGGAGACCGCCGGACGCTATCTGCCCGGCACCCAGGGCATGGACGTGGGCGGCGACTGGTACGACGTCGTCGTCTCGGGCAGCGGCATGGCCCTGGTCATCGGCGACGTCCAGGGGCACGGGGTGCAGGCGGCGGCCATGATGGGGCAACTGCGCAGCGCGGCGCGGGCCTTCGCGCTCGGTGACCGGCCGCCCGACGAGGTGATGAGCGGTACCAACCACCTCCTGATCGATCTGGACGCGGGCCTGTTCGCGAGCTGCTGCTACATCCGGCTGGACCCGGCCACGGGACGCGCCTGCGCCGCCCGCGCCGGGCATCCGCCGCCGATCGTGCGCCACCCGGACGGGCGCACCCGGGTCCTGGACCTTCCCGGCGGGGTGGTGCTGGGCGTGGACCCGGGGGCCCGCTACCCCCTGACCGAGTTCCGGCTCGATCCCGGCGCGGTCCTCGCGCTCTACACCGACGGCCTGGTGGAGCGGCCCGGCACCGACATCGACGACGGCATCACCGCGCTCCGGGTGGCCCTGGCGAGGGCCGGTGACCCCGCGGCGCGGCCCGGCGGCGGGCTCGCGGCGGTGGCCGACCGGCTCACCGTGGCCGCGCGGCACGCCACCGACCGCCCCGACGACATCGCCCTGCTGCTCGCCACCCGCCGGCCCGGCCACGGGAGCCCCGGGTGAGGGCGCGTCCCGTGCCCGGCCCGTGGGACACCGTCGTCCCCGGGGGCGCCCC
>NZ_WWHX01000019.1 GCF_009862125.1 Streptomyces sp. SID5910
GAGGACCCGGGCTGGGGCAGCCTGCTCGACCTCGTGCCCGCGCTCGGCCTGCGCACCGTCGCCGTCGGCGTCGACGACGAGGGGCCGCTGCCCGACGACGTGCGCCGCGCCCTGGCCGCCGGTGCCCGGGCGCTGGTCGTCACGGACCGCGCGCAGAACCCGACCGGCGCCGCGCTGAGCGCCACGCGCGCGCGTGCCCTGCGGTCCGTGCTGCGGGAGCACCCGGAGACGCTGCTGATCGAGGACGACCACGGCCACCGCATCGTCGACCTGCCGCTGCACCCCCTCGCCGGTACGACGCACAGCTGGGCGTTCGTCCGCTCGGCGGCCAAGGCATACGGGCCCGACCTGCGGCTCGCCGTGCTCACCGGCGACGCCGTCACGCTCGACCGGGTGTGCGGCCGGCAGCGGCTGGGCCCCGGCTGGGTCAGCCGCATCACCCAGCGGGCCGTGGCGCTGCTGTGGGCCGAGGACGCGGTGGACTCCCGGGCGGTGGCGGCGGCGTACGGGCGGCGCCGGGACGCGCTGCTCGCCGCGCTCGGGCAGCGGGGGGTGGCGGCGCACGGGCGCAGCGGGCTGAACGTGTGGATCCCCGTGCCGGACGAGACCGGCGCCGTCGCCCGCCTGCTCGGCGCCGGCTGGGCCGTGGCACCCGGCGCCCGCTTCAGGATCGCCGCCCCGCCCGGCATCCGGATCACCGTCTCGACCCTGGCCGCCGGAGAGGAACGGCCCCTGGCGGACGCGATCGCGGCGGCGCTGGGTGCGGGGGCGGG
>NZ_WWHX01000179.1 GCF_009862125.1 Streptomyces sp. SID5910
GGCCGGCCGCGCTGGTGCGCATCGCCGACGCGCTGGCCGGCGCCCGCCCCGTCGCCCCGGCCCGCGAGCGGGGCGCGACGGCCACGACGGGCGGGGTATGAACGGGGAGGGTGTGGTCGGGGCGCGCGCGAACCGGGCGCCGAGCGAACGGAGTTCTCCGGCATGAGTCTCGTCGTGTATCTGGCGGCCGGGGTGTTCGGGCTGTCCTGCCTGGCGCTGCTGCGCCGGCCGCGCGGCCCGGTGCGCAGCCCGCTGGCCCTGTCCACGTGCGCGGCGATCGTCCTCGGCTCCCTGGTCTTCGTCTGCGCGGCCCCGCTGACCCTGGCCGCCGTCAACGACCTCACGGGCGTACCGAACTTCGGGGCGCCGCTGACGTACGGGATGCTGTCGGCGTACAGCTGCTCGCTGCTCGTCCTGCTGATCAACTGGCGGGGCGGTTCGCGGGCGCGGATCCGGCGCCGGGTGCTGCGCTGCATGGCCGCGTACACGCTGCTGATCGTCGCGCTCGTCGCGCTGTTCGTGCTCGCCGACGCCCGCACGGAACGGCTCACCGACCTCGACACGTACTACGCGAACACCCCGTACATGCGGGAGATGATCCTGCTGTACCTGCTCGGGCACAGCGCCGCGACGCTGGTGATGTGCGCCGTGTGCGTGCGGTGGCTGCGGGAGGTGGACGGGCTGCTGCGGACCGGGCTGCGGCTGATCCTGGCCGGCAGCCTGCTGGACGTGGTCGGCTTCCAGCTGGCCAAGTACACGGCGGTCGTGGCCCGTTGGCAGGGTCAGGACCTGGACTTCCTGTCCACGACGCTGGCCCCGCCCATGGCCTCGCTCGGCGCCCTGACCTGCTCCGCCGGTTTCGTGCTGCCGCGACTGCTGCCTGCGGTGGTCGCGCAGTGGCGGGGGCTGGACGACTACCGGGGGCTCGGCCCGCTGTGGGCGCTGCTGCGGTTCGTGCCGACCGCCCCGAAGCCGCCGGCCTCCTGGTGGCAGCTGCCCCGGGAGCGGCTCGAATGGCGGGAGGTGTCCATCC
>NZ_WWHX01000180.1 GCF_009862125.1 Streptomyces sp. SID5910
CGGGCGGGCGAGCTGTTCACCGAGCACGCCGCCGAGGTGGAGGACTGGCTGGTGCGCGAGGCCGGCTCCGTGCGGTCCAAGGCCGGCTTCGAGGTGGGGCTCGCGATCGGCGAGTGCTTCGAGTGCGCGGGCCTGCCGACGCATCCGCAGGGCGAGGTCCTCACCTCCGAGGAGGCCCGCTGGTCGTTCGCGCGCCGCCGTCCGGCCGGTGTCGTCAGCGTGATCGCGCCGTTCAACTTCCCGCTCATCCTGGGCCTGCGTTCGGTGGCCCCGGCCCTCGCCCTCGGCAACGCGGTGCTGCTCAAGCCCGATCCGCGCACGGCGGTGAGCGGCGGTGTCGTCATCGCCCGGATCTTCGAGGAGGCCGGGCTCCCGGCCGGCGTCCTGCATCTGCTGCCGGGCGACGGCGCGGTCGGCCAGGCCGTGGTCGAGGCCCCCGAGGTGCGGGTCGTCTCGTTCACCGGCTCCACACCGGTGGGCCGGGCGATCGGCGAGCGGGCCGGCCGGCTGCTGAAGCGGGCCCACCTGGAACTGGGCGGCAACAACGCGCTGGTCGTGCTGCCGGGCGCGGACATACAGAAGGCCGCCTCGGCGGGCGCGTTCGGCTCGTATCTGCACCAGGGCCAGATCTGTATGACGACCGGCCGGCACATCGTCCACGAGTCGCTGGTGGAGGAGTACACCGCCGCGCTCGCCGCGAAGGCGGAGGCGCTGCCCGTCGGCGACCCGGCCCGCGAGGACGTGGCGCTCGGCCCGATCATCGACCGCCGTCAGCTGGAGCGGGTGCACGGCATCGTCACCGACAGCGTCGCGGCGGGCGCGAAGGCCGTCGCGGGCGGCGAGATC
>NZ_WWHX01000181.1 GCF_009862125.1 Streptomyces sp. SID5910
GGGGTGGGGGGTGGGGTTGTTCGGCGGCTTGCGGTTGGTGGGGCTTCTCGCGCAGTTCCCCGCGCCCCTTTGGGGCGCTCCCTCACCCGGCGCTTACCAGGTCGGGGGGCTGGCTATGGAGCGGGCGAGGACCTCGTCGAGGAGACGGGCGGTTTCCGGGACGTCGAGTTGGGAGTTGTCGATGATCGGGAGGCCCGAGCCGTACCAGCCGGCCATGCGGCCGTGGATGCGGGCGACCTCCTCGTCGGTGAGGCGGCGGTTCCCGCTGCGTTCGGCGTTGCGCTCCAGGACGATGTCCAGGCCCGGCAGGAGGACGACCGGGAGCAGGCCGGGTCCGACGTGCCGCTTCCAGCCGCCGAGGCCGACGACCGGGCGGTCCGGGAAGACCGCGTCGTCGAGGATGCAGGAGATGCCGTTGGCGAGGAAGTTGCGCGCGGAGAAGCCGCAGGTGCGGCGGGCGAGGCGGTACTGGGCCTCGGAGTTCTCGTTCCACCCGGACTGGGGGTCGGCGAAGCCCGAGCGGACCCACTCGCGCACGTCGTCGAGGCTGATGTGGGCGGTGGGGACCCTGCGGTGGTCCGCCCAGTACTTGGCGACGCTGGTCTTGCCCGCGCCCGCGGGGCCGATGAGCAGCACCGCGAGGCAGGTGGTCGCCGGGTCGGGCACGGCGGCCGCGGCGGGCGGCATGCTGGGCGCGGCGACGGGACCGCCGGGCGGCAGCGGGACGTGCCCGGTGGTGTCCGGCACGGGTGGCGGGACCTGCTGCGGCGGCCCGGGGTGCGGGGCCTGCATGGGGTATCCCGGCGCCGTGGGCGGGGGCACGGGGGCGGAGCCCTGGTGCGGGCCCGGGTGGTGTGCGGCCGGGGACCAGCCGACGGCCGGTCCGTGCCCCGGCTGAGGGGGCGGCGGCAGCGGAGAACCCACTGCGTGCTGCATCCGGTGCCACTCCGTCTCGTACAGGCGATGGGCGCTGACAGCGGGAGGGGTACCCGCTCTCCCACAGCCTAGAGGGCGTGGGAGGGGCCCCGACCGAACGGTACCGTCCCCGGCCGTCCTTTGGTGAACGGCCGGGGGCGGTCCGAAGTGCCCGCCCCGCAAGGCGAATCGGACGGAAGGTGCGACGGGGGACTTACTCGCCCACCTCGCCGTAGGCGGCGAGGAGGACGGCCGGGTCGGGACCCTCCAGGACGGTGGGCTTGGCCAGGCCGTCCAGGACGATGAAGCGCAGCAGGTCGCCGCGGGACTTCTTGTCGACCTTCATGTTCTCCAGCAGCTTGGGCCACTGGTCGTAGCGGTAGTGGAGGGGCAGGCCGACCGCTTCGAGGATGCTGCGGTGGCGGTCGGCGGTGGCGTCGTCAAGGCGGCCCGCGAGGCGGCCCAGTTCGGCGGCGAAGTGCATGCCGACGGAGACTGCGGCGCCGTGGCGCCACTTGTAGCGCTCGTTCTTCTCGATGGCGTGGCCGAGGGTGTGACCGTAGTTCAGGATCTCCCGCAGGCCCGCCTCCTTCAGGTCGGAGGAGACGACCTCGGCCTTGACCTTGATGGAGCGCACGATCAGCTCGGCCGTGTGCGGCCCGGCCGGGGTGCGCGCGGCCTCGGGGTCGGACTCGATCAGGTCGAGGATCGCCGGGTCGGCGATGAAGCCGGCCTTGATGACCTCGGCGAGGCCCGAGACGTAGTCGTTGACCGGGAGGGAGTCCAGGGCGGCGAGGTCGCACAGGACGCCGGCCGGCGGGTGGAAGGCGCCGACGAGGTTCTTGCCCTCGGCGGTGTTGATGCCGGTCTTGCCGCCGACGGCCGCGTCCACCATGGCGAGGACGGTGGTCGGCACGGCGATCCAGCGCACACCGCGCAGCCAGGTCGCGGCCACGAAACCGGCGAGGTCGGTGCTGGCGCCGCCGCCGACGCCGACGATGACGTCGGTGCGGGTGAACCCGGACTGGCCGAGCGCCTTCCAGCAGTAGGCGGCGACCTCGGCGGTCTTGGCCTCCTCGGCGTTGGGCACCTGGATGGCCACCGCGTCGTAACCCTGCTCGGCTAGGTCGGCGCGCAGCGCGTCGCCGGTCTCGGCGAGGGCCTCGGGGTGGATCACGGCGACCCGCTTGGCC
>NZ_WWHX01000182.1 GCF_009862125.1 Streptomyces sp. SID5910
GCCCGTCACGGCGGTCGGTACGCTGCGCCGCGGAGAGGGCGGTCCGGGGAGGTTCGTCACGTCGGTGGCGGAGGCGTTCGCCGGCGGCGCGACCGTGGACTGGGCGAAGCTGTTCGACGGGACGGGTGCCCGACGCGTCGAACTGCCCACGTACGCCTTCCAGCACCGGCGCTACTGGCTGGAGGCCGCTCCGTCGCGGCCGCTCGCCCTGGGCATGGCGGACGGCGACCGTACGGACGCCATCTTCTGGGACGCGATCGAGCGGGAAGACGGCGAAACGCTGGCGGCCACGCTCCGCCTCGACACCGTCGAGCAGCAGGAGTCGTTCGACGCCGTCCTGCCCGCCCTGGCCCAGTGGCGTCGCCGGCGGCGCTCGGAGTCGACCGTCGACGAGTGGCGCTACGTCGCCGCCTGGCGACGCACGAACGGCACGGCCAACCCCTCGCTCTCCGGCACCTGGCTCCTCGTCACGCCCGATGCGTGCGCCGACGACCCGCTGCTGGCGGACACACGGCAGACCCTCGAAGACCACGGCGCCGAGGTCGTCACCCTCACCCTGGACGGGAACGACGCCGACCGGACCGTACTGACGGAACGGCTCCGCACGATCACCGCGGACCACACGCCGTCCGGCGTCCTGTCCCTGCTCGCCCTGGACGAGACCCCCTACCCGGAACACCCCGTCGCCGGCACCGGACTGGTGCTGACCCTGTCGCTGATCCAGGCCCTGGGCGACCTCGGCACCGGGGCGCCGCTGTGGTCCGCCACGCGGGGCGCGGTGTCCACCGGCGGCACGGACCCGCTGACCAGCCTGGCCCAGGCCACCGTATGGGGCATGGGCCGCGTCGCCGCCGTGGAGTACCCGGACACCTGGGGCGGCCTGGTCGACCTGCCGGGCACCCTCGACCGACAGGCCCGCACCCGGCTCGCCGGCGTCCTCGCGGCCACCGACGCCGAGGACCAGGTGGCCGTCCGCGCCTCCGGAGTCATGCTGCGACGCCTGGAACCCGCGCCGCTCGGCGACAGCCGCCCCGCCCGCACCTGGAAGCCCCGCGGCACCGTCCTCGTCACCGGCGGCACCGGCGCCCTCGGCACCCACCTCGCCCGGTGGCTGGCCCGCAACGGCGCCGAGCACCTGATCCTGACGAGCCGCCGCGGGCTCGCCGCGCCCGGCGCCGAAGCGCTGGTCGCCGAACTCGCCGAGCTCGGCACCCAGGTCACCGTCACCGCCTGCGACATGGCGGACCGCGACTCCGTGGCCGGCGTCCTCGCCTCCGTACCCGAGGACCGCCCCCTCAGCGCCGTCATCCACGCCGCCGCCCACATCGACCTGGCCGGTCTGGCCGAGACGACGGTGGCGGAGTTCGCCGACGTCATGAACGCCAAGGCGGCCGGCGCGGCACATCTCGACGCACTGCTGCGCGACACCCCGCTCGACGCGTTCGTCCTGTTCTCGTCCGTCTCCTCCATCTGGGGCGTCGGCGACCACGGCGCCTACGCGGCGGCCAACGCCTACCTCGACGCGCTCGCCGAACGCCGCCGGGCCGACGGCCTGACCGCCACCTCCGTGGCCTGGGGCGTGTGGGACGCGGTCGGCGACAACGCCCCCGAGACCCTGGACCTGGACCAACTGCGCCGTCGCGGACTGCGGTTCATGGACATCGATCTCGGCATCACCGCGCTCCAGCAGACGCTCGACCACGACCAGACCCTCCTGGCCATCGCCGACATGGACTGGGACACCTTCCTCCCGGTCTTCACCTCCGCGCGCCCCAGCCCGCTGCTGGACGAGCTCGCCGAGGCCCGGCGTCTCCGAGAGGAGAGCACCACGGGCGCAGGCGACATCACCGGCGGCCCCGGGACCGACCCGGCCTCACCCCTCCGGCAGCGCCTGTCCGACCTGGCGCCCGGCGAACGCGGACACGCCGTCCTCGACCTCGTCCACGAGCAGGTGGCGGCCGTCCTGGGCCACGCCGACACGGGCACGCTCGACTCCGGACGCGCCTTCAAGGAGCTCGGCTTCGACTCCCTGACCGCCGTGGAACTGCGGAACCGCCTGAACACGGCCACCGGCCTGCGACTGCCCGCCACCCTGATCTTCGACTACCCCAACAGCGCCGTACTGAGCGCCCACATCCTGGAGCAGCTCCTCGGAGCGACGGTGACGACGGCCCCGGACGGCCCCGCCACGACCGCGTCCGGCGTCGTCACCACGGGGCTGTCGACCGACGACGACCCCATCGCGATCGTCGCGATGAGCTGCCGCTACCCGGGCGGAGTGACCTCCCCCGAGGAACTGTGGCAGCTGGTCATGTCCGAGAACGACGCGATCGGCGGACTGCCCACCGACCGCGGCTGGGACATCGAGGGCCTCTACGACCCCGACCCCGACGCGCCCGGCAAGACGTACGTGCGCGAAGGCGGCTTCCTCTACGACGCCGCCCGGTTCGACCCCGAGTTCTTCGGTATCTCGCCGCGTGAGGCGGAGGCGATGGACCCGCAGCAGCGCCTGCTGCTGGAGACG
>NZ_WWHX01000183.1 GCF_009862125.1 Streptomyces sp. SID5910
TGCTCCCCGCACCCGCGGGGATGGTCCCCGGCGCGAGCGGGTACTGAAGGCGATCGCCCACTGCTCCCCGTACCTGCGGGGATGGTCCCTGCCGGTCGTCCATGCCGTTCTCGGCCCAGTCCTGCTCCCCGCACCCGCGGGGATGCTCCCTTGGCTTGGTGGAAGGTCCGGTTGTCGAGGTTCTGCTCCCCGCACCTGCGGGGATGGTCCCTGCGCATACCTGGAGTCGAGTTCGCTAAGCGCCGGCTCCCCGCACCCGCGGGGATGCTCCCGTCAGCCGCATCTTCACGACGTCGCCGTCAGCCTGCTTCCCGCACCCGCGGAGATGCTCCCGCCGTCCTTCAGAGTCCGGTTCGCGAAGTTGGCTGCTCCCCGCACCCGCCGGGATGGTCCCACGGTGCATAGCGGCGGCATCGTGCCCGGGTGCTGTTCCCCGCACCCCAGCAGGGATGTCCCCCGCCCTTGGAGCGCAAGCGCGAGACCCGCACCCGGAACACGACCTCAGACCCCCTCACCCCACCCCCAACCCCACCCGCACCC
>NZ_WWHX01000184.1 GCF_009862125.1 Streptomyces sp. SID5910
GGGCGGCACGGGTGGGCGCGGCGGCACCCGGCAAACGCCGGTCCGCGTCACCCACCTCCGGCCAGGCACGACACCGGTCCACTCGAAGCCAACCCAAGCGGACCCACCCCGCCGCTCAACCCCCTTGCTGGGACCTCGCCTTGAACGCCGCCTTCCGAGCCTCCTTGGCCACCTTCTTGTCGGGATGCAGCCGCCCCATCGCCTCCAGCACATCCGCCGTAGCCGGATGCCCCACCCGCCACGCGGTGTCGAAGAACCCGCTGTGCTGCATCGCCAGCCCCTCCACCAGCGCCCGCAGCTCCTCCGAGTTCCCCTCCGCCGCAAGCTGCGCAGCCACCGTGTCGATGGTCAGCCAGAAGACCATCTCCTGCGGCGGCGCCGGCACGTCGCGCGCCCCGTGCTCGGTCAGCCACACCCGGGCCAGCCCCCCGAGCTCCGCGTCGTCGAGGACCTCCCGCAGCGCCGGCTCCGCCCCCGCGCCGACCAGCGACAGCGCCTGCTGGCACCGCAGCCGGCGCAGCGGCGCGCCGGCGTCCGTACCCCGCGCCGCGGCCAGCAGTTCCCGCGCCGCGGCGAGCGGCTCCCGCCGGGTCAGCCACAGCTCGGTCTCGGCGTGCGCCGACACCGGCGGGAAGGACGCCGTGCCGTCAAGGAGCGCGTCGGCCCCCTTGTCCGCGAGGTCTCCGACCGCGGGCGCCTCGAAGCCGGCCTCCTGGAGCCGCGTACGCAGCGCGTACAGCCCGAGCGGGGTGAGCCGGACCATGCCGTAGCGGGCGACGTCGGTCTCGTCGACGGGCGCCGCGGGCTCCTCGTCCGCGTCGGCCATCAGCGCCTCGTCCACCGGCTGGTAGGTGATGAGGCCGATGGGCTCCAGCAGCCGGAACTGGTCGTCCAGCCGCATCATCGCGTCGGAGACCTGCTCCAGCACGTCGTTGGTGGGCTCGCCCATGTCGCTGGGCACGATGACGGACGCGGCCAGCGCGGGCAGCGGCACCGCCGTGTCGCCGGGCCCGTCCTCGCCGACGGTGAGCAGGTACAGGTTGCCGAGCACGCCGTCGAGGAACTCGGCCTCGGACTCGGGGTCCCAGCCGAGGGACGACAGGTCGACCTCTCCGCCCTCGGCCATCGCGTCGACGATGTCGTCCAGGTCGGGCACGCTCGCGTCCGCGAGCACCGTCTCCAGGGCGGTGAGCCACACGCCGAGCACGTCCTGCGGGGAGCCGGTGAGCAGGGCGATGTCCTCGCCCGTCGCGACGGTGCCCTGCTCCTCGTCGGTGATCTCCACCAGCCCGGTGTCCACCGCGATCCGCCACGCCTCGCTCGCGTACGCCGCGGCGTCGTCCCCGGTCAGCCCGAGCAGCTCGGCCGCCGCGGGCAGCTGCTCCTCGACGAGGCCGCCGCCGGCGTCGACGCGGGTGTCGGGACCGGCCCAGCGGGCGAGCCGGGCGGCCCGGGAGAGCACCGGCGTGGACAGCGCGTCGCGGGCCAGCTCCGCTTCGGGTCGCAGCCGTGCGGGCGGCAGGGTGGAGCTGTCTGACATCGGCTGTTTCTCCTCGCGCACCTCGACCGCCGTACGGCCACGTCACCGCCGTACGGCTCAGCCGCTCAGCCTAGACGGGTTTCCACCGATGCCGCCCGGTTCATCTCCCCGTCGGGTGCCGTACATGGCCGAAACCTTGACAACTGGCCTGAGCAGGCAGGAGATTGACGCGCGTAGAAAGCGGGGGGACAAGTGTTCACTCAGGCCCGTGCCCACTCAGGTCCACGTGGACTCTGAGGCCCCTGGCCCCCCGCGTCCCACCCTCGTCCCGGCGCTCTGTCACGTCCCCGGAGGGATCCCGTTGGCCAGCAAGTCCTCCGCGCGCCTCGCCGCGCTCACCGTCGCCGCCGTCTGTTCGGCCGCGTCCACCGTCGTCCTCACCTCGCCCGCGCACGCCGACTCGGTGCGCATCCACGACATCCAGGGCACCACCCGGCTGTCGCCGTACGCCGGCAAGCAGGTCACGGACGTGGCCGGAACCGTCACCGGCGTCCGCGGCTACGGCTCCTCCAGGGGCTTCTGGATGCAGGACACCCGGCCGGACGCGGATCCGGCCACCAGCGAGGGCGTCTTCGTCTTCACGAGCTCCACCCCGAAGGTCGCCGTCGGTGACGCGGTCACCGTCTCCGGCACGGTCTCGGAGTACGTCCCGGGCGGCACCTCCTCCGGCAACCAGTCGGTCACCGAGATCACCCGCCCGACGGTCACCGTCGTCTCCAGCGGCAACCCGGTCCCGGCCGCGACGACCGTCTCCGCCCGCTCCGTGCCGCGCGCCTACACCCCCGCGGGCGACCCCGCCGCGAACGGCTCGGTCGACGCGCTGCCGCTGCGCCCCGCGAAGTACGCCCTGGACTACTACGAGTCGCTGGAGGGCATGAACGTCCGGGTCGCCGACGCCCGCGTGGTCGGCGCCTCCGACCCGTACACCGAGCTGTGGGTCACGGTGAAGCCGTGGGAGAACCCCAACCGGCGCGGCGGCACGGTCTACGGCTCCTACGACGCCCAGAACACCGGCCGGCTCCAGATCCAGTCCCTGGGCAAGCCCGCCGACTTCCCCGCCGCCACCGTCGGCGACACCCTCACCGGCACCACCGCCGGCCCGTTGGACTACAACCAGTTCGGCGGCTACACCCTGGTCGCGAGCGAGATCGGCGCCCTGCGGAGCGGGGGCATCGAGCGCGAGTCGACACGTGCGCAGAGCGGCCGCGAGCTGGCGGTGGCCACGTACAACGTCGAGAACCTCGACCCGTCCGACGCCACCTTCGCCGCGCACGCCGACGCGATCGTGCACCACCTGAAGTCGCCCGACATCGTGTCCCTGGAGGAGATCCAGGACAACAACGGTGCCACGGACGACGGCACGGTGGCCGCCGACGTGACGGTCGGCAAGCTGATCGACGCGATCGTCGCCGCCGGCGGCCCGCGCTACGAGTGGCGCGGCATCGACCCGGTCGACAAGGCGGACGGCGGTGAGCCCGGCGGCAACATCCGCCAGGCGTTCCTGTTCAACCCGGAGCGCGTCTCCTTCACCGACCGCGCGGCCGGTGACGCGACCACCGCGACCGGGGTGGCGAAGGTGCGCGA
>NZ_WWHX01000185.1 GCF_009862125.1 Streptomyces sp. SID5910
AGACCCCGCCGGCAGGCCTCCAGCACGCCCCGCGCCGACCCGGCCGCCCGGGCCCGCAGCGCCTGCGCCGCCCAGCCCGTCATCCGCGCCAGCGGCGGCCCGCCGCGGCGGCTGCGCGCGGCGACCGCCAGATGCCGTTCCGCGTCGGCCGTCCAGCCCAGCTCCAGCGCGATCCGGCCCGCCAGCAGCGACGCCTCCGGCGCGGCCGGCGCCCCGAACCCGGCCAGCCGCTCAGCCACCTCCGCCGCGTCCGCGACCAGCCGGCCCGAGGCACGCCCCGCCGCGACCCGCGCCTCGATCAGCACCAGCCGGGCGTGCGTCTCGTACCAGGTGCGCCGCTGCGCCGCGAACAGCCGCACCGCGACCGCCGCGCGCGCGACCGCGGTCC
>NZ_WWHX01000186.1 GCF_009862125.1 Streptomyces sp. SID5910
CGGTGTCGACGTACCGCTCGAAGAGGCCGAGGGCGGTCTCCGCCTTGCGCGGGGCGGCCGCGTTCAGCTTGCCCTCCAGGGAGAAGAGCTGCGCGGCCGTGGGGAAGCTGTTGCCGGTCACCGAGAGCACCGGCGTGCCGGGGGCCAGCCGGTCGGCGAGGGTGAGGATGCCCTCGCCCGGCACCTCGTTCAGGGTCAGCAGCACGCCCGCTATCGGCGGGGTGCCGGCGCTGTGCGCGGCCAGCGTGCCGATCACCAGGTCGGCCCGGTCGCCGGGGGTGATCACCAGGCAGCCCGGGGTCAGCGCGGCCAGCAGGTTGGGCAGCATGGCCCCGCCGAAGACGAAGTCCAGCGCGTCGCGGGCGAGCCCGGAGTCGTCGCCGAGCACCACCCTGGCGCCGAGGGCGTGCGCGATCTGCGAGACGGTCGGCGCCGACAGCGCGGGCTCGTCCGGCACCACCCAGCACGGCACCGGCAGCCGGCCCGCGAGCCGCTGGGCGATCTCGTCCCGGTCCTCGCGGGCGACCCGGTTGGTCACCATGGCGAGGACGTCGCAGCCCAGGCCGTCGTAGGCGCGGAAGGCGTTGACCGTCTCGGCGAGCACCGACTCCGCGGTCTGCCCCCGGCCGCCGACGACCGGGAGCACCGAGGCGCCGAACTCGTTGGCCAGGCGCGCGTTCAGCGACAGCTCGTCCGGGAGCTGGGTGCCGGCGAAGTCGGTGCCGAGGACGAGGACGACGTCGTAGTCGCGG
>NZ_WWHX01000187.1 GCF_009862125.1 Streptomyces sp. SID5910
CGCGATGCCGGCCGGGGCCGTGCTGATCAACACCTCGCGCGGCGCGGTCCTCGACCAGGACGCGCTCACCGACGCCGTCCTCGCGGGCCGGATCCGGGCCGTGTTGGACGTCACCGACCCCGAGGTGCTGCCGCCGGACCATCCGCTGTGGGACTGCGAGAACGCGCTGATCACCCCGCATCTCGCCGGTTCCGAGGGCAACGAGTGGCGCCGCCTGGCCGACCTCGCCCTCGCCGAGACCGCCCGCTGGGCGTCCGGTGCCGGTTTCCTCCACCCCGTACGACGCGAAAGGCTGGCGTTCCTGGCATGAGCATCCCCTTCGAACTGCCCCCCGAGGACCGTGTGCTGAGCCCCCGCACGGGTTACACCCGCGCGCACTGGGAGGCCGTCGCGGACGGGCTGCTGTGGGCGGCGTGGCGCTGGAGCACGCCGGGCTGCGCGCTGCTCGACCTGCCGGGCCGCCCCTCGCACTCGGGCGTGCGCTCCGACGGTCTCGAGGGGTTCGCCCGGACGTTCCTGGCGGCGGCCTTCCGGGTCGCGGGCGCCGGCGGTGACGATCCGCACGGCTGGCTGGACCGGTACGCGCGGGGCCTGGCCGCGGGCACGCTGACGCCCGGGCGTGACGACACGGAGTCCTGGCCGCTGATCCTCGACCACGAGGTGCAGGGCCAGCCGATGGTCGAGTCGGCGTCGGTGGCGCTCGGCCTGAGGCTGACCGCGCCGTGGCTGTGGAAGAACCTCGACGCCGGGGTGCAGGACCGGGTGGAGGAGTGGCTGCGCGGGGCGCTGCGGCACGTTCCGGCGCCGAACAACTGGTACCTGTTCCCGTACACGGTCGCCGGGTTCCTGGAGTCGGTCGGCCGCGGCGACGCCGAGACGGCGGCGGCCCGGCAGCGGGCGCTGGAGCTGATGGAGGGCTGGTACCGGGGCGAGGGCTGGTACGCCGACGGCGACGGACGCGCCTTCGACCACTACAACGGCTGGGCGCTGCACCTGTACCCGGTGCTCGACGCCCACCTCGGCGGCGACGGCGAGCTCGCCGCGCGGTACGGCGACCGGTTGCGGGCGCACCTCGACGGGTTCGCGTCGATGTTCGGCGCGGACGGGGCGCCGCTGCACTTCGGCCGGTCGCTGTCGTACCGCTTCGCCGCGTCCTCGGCGGTGAGCCTCGGCGA
>NZ_WWHX01000188.1 GCF_009862125.1 Streptomyces sp. SID5910
GACACCACCCACGGCACCACCACCGGCGGCTCAGAAGCCGCAGGCGGCTCCTCCTCGTCAGCCGGTGCCTGCTCCAGGATCACGTGAGCGTTCGTGCCGCTGACACCGAAGGCGGAGACGCCTGCCCGTCGAGGTTCGTCACCCTCCGGCCACGGCATGGCATCCGTCAGCAGTTCGACAGCGCCGGCCGACCACTCCACCTGCGTCGACGGCTCGTCGACGTGCAGGGTCTGCGGCAGTAGCCCGTGCTGCATGGCGAGGACCATCTTCATCACACCGGC
>NZ_WWHX01000002.1 GCF_009862125.1 Streptomyces sp. SID5910
GCGATACAGATCCCTTCGTGTGCCTGCTGTGCCTGCCTGGAGGCGGTGCCCGTCGCAGCGGGCGCACCCTCCGAAAAGCCTTCGCGCTACCCGCCCGGCCGCCGGGGGCCACCCTGGGGAGTAACCCCGCGGCGACCGGGTCGAGGTGGCGCTTTCCTACCTTACACCGCGCCGCCCGTGGCACACCATCTGGCGCACCCTGGCGAACGGTGGCGAATAGTCGCCCGGCAACCCGCACCGGGCTACTGTCAACTCAGCCGAGAACCTGGGGGCTTGACGTGAGCGGAGAACCCAACACCCGTCTGTCGGACCTGTTCGGCCTGGCCGGCTGGTCCAAGGGCGAGCTCGCGAGGCTGGTCAACCGGCAGGCGGCGGCCATGGGCCACCCCCAGCTGTCGACCGACACCTCGCGGGTGCGGCGGTGGATCGACATGGGAGAGATCCCGCGCGATCCGGTGCCGCGGGTGCTGGCGGTTCTGTTCACCGAGCGTCTCGGCCGTGTCGTGACCATCGAGGACCTCGGTCTGGTCCGGCACGGGCGCGCGGGGAAACGGCAGGGCGGCGGGAGCGAGGAGCATCCCGACGGAGTGCCGTGGGCGCCCGAGCGGACTGCGGCGGTCCTCACCGAATTCACGGGAATGGACCTCATGCTCAACCGACGCGGCTTGGTGGGCGCGGGCGCCGCGCTCGCCGCGGGATCCGCACTCAGCAGCGCCATGCACGACTGGCTGCACACCGACCCTGCCCTCGCTGCCGACGCACCCCACTTCACCGATCCCCTGCACGCCGACCCCGCCGGGTACGACCGCTACGAGGCCGCTCCCATCGGGTCGCAGGAGATCGCGGAACTGGAGCGCTCGGTCGAGGTGTTCCGCGCCTGGGACGCCGCCCGTGGCGGCGGACTCCAGCGCAAGGCGGTCGTGGGCCAGCTCAACGAGGTGGGCGGCATCCTCGCCTACCACCACCCGCCCCACCTGCAAAGGCGCTTGTGGGGCGTGGCGGCCAACCTCGCCGTCCTCGCGGGCTGGATGTCGCACGACGTCGGCCTGGAGCCCACGGCGCAGAAGTACTTCGTCATCGCCGCCCATGCCGCGAGAGAGGGCGGCGACCGGCCCCGGGCCGGCGAGGCACTGTCCCGGGCGGCCCGCCAGATGGTCCACCTGGGCCGGCCCGACGACGCGCTGGACCTGATGAAGCTCGCCCAGACCGGCTCGGGCGAGCAGGTACTGCCCCGCACCAAGGCGATGTTCCACACCATCGAGGCGTGGGCGCAGGCGTCCATGGGCAAGGGGCAGGCGATGCGCCGGACCCTCGGCCGGGCGGAGGACCTGTTCGTCTCCGACAAGAGCGATGTGCCGCCGCCGAGTTGGATGCAGTTGTTCAACGAGGCGGACCTGTACGGCATGCAGGCGCTGGCCTATCGCACGCTCGCGGAGTTCGAGCCGGGGGCCGCCGCGCACGCCCAGCACTACGCGGACAAGGCGCTGGCGCTGCGGGTCGACGCACAGGAGCGGTCGAAGATCTTCGACCATCTCTCCATGGCGTCCGCCTGCTTCATCGCCGACGACCCGGAGCAGGCCGCCGGGTACGCGCGGCTGGCGCTGGTGTCGATGGGCTCCAACTCCTCGCGCCGCACCTGGGACCGGCTGCGCCAGATGTACCGGCTCACCGCCCAGTACGCCGGCTATCCGAAGATCCGGGAACTGCGGGAGGAGATCGAACGCGCGCTGCCCAAGGGCAAGCCGGCCAAGGGCAGGGCAGGGGGCGGGAACATCGCCCCGGCGTAGCGGGCGGCGAGTTCTTCGCTACGCCGTCACCCGGGCGACCAGCACACAGGCGTCGTCCGGCCGGCCGTGTGGGCCGGGTCCGCCGAGCGCCTCCGTCACGATCCGTACGCCGTCCTGCGCCGAGCCTGTCCCGGTCAGCCGGGGGGCGAGGGTGAGGAGGCGGTGTACGGCCGTCGGTCCGAGTCCGCCGGTGTGCAGGAGCAGCAGGTCGCCGGCCTCCAGCGTCGTCGTGCCGCCGGCGTCCAGCTCGCGCCCCGTCCCGTCGCGGAACAGCAGCGGGGCGGGGCCCCCGGCGTGCGCCCACGTCAGGGTGCGGGTGGGGGGCCGGTAGGCGCAGTACACGGCGTCGCGCACGGGCGGCAGGGCGGTGGACTCCAGTAACCGGGCGAGCCGGTCCGGGAGTTCCGACGGAAGCGCACCTCCCGTCGCCAGACCGCGCAGGGCGCCGATCACCAGGGCGGGCGCCGGTGTCCCGGCGGTGTCCGGGCCGGCGAGAGCGCCGACGCTGAGCAGTGTCTCGTCGCCGGCCAGCGGGCACGCGTCGTACCAGCCGGCGCAGCGGGACGCGCCGGCGGACGCCGGCAGGCATCCGGCGGCCAGGTCCAGGCCGGGCCGCCCCTGATCCGGGAACCGCAGGAGGGCGTGCCAGGGCGGTGGCACGGCCTCCTGCGGCTCTACCGCGGCCCGCCGCTCGATGGCCGCGTCCCGCGGGGGGCGGTGGAGCGAGTCACGGGTCTCGCTCACCGCCCGCTGGCTGCGGCGCAGTTCGCTGACGTCCCGCAGCACCGCCCACATCGAGGCGGTGCTGCCGTCGGCGTCGAGCACGGGCTCGCCCATCATGTGCACGGTCCGTACGGTGCCGTCGGGGCGCACGACGCGGAACTCGCCGTCGATGGGGCGGGCGTCGACGAGACAGTCCGTGACCATCGCGGTCAGCTTCGACCGGTCCTCGGGCACCACCAGGGACGGCAGTTCGTCGAGGCTGAGCGGGGTGGCGGCCGGGTCGAGACCGAGGATCCGGAAGAGCTCACCGGACCAGTCGGCCTCGTCGGTCAGCAGGTTCCATTCGGCGCTGCCGACCCGGCTCAGCAGCGAACCGGGCCGCGGCGCGGGGGCCGGCCCGTCCCGCAGCTGCGCCAGGTGCTCGTCGAGATCGCTGAGCTGGTGCAGCGCCAGGTCGTACAGGGCCCGCTGCCACCGTCCCCGTGCGTCGGCCGCGTCGGTCCGGGTGTCCCGTCGCACCGCGTCCACGTCGCCCCGCAGCCGCCGCGTCTGCGAGATCAGCGCCTCGACCGAGCCGCGTCCTGGCGGCTGGGCGGCTGGGCGGTCCGCGGAGAGATGGGACGACATGACGCACTCCGATGTGCAGACGGTACGACCAAGGCGGATCCGAGGGGTGGCGGAAGGACCGTTACGACTGTTGCACAGCCCGCGACGCCCTGTAAGGGATTCGGCGACACACGATACGGTGGTGCTTGCGGCATATGCCAGCGTCTTCCCGGAGCGACTTCCGCGCCCGTATGACGTACGCCCGAGCCCGGCCAAGTCGTAGTGTTCCTACGCGACTTGGGGGCCACGGGCACCCCGGGGCGTCGTCGCCCGGATGTTCGTCGGACGCCTGTTCTAGGCCGGGGTGTGCAGTGCCGGGCGCGGGGCCGCCTCGACCGTGGTCCGCACCCCCGTCTCCAGTGCCCGGACGCCGGCCTCGGCGATCACGGAGGCGCGGTATCCGTCCCACGCGCTCGCGCCGGTGACCCGGCCCCGCCGGGTGGCGTCGACCCACTCCTGCACCTCGCGGTCGTAGGCGTCCGCGAACCGCAAGAGGTAGTCCTGCGGCACCTCCTCCCGGGCGCCGCCCGCCGCCGTCACCACCATGGTGTGCGCCTGCCCGATCCGGGCGCTGCCCGACTCGCACACGGCCTCGCACCGGACCTCGTAGCCGAAACCGCAGTTGACGAAGACCTCCACGTCGACCAGCGCGCCGTGCTCGGTCTCGAAGAGCACGAACTGCGGGTCGGCCAGCCCCTCCGGCGCGCCCGAGGACGGCCGGGGCCGCAGCACGGTCACCGCGGTCAGCTCCTGGCCCAGCAGCCAGCGGGCGGCGTCGATCTCGTGCGAGACGGAGCTGTTGACCAGCATCGCCGAGGTGAAGTGCGGCGGGGAGGACACGTTGCGGTGCACGCAGTGCAGCATCAGCGGACGGCCCAGCCGCCCCCCGTCCAGCAGGGACTTCAGCCGCAGGTACTCGGCGTCGTGGCGCCGCATGAAGCCGATCTGCGCCAGCCTGCGGCCGAGCCGCGCCTCCGCCTCCACCACGCGCAGCGCGCCCGCGGAGTCGGGCACCATCGGCTTCTCGCACAGCACCGGCAGGCCGCGGGCGAAGGCGGCCAGCAGCGCCTCCTCGTGCGCCTCGCCGGGCGAGGCGATCAGCACGGCGTCGACACCGGGCGCGTCGAGCGCGGCCTCGGCGTCCGTGTGCACCACCACCCCGTCGATCCCGGCCGCGGCCTCCTCGGCCCGCCCGGCGTCGGGGTCCGCGACGGCCGCGACCCTGGCGCCGCTCACCACCCTGTCGAGGCGCCGTATGTGATCGGCGCCCATGTGCCCCGCGCCCAGGACCGCCACACCCAGAAGTCCGCTCACGTCCGCCCGCCCCTTCCCTGCCCGCCGTGCACCCGCGAGGACGGATGCGTGTACGGCGGACAGGGTTTCATGGTCGTCAAGGCCCGGCGGGCGCGGCGGCGGACGTCAGTACCGCAGCACCCCGGCGATGCCGTCCACGTCCTCCAGCGCGCCGTCCGGCACGAACCGGACGTCGGCGCCGGTCTCCAGGCACTGCTCGACGATCTCGTCCACGATGTCCTCGCGGGCGTCGAGGTCACCGTCGTCCGCGGGCATCAGATGCTCGCCGTCGTCCCGCATCGTCACCCGGAAGTTCTCCTCGACGGCGAGCAGCCGGACCCGCCCGGTGTGCGCGCTCTCCCACAGCTCGTCGACACCGGCGGCGAAGTCCTTGCGCCCGCGGGCGGCGTCCAGTTCCCTCGCCAGGGCGTCCACGGACCCGCGCGCCTCCTCCTCCAGCACCGGCCGCACCGCCTGCCACACGGCCTCGGCGGTGCCGTGCGCGAGACCCCCGTGCGGGATCAGCACGGCGTCCGCGGTGAGCGAGCCGGCGTCGTCGAACAGGGACAGCGCGGGCTCGGGGCCGGTGATGTACAGGCGCCGCGGGTGCGCGCGCAGCACCTTGGCCATCGCGGCGTCGGCGTCGCGCAGGAACCTGCGGGTGCCCTCGTCGCGGAAGGTGCTCGGGGCGTCGCCGATCCGCTCCTGGCGCTCGGGGTCGAAGTCCTCCGCGGGCCGGTCGAGCGGGAAGCCGCCGGTGTGGTCCTCGACCACCCGGTCCACGCCGCCGCTCCACAGCGTGACGCGGTCGGAGGCGACCGACAGCACCCAGAACGGCCGCTCGGAGGCCTGCGCGGCGACGAGGTTGCGGGTCAGGAAGGTGTCCGAGAGCACCACGCGCTCGGGCACGGAACGGGCCAGCGTCCACACCTGGTGCTCCCCGGGGGCGGCGAAGATCGCCAGACCCTCCTCGGCGTGCGTGAGATCGACCTCGGCGAGGGCCCGGTCCAGTTCCCGGGCGACCTCGACGCGCCGCTCCCGGGTGACGGCCGGATCCTCCTCCAGCTGCTTCTTGGCCTCGGCGACCACGTTGCGCAGCCGGACCGAGTCCTGGGCGTTGTCCGGTTCGCGGCGGTGCGTCGGCGTCAGCACGGACACCGCCGGGTACGGGCGGGGCCGACGTAGCTCGGCAAGGGCTGCGGGACTCAGATCGTGCTCCATGTCAGCACCATAGAGCGGTTGGACGTATCGGGCATTCGGAGCAATCGGTATGCGCCGGGAGAGTCCTCGCCCGTGCCCCGGCGCCGACGGCTCAGTCCTCCTCGTCCTCGGCTCCGCAGGAGCCGCCGTCGGGCGGCAGGGAGCCGTAGAGGAGGAAGTCGTCGACCTTGCGGTGCACGCAGTCGGAGGACGCGTAACCGGTGTGCCCCTCGCCCTTGTTGTCGAGCACCACCGCCGAAGGACCGAGCCGGTCGGCCGTCTCCACGGTCCAGCGGTACGGCGTCGCCGGGTCGCCGCGGGTGCCGACCAGCAGCATCTTCGCGGTGTCGACGTCCTTCACGTCGTCGCGGATGTAGTCGGTGCCCCTGGGGCGGCCGTAGCACATCAGCACCTGGGTGAGCCGGTACCGCCCGAAGACCGGTGAGGCGTCCTCGTACTGCTTGCGCAGCCGGTCCAGGGACCGGGCGACCTGGTCGGCGGACGGACGGTCGGGGTCGTCCGCGCAGTTGATGGCCATCAGCGCGGCCGGCAGGTTGTCCATGGGGACCTCGTCCTCGTCGGTGAGGCCGGCGCCGCTCCTCCCGCGGACGGGGAAGGTGACACCGCCGGACGTGAAGCCCTCCAGGCCGCGGGTGTCGCCGTCCTCCAGCAGTTGCGCGACGGCGCGCTCAAGCGAGGGCCACAGCTCCTGGCTGTAGAGGGCCTGGCCTACGGCGCCCACCATGTCCTGACCGGAGAACGCCTCGCCGAAGGCCGTCGGCACCGGGTCCGCGTCGAGCGACCCGACGACCTGGACGACCTGGCGCCGGGCGTCCCGGGCGTCCTGCCCGAACGGGCAGGCGATGTCCTCCACACACCAGTCGAGGAAGTTGTCCAGCGCGGTCTGCTGCCCCCGCGCGGCGGCCAGCCCCTGCTCGGCCAGCGGCTCCGTCAGCGTGTCCACGCCGTCCAGGGCCACCCGGCCCACCTTGTCGGGGAACTGCGCCGCGTAGACCGCGCCGAGGCGCGTGCCGTAGGAGAAGCCGAGGTAGTTGAGCCGGTCGTCACCGAGGGCCGCGCGCATCACGTCCATGTCCCGGGCGGCGTTCACCGTGCCGATGTGGGGCAGCACGGGGCCGGAGTGCTTCGCGCACTCGGTCGCCGCGTCGCGCAGCTTGCGGAGCACGGAGCGCGGATCGCCGATCTCCTCGTCCCCGTCCGTCGCCTCGATGATCTCCCCGGTGGCGGGGCCGCAGGTCACGGGCGAGGAGCGGCCGACGCCGCGGGGGTCGAACGTCACCACGTCGTAGCCGTTGGTCAGGTGCATGAAGTCCTTGCCGCCGGCGGCGAGTTCGTCGACGCCCGAGCCGCCCGGCCCTCCGAAGTTCAGCAGCACCGAGCCCCGCGGGTGGCCGGTCCCCCGGTACCGGGCGAGGGCCAGGTCGAGGGTTCCGCTCTTCGGGTGGTCGTAGTCCAGGGGGACGGTGACCTTCCCGCACTGGAGGTCCTTCGGCACCTCCATGCCCCCGCACGCCGACCATTTGATCTTCTGGTCGTAGAAACGGGACAGGCCGGGGCCGTCGGCGTCCGCGGTCGCGGCGGGCAGCCTCGCGCCCAGCAGGGCCAGCCCGAGCGCTCCGGTGACCGCACAGCGCCGGACCGACGGCCGAGTCGACAGCTTGACCAGCATCGATGCCTCCCGGGACGCCCCGTCGAGGACCGGTCGTCGGCGCCCTCGCTCACCATAAACGGGCCTCGCACCCGGCGCCTCCGGGCGCTTTCGCCGCCTGTGGGAAGGCTTGCGCGGGCGTACGGACACCGGGCCGCTCGTTCGACAAACCGCCCACTCGATGGAGTGAAAGGCCGATAAGCCATAACTCGGATGGTGCGCCCGCGTTTTAACCGGTGCGGGCGAGCGCCCGCGACATTGTCTTGGAAGGCAGGGAACCTCATGAGAAGGGTTACCCGAAACGGTGTGTTCGCTGTCGCCGCCTCCGGCGCGCTGGCCGTGACGATGCCGGCGTACGCGGCGTTCGCGTCCGACGGTGCCGCCGCGGTCGGCTCCGCGGCCGGATCGCCGGGAGTGGTCTCCGGCAACACCGTCCAGGTCCCCGTGGACGTCCCGGTGAACGTGTGCGGGAACACGGTGAACGTGGTCGGGCTCCTCAACCCGGCCGTGGGCAACAGCTGTGCCAACACCGGCACGGGCGCCACGGCGCACGAGAGGACGGACGCACCGTCGGGCACCTCGGGAGGCGGTGCCGTCGCCGAGGGTGAGGCGAAGGGCTCGCCGGGCGTGCTCTCCGGCAACAACGTGCAGCTACCGGTGCACGTGCCGGTGAACGTCAGCGGCAACAGCGTGAACGTGGTCGGCATCGGCAACCCGGCCGTCGGCAACGAGTCGGTGAACACCTCCGAGGACCGTCCCGAGGAACCGCGGACCCCGGAGAAGCCGGCTCCCTCCACGCCTCCGGTGGAGCGCGCGCAGCCCCAGCCGACCCCGCACTCCGCGCCGCCGCGGGCCGTGGAGACCCTCGCCCACACGGGCGCGGACACGACCCTGCCCGCCCTCGCGGGCGGTGCGGCGCTGATCCTGGGGGGAGCGGTCCTCTACCGGCGTTTCCGCCCGGGAGCCGGCAGCTGACCGAGACGGACGTCCGCTCTGGTCTCGCGCCGGCGGGGTGTGCCAGGTGCCCACCCCGCCGGACCGAGTCGGCCGGTCCGGTCCGGCGGGCCGCACCCTCCTCCTTCGGCCCCCGGGCCCCTCGACACCCCCGACGCGCGGTCGCGTCGGGGGTGTCGTGTGCTTCAGGCGCCCGACCCGTGGAACCGGCGGTGCAGCGCCCGCACCTCCTCCGTCAGCTCGGGCACGGGGCCCTCGACCTCGACGCCGGGCGCCACCTCGCCGACGGGCAGCGCCCGGACCGGCGGGGCGGGCACGCCCAGTTCCGCCAGCCAGACGCCGAGCTGCTCCGACGAGGCGACGTACACGATGCGCCCGAGGCCCACCCAGGCGTGCGCGGCGGCACACATCGGGCAGTGCTCGCCGGACGTGTAGACCGTCGCCCCGGCCCGTTCCCCGGGGGCCAGGTGGGCGGCGGACCAGCGCGCGAGCTCGAACTCGGGGTGCCGGGTGCGGTCGCCGGACGCCACCCGGTTGCGGTCCTCCGCCAGCACCGTGCCGTCCGCGCCCACCAGGACCGACCCGAACA
>NZ_WWHX01000020.1 GCF_009862125.1 Streptomyces sp. SID5910
CCGCCGTCCTCCCCGGGGCGCAGCCCTCGCCCGTCGTTGCCCGCCGCGCGGCGGAGGGCAATGCCGCCCCCGGGGCGATGTGGCGCACGTGCCGTGCCGGGACAGTGGTGACCGTTCCGTTCACCGGGTTCCGCCTGCGAGAGGACCGCCATGAAACGCCGTACCACGACCGCCGCGCTCTGCGTCGCGCTGCTGCTCACCGCCGCCACGACGGGCGCGGCCGTCGCCTCGGGCCCGCACGAGAGCCACGCGGGCCACGCCAGGGAGGCGGCGGCCCTCACCGGGACCGCGAAGCTGTACCGGTCGGCCGGGGACGACATCACGTTCACCTTCGACGCCCACCTGGCCGCCCAGGACGACGACGACCCGCTCAAGGCCACCGGGACCTTCGAGTTCAGCCACTACCTGAACGGCAAGGGCGCCCGCGCCAAGGCCACCGTCGACTGCCTGCTGACCGGCGGCGACGTGGCCGTGGTGTCCGGCGTCATCACCGCCTCCGACCTGCCCGGCGCCACGGGCAAGCGGGTCGGCGTCACGGTCCACGACCTCGGCCGCCACGACCGCCTGGGCTACAGCTGGGCCGCGACCGGATCGCCCGCCGAGACCGACGGGCTGCTGCCCCGGTGCGTGGGGTCGGCACCGTTCGAGAAGGTGAAGCAGGGCACCGGCGACTTCAGGGTCGTGCCCTGGCAGCCGAAGCTGTAGTCCGGCCGGCCATCAGCACCACCGCCGTCAGCAGGTACGGCACCGCGAAGATCGCGAACGCGGTGCCGTGCCCCGTCTGCGACGCGGCCAGCCCGTACCCCCCGTACACCGCGACCGTGCCCAGCTCGGTGCCCAGGCCCGCCACGGAGGTCAGGGTCGCCCGGCCGGCGTCGTCGATACGTCGCTGGAGGCGTGCGTCGGCGAGCACATGCGCCAACTGGAAGCCGCCGAACGCGACGGCGACCAGCGT
>NZ_WWHX01000189.1 GCF_009862125.1 Streptomyces sp. SID5910
ATTGACATCGAGGAGAAGGTGGTCGCCGATCACGAGCGGATCTCGGGTGCCGATCACCCCAGCACCCTGACCGCGCGCGCCAACCTTGCCGCTTCCTACCAGCAGGTCGGGCGGACGAGTGAGGCCATCGAGTTGCTCGCGCAGGTGGCTGCGGATTGTGATCGAACCCTTGGCCCGGAACACCCCGACACCCTCTCCGCACGTGCCGGCCTTGCCGCCTCCTACAAGGAGGTGGGGCGGACGAGTGAGGCGATCGATATCGAGGAGCGGGTGGCCGCGGATCGTGAGCGGATTCTCGGTGCGGA
>NZ_WWHX01000190.1 GCF_009862125.1 Streptomyces sp. SID5910
CCGAACGCCAGAAGTTCTGGGTGGCGTTGCCGTTGAACCAGCCGGCGTCCACGGTGATGTCACCGTTGATCTGCGTGTCGTCCGGGTTGAGTCCGAGCCCGGAGACGGAGGTGTAGAAGCCGAGTTGGGCGTTGATGCCGTTGTAGGTGCCCGGCTTCATCAGGAACTGGTAGCGCCCGCTGCCGAACTGGCTCGTCTCCTGCTGGGCGAAGACCTGGTCGAACTTCTGCTGGAGGTTCGGCGTGGAGGGGTCCACGACGATGACGTTCGGACCCAGGTCACCGCCGCCCTCGACCGGGGGAGTGCCGGTCGTGCCGGTGTGGACGGCGACCTCCCACAGCGAGTAGCCGTAGCCGGTGGCGCGGACCGTGCCCTGGACGCGGACGTACCGGCCCGAGCCGCTGACGTCGTAGGAGGCCTTGCCGCCGGTGGCTCCCGTCACGCTCTTGAGGGTGTGCCAGCTCTGTCCGTCCGAGGAGGCCTCGATGCGGAACTCCTTGGCGTAGGCGGCCTCCCAGCTGAGGTCGACCTTGCACAGGTCCCGTACCGCACCCAGGTCGACCTGCACCCACTGCGGGTCGGACGCCTGGCTGGACCAGCGGGTGCCGGCGTCGCCGTCGAAGGCGGCGGAGGCGGGGGTCCCGGCGTTCTCGACGGAGGAGGCGGAGGCGGGCCTGCCGCGGGCCGCGTTGTCCGTGCCGCAGGCACCGGGCGTGGTGCCGCCGGTGGTGCCGAAGACCTGGAACTCCCACAGGGAGTAGCCCCAGGGGGTGGCCCGGTGGACGCCCTGCATCCGGACGTAGCGGCCCTGCCCCGAGACGTCCAGGGTGTCGGTGCCGCCGTCGCCGCCGGTCACCGTCTTCGCGTCGGTCCAGGTGTTCCCGTCCGGGGAGAGCTGGATCCGGTAGTCCTTGCCGTACGCGGCCTCCCAGTCGAGGACGACCCGGGTGACGGAGGCCGTGGCGCCGAGGTCGACCTGAAGCCACTGGTTGTCGCTCGCGGCCGACGACCACCTCGTGCCGGTGTCGCCGTCGACGGCGTTGCCGGGGGCCGTTCCGGCGTTCTCGGTCGACGAGGCCGTGACCGTGCGGCCCTGGGAGAGGGGGGTGTCGGCCGCGGAGGCCGTCACCGGTGCGGGAAGGGTGACGAGCGCCGCCGTGGCGACGAGCGCGACACCCAGGGATCTGAGTCTCATGCGTGAGCTTTCTGCGGGTGCGGACAGGGCTGTCGGGGCGAACGGCTTTGTGAAGCCGCTTAGTTCAAGCTGTGATTTAAGTGGTGAGGCATCAATCGGGCAAGGCTTTGGACGAGAGAAAAAGCCCGCGGCCGAAAATGCCCGCGGGCTCCCCGGCTCCCCCCGAGGAGCCCGCTCCCCCTCAGTCCCCGGCCGCCGCGAAGACCCCCGCCCGCGCCGCCGCCACCGCGGCTTCCGCGGCGCGGTCCGCGGCCGCCTCGTCGAGCGGCTCGCCCGTGGTCAGCAGGCGGTAGTACAGGGGGGCGGACACCGCGCGGATCACCTCGCGCGTGTCGGTGCCCTCGGGCAGTTCGCCGCGCTCGACGGCCCCCCGGGCGCAGGGCTCCCACTCCGCGATTCGGGTGTCGTAGAAGCGGCGCAGGGCGGCCGCCGCCTGCGCGTCACAGGTCGCGGCGGCGATCATCGCCTTGAACAGCGCGCCCTGCCGCGCGTCGGCCAGCGTGCGCTGCACGAGACGGGCGTTGGCGAGCAGGTCGCCCGCGAGGCTGCCCGTGTCCGTGCGCGGGAGGGACTGCTCGGCCATGTCCGTGAGCAGGTCCGCGACCAGGTTGGCCGGGGTCCCCCAGCGGCGGTAGACCGTGGTCCTGCCGACCTCTGCGCGCCGGGCCACGTCGGCGAGGTCCAGGCCGGCCAGGCCGTGCTCGGCCAGGGCGTCACCGGCGGCCCGCAGCACGGCGGACCGCACCCGAGCCGTGCGGCCACCCGGGCGGACGGTGCCCGGCTCCACGCTGTCAGACGTCATAACGGTACTCCGGTTCCATTAGGCGCTGGTTCGGTGCTAGTCTCTGGACATCTTAACGGAACGCACGTCCCGTTAAATGGTTGGTGTCCGTCCTGCCGCGTTGCCGGCGGAACGGCCGAACGAGGGGATACGACGATGGAATACAGGCGACTGGGCGCGTCCGGGCTCATGGTTCCGGCACTCAGCTTCGGCGCGGGCACCTTCGGCGGACGCGGGGAGCTCTTCGGCGCGTGGGGCGACACCGACGAGGCGCAGGCGCGCAAGCTGGTCGACATCTGCCTGGAGGCGGGGGTGAACATGTTCGACACCGCCGACGTCTACTCCGCCGGCGCGTCGGAGGAAGTGCTCGGCGCCGCCCTCAAGGGACGCCGCGACCAGGTGATCATCTCCACCAAGGCCGGCCTGCCGACCGGCGACGGACCCGCGGACGCGGGCACCTCGCGGGCCCGGCTGATCAAGGCGGTCGACGAGGCCCTGCGCCGGCTGGACACGGACTACATCGACCTCTTCCAGCTGCACGCCTACGACGCGCGGACCCCGGTCCACGAGGTGCTGTCCACCCTCGACGACCTCGTCCGCGCCGGAAAGCTCCGCTACACCGGCGTCTCGAACTTCAGCGGATGGCAGCTGATGAAGTCGCTGGCCGACGCGGACCGGCACGGGTACCAGCGGTACGCGGCGCACCAGGTCTACTACTCCCTCGTCGGCCGGGACTACGAGTGGGAACTCATGCCGCTGGGCGTCGAGGAGGGTGTCGGGGCCGTCGTCTGGAGCCCCCTGGGCTGGGGACGGCTGACGGGCCGCATTCGCCGTGGGCAGCCGCTCCCCGCCGGCAGCCGGCTGCACGCCACGGCCGACTACGGCCCGCCCGTCGAGGACGAGCAGCTCTACCGCGTGGTGGACGCGCTCGACGCCGTCGCCGAGGAGACGGGCAGGACCGTCCCCCAGATCGCCATCAACTGGCTGCTGCGGCGCCCGACCGTCTCCTCGGTCCTCATCGGGGCCCGCAACGAGGAGCAGCTCCGGCAGAACCTGGGCGCCGTCGGCTGGTCCCTGACCGAGGACCAGGTCGCCCGCCTCGACGCCGCGAGCGCCCGGCCCGCCCCCTACCCCTACTTCCCCTACGAGCGGCAGGAGGGCTTCGCCCGCCTCAACCCCCACCCCCTGGCGAAGGCGGGCGCGGGCGCGGCCCCGTTCCAGGGCTGAGGCGTCGCAACGGGAGCGCGGGGCAGGGGCATTGTCAGTGCCGTACTGAAGAATGCGGCCGAAAGCGAGATCAACACCGGCCGGACCGGGTAGGCGGTCTCGAGTCACTGACCTGGAAAGGCCATGCCGATGCCGCCCACCGCCCTGCTCCCGCAGACCGCCGCCCCGCGCGCGACCGGCCGCCCCGCCCGGCTCGGTGCCGTCCCTCCCCTCGGCGCCGTGCCCGCCCCGGGGCGCCGGCGGCCCCGCACGGGCGGCGGCCCCCTCAGCACCGCGGAGTCCGACGTCCTGCGGATCGTCTCCGACACCCGCACCCCCGTCTTCGTCACCGTCCGGGAGGGCGGCCGGCGCAGATACAGCTACTGGCGGCCGCTGGACTCCGCCACCGGCAAGGGGGGCTGCTACGTCGCCCTGCCGACCGCCGAGTGCGACGCGCTGCACGCCGCCGGCCGGATCACGCTCGGCGACCCCGTGACCGACCCGGCCAGGACGACCTACCGGGTCAGCGCCGTCCGCACCGCCGCCCCGCACCTGCGCGCGGTGCGGGACCGCGAGCGAGCGGCCTGACGCACCGAGCCCGGACTGGTGGGCGGCGGACCACTCCGATAGCTTGCTCGTGTGGCCCCGCGTTCTCCCCCGTGCGCGGGGCCACACCAGTGAGCTGAGCCTCGTGATGCCCGACGCGCCCGGTGAGGCGGGGCGCGGACCGGGCAGAATCCCTCACAACAGGCCGAGCGGCGGCAACCGCGGCTCGCGGTGCGAGAGAGGTGTCGGTGCGTGGGTGAGCGGCAGGACCGGGAGTGGACGGCGATGACCCCGGGGGACTTCGACCGGGAAGCCCCGCTGCGGCTGAACGTGGGCACGGGTCCCGCCACCGTCCCGGCCGAGCCCGACGAGTACGGCACGGCACCCCTGTTCGGCGACGAGGCCCCCGAGCGGGCCACCCCACGCCGCGACCGGCCGCGCCCGAAGCCGGCCGGCGCGCAGGAACGCCTTTTCTGACAGCACCCCGACGTGTGACCGGACGTGCGCCCCGACGTGCGGCCGGGCGTCGAGTCGCGCCACCGGACAACCGAACCCCGCCCGTCGTGCTCGGAACTGCTCGAAACGGCTTTGCATCGAGCACGTATTGACATGTCCGGGCCGGGCCCGCCAGAGTCGTGCACCGACAGCGCTCCGGCGGTGACGCGGACAGCTCACCGGGGGAGTCTTGTCGTTCTGCCCGAAATGCCAGCTGTGCCACGCCTGTTGCCTCGGGACGCACCGGTCGCCCCCACGCGCACGCGGGCCGCAGCGCCGACCGACCCCGGAGGGCACCATGAACGGTCAGTCCCGAGCGCGTCTGCTCGCCGCCGCCCTGGCCGCGGCGCTGCTCACGGCCGCGGTGCCGTCGTACGCGGGCCCCCGCGACGCCTCCGCCGCCGCCGACGGCCGGCTCGGCGAGGCCACCGGCTTCACCGCGGACGGCGACACCTACACCGTCTCCTCGGGCGACGCGAAGCTCCGCATCAGCTTCCCCGACGACGACCTCTTCCGCGTCCGCCTCGCCCCCGACGGCCACTTCACCGACCCGGCGAACGACGACCCCGCGGACCCCGAGGCCCCGGACGCCGACATCGTCGTCAAGACCGACTACAAGGGCGCCCACTCCAGACACACCGAGACCCGCGACGCCTACGTCATCCGCACCGACGAGGCGACCCTGACGGTCACCAAGTCGCCCGTCACCCTGGCCCTCGCCGACGAGCACGGCAAGCAGCTGTGGCGGGAGACCGCACCGCTGTCCTGGTCCGCCGACGGCACCGCGCAGACCCTCGGACAGGGCGCCCGGGAGCAGTTCTTCGGCGGCGGCATGCAGAACGGCCGCTTCAGCCACCGCGGCCAGAGCATCGACATCAGCCGCGACTACGACTGGAACGACGGCGGCAACCCCAACGCGGCGCCGTTCTACCTCTCCAGCAACGGCTACGGCGTCCTGCGCAACACCTTCGCCCCCGGCCGCTACGACTTCGGCGCACCGGTGCGCACCACCCACCAGGAACAGCGCTTCGACGCCTACTACTTCGTCGGCGACGCCAAGCAGGTCATCGACGGCTACACCGAACTCACCGGCCGCCCCGCCCTGCTGCCCATGTACGCCATGGAACTCGGCGACGCCGACTGCTACCTGCACAACGCCAACCGCGGTGAACGCGAGACCCTGCGCGACTCCCGCGCCATCGCCGACGGCTACGCCAAGGAGGGCATGCCACTCGGCTGGATGCTCGTCAACGACGGCTACGGCTGCGGCTACGAGGACCTCCCCGCGACCGGCGACATGCTGCACGGGCACGGCTCCGAACTCGGGCTGTGGACCGAGGCCGACCTGACCGAGCAGGAGTCCGAGGTCGCCGCCGGCGTGCGGGTGCGCAAGACCGACGTCGCCTGGGTCGGACCCGGCTACCGCTTCGCCCTGGACGCCTGCGAGAAGGCCCGGGACGGCATCGAGCAGCACAGCGCCGACCGGGCGAGCGTGCTCACCATCGAGGGCTGGGCCGGCACCCAGCGCTGCGGCGCGACGTGGAGCGGCGACCAGTCCGGCTCGTGGGACTACATCCGCTGGCAGATCCCCACCTACGCCGGTTCCACCATGTCCGGGCAGCCCGTCACCACCGGCGACGTCGACGGCATCTTCGGCGGCAGCGCCGAGACCTATGTGCGCGACCTCCAGTGGAAGATGCTGCTGCCGATGACCTACGCCATGAGCGGCTGGGCGGCGAGCGACAAGCAGCCCTGGCGGTACGGCGCGCCCTACACGGCGATCAACAAGAAGTACCTGCTGCTGCACGAGCGGCTGCTGCCCTACCTCTACACGCACCTGGCGAACGCCTCGAAGACCGGCGTCGGCCCCACCCGCCCCCTGTACCTCAACTACCCGAACGACCCCGACACTTGGGGCGACAAGGCGAAGTACGAGTTCCTCGCCGGCGACGACCTCCTCGTCGCCCCCGTCTACGAGGACAGCGACGTCCGCGACGGCATCCACCTGCCCGAGGGCCGCTGGGTCGACTACTGGACCGGCCGCGTGTACGAGGGCGGACAGACCCTGGACGGCTACCAGGCGCCGCTGGACACCCTCCCGCTGTTCGTGCGCGCCGGCGCCGTCGTGCCCATGTTCCCCGAGGGCACCACCGACTGGGCGCAGGGCAAGAAGTCGGGCCGCCTCGACCTCGACCTCTACCCCGAGGGCGACTCCGCCTTCACCCTCTACGAGGACGACGGCCGCACCCAGGCCGCCGCCAAGGGCGAGTCGGCCACGCAGCGCATCACCGTGAGCGCGCCCGACGCCCGCCGCCGCGGCCCCGTGGACATCCGCATCGGCGCACTCAAGGGCGCGTACGACGGCAAGCCCGCCCAGCGGCGCTACGGCCTGACCGTGCACACCGACACCGACCCGTCCGGCGTCCGCGCCGACGGCAAGCGGCTGCGCGAGGTGGCGTCCGAGCGCGCGCTGGAGGCCGCGCCGTCCGGCTGGTACTACGACGCCGGCACCGGCGTCGTGCACGTCAAGACCGCCCAGGTCTCCTCGGGCAAGCAGCTGACCGTGCGCATCGACGGAGCCGCCTCCGTCGGCGGCACCCACCCCGAGGACCGTGCCGTCGCCCTCCACGCCCGTACCGCCGCCATCGGCACCATCGGGGAGTCCCAGCAGGTCGACGTCGCCGTCACCAACGGCACCGGCAAGCCGGTCACGGTCACCGGATCGGCCGTCGCCGCCCCCGAGGGCTGGCAGGTGGCCGCGGCCGGGCCAACGGGCACCCGTGCCCTGCCCGACGGCGGCACCTTCACGGCGCGCTTCACCGTGACACCCCCGAAGGGCGCCGCCCCGGGCAAGTACGACCTCTCCGCCCGGGCCTCGTACACGACCCGGCAGCACGGCACGTACTCCGTGGACACCCGGACCGCCACCACCCTGGCGCACTCCTCGCTCGCCTCGGCCGCCGACAACGTCGGCGTGACGAAGCAGGACGACCCGAAGCCCGGCGACATCGACGGCGGCGGCTCCAGCTTCATCGCGGAACGGCTGGCCCAGAAGGGCGTCACCCCGGGCGCCGCCGTTCAGGCGAACGGCTTCTCCTTCACCTGGCCCGACGCGGCACCGGGCACCCCCGACAACGTGACGGGCAAGGGCCAGACCGTCCAGGTCTCCGGCGACGAGAAGGGCAACGCGCTGGCCTTCCTCGGCACGGGGACCAGCGGCACGGCCGAGGGCACCGCGACCGTCCACTACACCGACGGCACCACCACCGAGGCCAAGCTCGGCTTCCCCAACTGGTGCTGCCTGCCCGCCGACCAGTACGGCGCGAAGACCGCGATCACCACGAAGGGCAAGAACACCCCGGCCGGCCCCGCCTACGACACCGTCGACTACCGCCTCTACACCAAGACGCTGCGCATCGACCCGGCCAAGGACGTCGCCGCCGTCACCCTGCCGGCGAACAGCGC
Source organism: Streptomyces sp. SID5910 (assembly GCF_009862125.1). Taxonomy (GTDB): domain Bacteria; phylum Actinomycetota; class Actinomycetes; order Streptomycetales; family Streptomycetaceae; genus Streptomyces. The sequence goes on from NZ_WWHX01000190.1 coordinate 7,689, forward strand.
CGTGCACGTCTTCGCGATGGACGTGGGTGACGAGGAGGTCGTGCCGCCGGCGATCCCGGACGGCCAGTACGCCCTGGCCCACACCGGGGGCGACGAGCAGCTGGAGGCGCCCGGCGACACGGACGCGGGCCAGTTGCGGGTCGGCGCGGCCTCCACGTCGGCGGCGCAGAAGTGGAACGTCACCCGGAACGACGACGGCACCTACCAGCTGAAGAACGCCGGCAGCGGCCTCTGCGCCGACGTGGCCGGCAGTTCCCAGGCCGCCGGTGCCACGGTGGTCCAGTACACCTGCACCGGCACCGCCAACCAGCAGTGGAACGTCACCGCGCAGGACGGGACGCTCACCCTGAAGGCACGGCACAGCGGACTCACCCTGACCGCCGGCGCCGACGGCCTCGTCGTCCAGTCCGCCGACGAAGGGGGAGCCCGGCAGCGCTGGCGGGCCACGCAGAACTGACCCGCGCGCACCGCACCGGTCCCGCCACGGCCCACGGCACACGCCCGGGCCGTGGCGGGGCCGTTGCCGCCGTGTCCCGCTACCGCGCCAGCGCCGGGGCGGGCCCCATGACGACGACCGGCCTCCGGTCCGGGTCCAGGGCGCGCAGCAGTGCGCGCATGTGCTCCTCGTCCAGGGACACGCAGGCGTTGGTCGGCCCGCCGTGGTCCACGTGGATCCACACCCCGCCGCCCTTGCCCTCGCCCAGGGGCCGGGTCTTGTCCAGCGGGGTGGTGCCGGGCACCCGGTTGTAGTCGACGGCGATCACGTAGTCGAAGGAGCCCTCCAGGTCCTCACCCAGGTGGCCGGTGCCCGAGAGCGCGAACTCCGGGTCCTGGTCGTAGGGCAGGCGGGTGCCCGGGTCCGGCAGCCGGCCTCCCGCGTCACTGATGCCGTAGACGCCGACGGGCGTACGCAGGTCTCCCGCGCTGTGGCCCTCCGTCCAGCCGCGCAGCCCGTTGTGCGCCGACCAGGGGCCCGCCACGGCCTCCCAGCCCCGCACGGGGTGCCGTTCGTAGAGCACCACCTGGGCCCGGTTGGCGTCCTGTGACGCACCCCGGACCACCAGGACCTGCCCCGCGGCCGCGGGCACCCGGGCCCGGACGGCGGGCCCGAGCCCGGGAAGCGGCCGGGCGGTGGGAGCCGCCGGAGCGGGGCGGGGCGACGCCTGCCGCGCGGGGGGTCCGTCGGGCGTCCGCGAGGCGCAGCCCGTTCCCAGCAGGCCGGTGCACATCACCGCGCCGACCCCCAGGGCCAGGGCTTTCCTGACGCTCATCTCAACCTCCGGTTCGGTAGGTGGGCACCTCATTGGTTGACCACCCGCGCGACCGGGTCGTGCCGACGCCCCGGGTCTCGCCCGTATGGCGCACGACGACATCGTGCGCGGGGAGTGACGGAAGGGGCCCCCGACGCCGCCGGACAGCTCGGACCGGGCGGCCGCGGACGCACCCGAGGGCGCAACACCGTTCATGCTCGGACCCCTTACTCACTGGTGAGGCGCGGACATGCCGTGTAGCGTCAGAGACAGATGTCGTGGTTCGACCCGACCGCCCGCACCGTGGTGCGGGCGGTCTGCTGTGCAGTGCCTTGGACCCGACGACCACCTCCGGGTCCGCGCGGTGCGGATCCGATATCGGCTGAAAGGCAAAGGCATGGCCAGCGGTACCGTCAAGTGGTTCAACTCGGAAAAGGGCTTCGGCTTCATCGCGCAGGACGGCGGCGGCCCCGACGTCTTCGCGCACTACTCCAACATCAACGCCAGCGGGTACCGCGAGCTCCAGGAAGGCCAGGCTGTCACCTTCGACATCACCCAGGGCCAGAAGGGCA
>NZ_WWHX01000191.1 GCF_009862125.1 Streptomyces sp. SID5910
TGACCGTCGCCGTCGTCGCGCTGTCCGCCGCCCTGCTGACCGGCCGGGCGTGGCTGCTGGCGCTCGCGGCGGCGCCGCTGGTCCTGCTGGCGTTCGCGTTGCCGCGCGCGTACGCCCGGCGCGTCGAGACGTCGGTGACCGTCGAGCCGAGCCGCTGCTTCGAGGGCGACACCGTCACCGTCCGCGTCTCGGTGGCCCACGACGGCGGCGCCGTCCGTCTCGACCCCGGCGTCACGCTCGGCCCGGGCCTGCGGCTGGACGAGGTCGGTGTCGGTGCGTCCACGGTGACGCTGCGGCACACCGCGCTGCTCTGGGGGCGCTGGACGCTCGGCCCGGTGGACCTCGACGTGTACGACGCCGGGGGCACCGTACGCCGCACGGTGCGGGTCGATGCGGGTGAGGTGTCGGTGTTCCCGCACGCGGCGCAGGCCCGGTTCACGCCGATCCCGGCGCGGCTGCCGCAGCGGCTCGGCGAGCACGCCTCGTTGCAGGCCGGTGAGGGCGTCGAGGTCGTCGGGGTGGGGCCGTGGGTGCCCGGGGAACGGCAGCGGCGCATCCACTGGCCGTCGACGACGCGTCGCGGTTCCGTGCAGCTGCACCGGTTCGCGGCCGAGCGGGCCGCCGACACGGTGATGCTGCTCGACGCGTTCGGGGACGTCGTCGACCCGGTGACCGGGATGTCGTCCCTGGACGAGACGGTGCGCGCCGCGACCGGTCTCACCCGGGCCTATCTGCGCACCCACGACCAGGTGGGGGTCGTCTCGACGGGCGGCACCACGCGGTGGCTGACGCCGGGGACCGGGGACGCGGCGTTCTACCGCATCGTCGAGAGCGTCCTCGACGTCCGCAAGGACCGGCGCTTCGAAGGGACCGGACTGGAACGCGTGCCGCCGCCCGCGCTGCCGGAGGGGGCGCTCGTGTACGTGTTCACCCCGTTGAGCGACGCACGGATCCTGAAGGTGCTGCGGGACCTTCAGGGGCGCGGGCGCCGGCCGGTCGTCGTGGAGATTCCCAGCGGGGATCCGCGCGTCGAACTAGGTGACGCGGCGGGTGAGTTGGGGCTGCGGCTGTGGCACGCGGACCGGGACGCGATGCGGTTCGCCCTGCGGGACAGCGGGGTGCCGGTGCTGCGGCACACCGTCGGCGAGTCGTTGGATCTGGCGTTGGCGCCGTTGCTGTCGGGGCGGGTCGGGAACCGGGGGCGGGGGCGATGACGGAACACGGTGCGCGGGCCGGGCTTCGGGAGTACGCCGGGTACTGGGCGAGGACCGTGCCGGTGCGGCTGCTCGGCGTGGCGGCCGTCGCGGCGGCGTGGCGGCCGTGGGCGACGGTGGACGCCGGGCGGGAGGCGCTGCTGTTCGGCTGCGCGGTCCTCTTCGCGGCGTGGGCCGCGCCCGCGGTGGACCGGCGGCCGTCCCTGGAGTCGGCGCGCCGGCCGGACGCGCTCGTGCGGCACCGGACGACCGTGCTGGCGTGCGCCGTCGTGGTGATCGCGGCCGCCGGGGACCCGGCCTGGTGGGAGGGCGCCGGGGTGACGGTCCTGCTGGTCGCGTACCTGGTGGCGAGCGAGACCTGGCCGTGGAGGTGGGGTCGCGGGGCCGCACGCGTGTGGGCCGAGGCACTCGGGGCCTGCGCGGGAGCCGGGGTGGTACTGACCGCCGCGGCGACGCCGGTCACCGGCGCAGGATTCGGCACGGGACGGATCGTCGCGGCCCTGGTGGTGGCGGGAGCGCTCGCGGCCGGCGGAGGAGTGGCGGGCGCTCGGTGGTGGAGCGGCAGGTAGGCGGGGCGGTAGGTGGGCGGGGCGGTAGGTGGGCGGGGCGGCCACGGAAGCGGCTACCCCGCGTCGGACTCCCGGAGGGAACCCGCTACCCCGCTTCGGGCTCCCGAGCGGAGCCGGCGTCACGGGGCGTGCCCTCTCCCCCGCCGCGCCCGGTCCGCCGTACGGTGGCGACGGTGGCGAGCACCGTTCCGACGGCCAGGACCGCCAGGCCGCGCAGCCACACCTCGGCCTCGATCTGCGTGGCCAGCACGACGCAGGACGCGGCTCCCAGCACGGGCAGCGCGGTCGGCGTCCGGAAGTGGTCTCCGTCGCCCGGATCACGGCGCAGGACGAGAACCGCCGTGTTGACCATGAAGAAGACCACGAGAAGCAGCAGGACCAGGGTGGACGCCAGGGTCGCGACACTGCCCGTGAGCGCGAGGAGCATCGCCAGCAGCGTCGTCACCGCGATCGCGGCCCACGGTGTACGGCGGCCGGGCAGCACCTTGGTCAGCGCGGCGGGCAGGAGCCCGTCCCGGGCCATGCCGTAGGCCAGCCGGGAGGACATGATGCCGGTGAGCAGCGCGCCGTTGGCGACGGCGACGAGCGCGATGGCGCTGAACAGGCGCGTCGGCACGCCGCCGGCCGCCTCGACGACCTCCAGCAGCGGCCCGCTCGACTCGGCGAGCCGGGAGGTCGGGACGGCCGCGGAGGCGGCGAGGCCCACCAGGACGTACACGGCCCCCGCGGTGGCCAGGGCGCCGAACAGGGCGCGGGGGTAGGAGCGGCGTGGGTCGCGGGTCTCCTCGGCGACGTTCACGGACGTCTCGAACCCGACGAAGGAGTAGTACGCCAGCACGGAGCCGCTCAGTACGGCCGCCGCGGCCCCCTTCTCCGGGGTGCCGAGCCGGCCGAGCCGCCCCACGTCGCCGTCGCCGCGCAGCAGCAGCCACGCGCCGAGGACGACGATGACGGCCAGGCCGCCGACCTCGATGACGGTGGCGACGACGTTGGCGCGGGTCGACTCCTTGATGCCGCGGGCGTTGACCAGGGCCAGCAGGGCGAGGAACACGACGGCGACGGCGCCCACCGGCAGTGTCACGAAGGCGGACAGGTAGTCGCCGCCGAAGCCCCGGGCGAGCGCCGCCACGGAGACGATGCCGGCGGCGAGCATGCAGAACCCCGCGAGGAACCCGGCGAACGGCCCGAAGGCGCGTGTGGCGTAGTGGGCGGCTCCCCCCCGCCCTCGGGTACTTGGTCGCCAGCTCCGCGTAGGACGCGGCGGTCAGCAGCGCCAGCAGCAGGGCGACGAGGAGCGGCACCCACACCGCTCCGCCGGTGTCGGCGGCCACCTGCCCCACCAGGACGTAGACGCCGGCGCCGAGCACGTCGCCCAGGATGAAGAAGTACAGCAGCGGGGTGGTCAGCGCACGCTTGAGCGCGGGACCCGGCACGTCCGCCGACAGGTGTTTTCCGACATTCGCCATGCGGCCTCAGGTCCCCCGAACGCGGGGGACCACGCTCGCGGGGGTCCGCGGACGGCCCGCGGGTCCGTGTTCTTCGCCACAGCAGCACTGCAAAGCACCGGGGCCGGCGTCGGCCGGAGGGTAGTCGTTCCAGCTCACGACCCCTGGGTGAATTCGCCTCGGGCAGCGGCTTTATGATCGTTAACGAACCGTCGCCCCACGCCCGTGACCCCGTTCCGGGAGGTTCCTGTCGACCGCGAACGCAGGAGGCCGAGCGGGCCTCGACGGTGACACGTGTGACGAAAGGTGAACTCCATGGCCCTCGGGCTGCTCCGACGCCGGCGTTCCCGCGGCGCGTCCGGTGCCCCTTCGAGCCTCTCGGTGCCCCTGCCGCCGGGGGCCGGGGGATTCGGCTTCGAGGTCGTCGACCCCGTGGGACAGCCCATGGGAGGCGCCGAGGTGACCGTGACCGCCCTGGACACCCACCGCGTCGCGACCCACGGGACCACGGACCCCAACGGCTGGTTCATGGCCACGCTGTCGGCCGGCTCCTACAGCGTGATGACGGTGGCCGAGGGCCTGTCGCCGGCCCGCGAGAACCTCGACATCACCGCCGGGGTGGCGCTGCCTCCCGTGCGGATCGCGCTGGAGTCCGCCCGGCAGCCGGAGCTGCCGGCCGCCGGGACCTGGCTGTTCGATCCTCCGCACACCGCGGTCCGCTTCATCGCCAAGCATGTGGGCATGGCCCATGTCCACGGCCGCTTCACCCGTTTCGAGGGCGGTATCCGCGTCGCGCCGAACATGGCCGACTCCCATGTCTCGGTGCGCATCGACGCGTCCAGTCTCACCACGGGCAACAACACCCGTGACAACCATCTGCGATCCGCGGACTTCCTGGACGTCGAGCGCTATCCGTACATCGACTTCACCAGCACCCGGTTCGCGTACCGCGGCGGCTCGAAGTGGACGCTGCACGGCACGCTCACCATGCACGGCACGAGCCGTTCCGTCGGGCTCGACACGACGTATCTCGGGACGGTGAACGGCGGCTACGACCAGGAACTGCGGTGCGCGGCGCTCGCCAAGGCGGAGCTGCACCGGGAGGACTTCACGCTCAACTGGCGTTCCATGCTGGCCCGCGGCATCGCGGTCGTCGGGCCGACCGTGCAACTGGAGCTGGACGTACAGGCGATGTACCGGACGCACGACACTCCCACGCCCCCGGAGTAGGGAGCGCGCCGATGAGGGACCGGCCACCGGATGGGTGCCGGTCCCCCCGTCGGGTGGCTCAGGTGAGCCGGAGCAGTGGCGTGTCGCACCCGAGGATCTCGCGCAGGGACGGGATGTCCGTCCAGGGGAGGTCGAGCGCGCGGGCGGCGTACCGGAGGGTGACGTGGTCGGCGCCGCCGGCCGCTTCGCGGAGCGTCTTCATCGCCCGCTCCTGGTCGAGGAAGGCGGGGTCGAGAAGGGCGGCGCTCCCGGCGGGCGGCTGCTCCCGCGGCGCGCGGTCGCGCTCCGGGGCCAGTCCGTGGATGCCGGTGAGCCGGTGGGAGAGGTCGGCTGCCGCGTCCAGGGTCGCCGGGCGTTCGTCCAGGAGGGCTCGGGCGACCGGGTTGTGGTCGATGGCCTCCCGCAGCGGCAGATGGTGGAGCCGCGGTGAGGCGGAGGTGAGCCGGATGCTGTCGTGGACGGTGCGGACGGTGCCGCGGGCGCCGTGGATGGCGGCGGCCCACAGTGCGGACGCCTCGGAGGGGTGCCAGGCCAGTGCGGGGCCGGCCGCCGAGGCCGCGTTCCGGGTGGGGGTGAGCGGGTGGCGGCCGGCGAGGCGGTCGAGCAGGTGCTGTTCGCCGATCTCGCCGTCGAGACCGGGACCGCCGACGTAGACGGTGGTGGGGACGCCGGCGAGGTGGCAGGCGGCGAGGGTGTACGCGTCCCCGAACGGGCTGCGCAGGGTGGGCTCGTCGCCGTGGGTGAGGATGTCGCCGCCGATGTCGACGATGCGGATCCGGCCGCCGGCGGCTTCGGCCATGGCCTCGATCTGCCGCGCCAGGGCGAAGAGCCCCTGCGCCGGGTCGAGCAGCAGCAGTTGCACGGGCAGGTCCCTGGCCAGGCCCGGCATCGTCGATCCGGCCGGGGGACGGGCCCGGGTGGCGGCGGTGAAGGCCGCGCCGCCGGCGACGCGGACCAACCCGGTGAAGTCCCGTTGCCCGAGGGGCCGGGCGGTGGGGTCGACCTCGGGACGTTCCCAGGCGTACGTGGCGATCAGCGGCGGGGCCGGGTCGACGGTGACGGTACGGGCGGCGACGAGGGTGCCGATGGGGTCGCCCCCTCCGCCCGCCGCGATGTACAGGTCGGTCATGCGACCCGCTCGCGCAGGTCGATGCCGGTGATGCGTAAGGGGGTTGCTCCCATGTTGCTGCGGGCTCGCTGGTTGGCGGCGTGCAGCTTCTCGTAGTACTCCCGGTCGAGTTCCTTGACGGGCCCGGAGTAGAACATCCAGGAGAGGATGTCGCGGTACTTGAAGCCCTTGGGGGTGAGCTGGACGCGGCGGCCGATGCGGTGGACGAGCCCGTTCGACTCGGCCGCGTCGAGGATGGGCTCGAACTCGGCGGCGTGCTCCTGGTAGCCGAAGCGGTCGAGTTCCGTGAGGTCCAGGTCGAAGGTGTCCAGGACGAGGCGTTTGCGGACGATCTCCTCACCGGTCAGCTCGAAGCCGGTGACGGGGGCGAGTTCGTGGTTCTTCGCCTTGGTGATGTAGTCGGCGACCTCGGCCGTCGAGGGCTTCACGCTGCCGCTCATGTAGTCGAGCACGCTGGTGTAGGAGCGGGCGCCGACGCCGAGGCCGAGCAGGGGCACGCCGTGGAAGGTGAGCACCTTCTGGGCGTAGCCGCCCCGGCCGGGCCTCTTGTAGCGGACGGAGCCCTCCTGGACGTAGCCGTGGTCGAGGAACACCTCGCGGGCGTAGTCGTAACGGTCGTACAGCTCGGGCTGCCACATGTACTGGTAGGCGCCGGTCTTGGAGAACCAGGCGTCCGGGCGCACGGTGAGGAAGTAGGTGCTGATGGTGGTGGGCCGCAGCGCGGCCAGTTCGTCCACGCTGTGCCGCCAGGTCTCGGGGGTCTGGCCGGCGAAGCCCATGATCAGGTCGGTGGACAGGTCGGGCAGGCCGAGTTCGTGCGCGGTGTGGACGGCCCGGCGGATGACGTCCTCGTCCTCGCCGCCGCGGCCGGCCTCGCGGATCTCGCGGGGCACGAGGGACTGGATGCCGACGTTGGCCCGGGTGAGGCCCATGTCGATGAGGGCCTTGAACTCGTCGGGCTCGTCCGCGATGGAGGACGGGGTGGCCTCGACGGCGACTTCCTCGACGGTGGAACGCCAGTTGGGGTACACGGCGCCGATCGTGGCGAAGATCTGCTCGAAGTGGCGGGGTTTGAGCAGGGCGGGGGTGCCGCCGCCGATGTAGATGGTGCGCAGCCGACGGGCCTGGATGATCTCCGCGTGATCGCGGATCTGGGTACAGAGCGCGTCGGTGTAGGCGTCGAAGACGTCCTCGTCGGTGCTGATGATCGTGTAGAGGTTGCAGAAGCCGCACTTGCGGTCGCAGAAGGGGACGTGCAGGTAGAGGTTGAGCTCGGGGACCTGGTAGTTGGCGAGGTCCTTCTCCCACACGTCGTGGATGGTCCACTTGCCCTCCTGGAGGGGGCGGTAGGTGGAGCGGGGCGGGTACGAGTACTGGTAGGGCGGGATGACCCCCTGGTCGATGTAGTCGGCGAGCTGCTGGTGCGGGGTGGTCACGGTGGTGTCCCCGTTCGGGTCGGATGCGGGTTACCTGACGTGGCGATCCGACCACGGAGGGCTTGCGCGGCTCCATGGGGTGTGTGCACCAAATGCCCTGTGGTTACTGGCGAGTTGACTGGTCATTGCTCCAAACGGCCGTGCTGTGCGGGGAGTTGTTTTCGTCGGTCAGGACCATGGTCGCCCGCCGTGCGCTGCGGCTTTGCTGGTCGCATGACGATCGGTGGGGGCCCGCGCGGGCCAGCAGTGCTGGTGATCGAGCCGATGGGCAACGCGGGGCGCTTCCTCGTCGAGGCCGCCGGGCGGCTGGGGGTGCGGTTGTACGCGGCCACGCACAAGGACGTCCACGACGGTTACCCGGAGTGGCTGCGGTCGGCCCTTGCGGGGGTGTGCGCGACGGATCTCACCGACGCCCCGGGGGCCCTGCGCGACATGGAGGTCTTCTGCCGGCGTCACGCCGTCTCGGGCATCGCCGCCTGCTTCGAGCTGTTCACCCCGCTCGCCGCCCTGCTCGCCGAGCGGGTCGGCCTGCCCGGCAACGATCCGCTGCTGGCGCACGCTGCCAGGAACAAGATCCTGATGGGCGAGGTGTTCGCCGCCGCCGGGATCCCCGCCCCCCGCTGGACGGTCGTGCACGACGCGGCCGAGGCACGGCGGGTGGCGCGGTCCACCGGTCTGGGCCTGCCGCTGGTGGTGAAGCCCGCGGAGCAGGGCGGCTCCTGGGGGGTGTCCGTGGTGGACGAGCCGGACCGGCTCCCGCACGCGGTCGGCGAGGCCCAGCGGTTCACCCACGCCCACCCGCACGGACTGAGGCTCGACACGCGAGCCCTGGTGCAGGAGTACATCCCCGGTGACGAGTTCTCGTGCGAGACGGTGGTCGCGGACGGGGTGGCCTACCCCCTGCCGGTCGTCAGGAAGGACACAACCGAGGGCCGGTACCGGATCGAGACCGGGCACACCTGCCCCTCCGGTCTGGCCGCGCCGCTCGCCCGGAAGGTGCAGCACATCGCGGCGCGGGCGGCCCTCGCCGTCGGGGTGCGCAACGGGATCGCGCACACGGAGGTCAAGATCCCCCGGGACACACAGACGCCGTACGTGATCGAGACCGGTGCCCGCCTGCCGGGCGACAACCTGTGCGAGGTCGTCGAGGCCGCGACGGGCGTGAGCGAGGCCGTGGCCTATCTCCAGGCCGTGCTCGGCCGGGTCCCCGACACCGTCGCCTCCCGCGCGGACGCGGCGACGATCCGGTTCCTGCTGCCCGAGCGGGGCGGGGTGCTGCGGCAGGTGTCCGTCCCCGAAGTTCCGGGCACGCACAGCGAGTTGCATCTGCGGCCCGGTGACACGGTGCCCGAGCCGGCGGATTCGAGCTGCCGCGTCGGGCATGTGGTGGCCCGCGCGGAGACGGTCGACCTGGCAAGCGAACTGGCCGGCCGGGTGGCCGCCCGGTCCCGAGTGGAAGTGGGCTGAACAGATGCGGAAGATCGCGTTCTTACGGTCGGTCGGCATCCGGCGCGCCGACCCCTACATCCAGCAAGCCGTGCGCGCACTCGCCGCCGACGGGATCGAGGCCGGGCTGTTCCACACCAGCGGCGCCGCCGGTGACGACGACTTCCCCGGGTACCGGCAGCGGCTGGACCGGGCGGTGACGCCGCGGGAGCTGGCCGACGCGGTCGCCGCCTGGGGAGCGGACGCCGCGGTGTCGATCTCGCTGCCCTGCGAGAACGCGCTGCGTGACGCCGCGGCCAAGGAGCTGCTGGACGCCGAGGGCATTCCGACGATCATGACTCCGCTCGCGGCGACGATGCTCCTCGTGGACAAGTGGGAGACCAAGCAGCTCTGCGAGCAGGCCGGGCTGCGGGTGCCGGACGGCTTCCGCACCGACTCCGACCTGCTGGCCGGGCGGGGACTGCCGGTGCCCGGCTACCGGGACGCCCTGCGCGTACGGGCCGGACAGCTCGGCTACCCGCTGCTGTCCAAGCCCGTGTGGGACTCGACCAGCATGGGCATCCGCACCCTGCGCGGCGCCGCCGACCTGGACGCCTACCTCGCGTCCCCGCCGGAGGTGTCGGCGGTGGTGGAGCAGGTCGTCGAGGGCGACCTGTGCAGCGTGGACATCGTGGGGCGGCCCGGTTCCTACCAGGTGCTGCCGCTGTGCTGGACCGGGCGTGCCGGGCCCGAGCCGGTGTTCACCTTCGCCGACCTGCGCTGGTGCGGACCCCGCGAGGAGGCGGACGCCGCGTTCGCCGACGTGGCCCGCGCCCTGGTCGCCCTGTGCGGGGAGCTGGGGGTGTGCGGGTCGGTCAACGTCGACCTGGTACACACCCAAGGCCGGTTCGTCGTCCTGGAGATCAACCCGCGCATCGGCGGCGCCACCACCCTGTCGTGCGCCGCGTCGGGCACCAACACCTTCACGTCCCTCGCCCGCATGGCCCGCGGGCTCCCCCTCACCGGCGGCATGGCGCAACGGGTCGGGTGGGCCGTCGAGTTCCTCGCCGAGGACCGCATCCCCCCGGCGGTGGTGGCGGAGCTGCGGCAGCGCGTCGCGGTGGTCACCGCGCACGATCTGGTCATCGACGGTGACTCCCGCGGCGACATCGTCGCGTTCACCCTCCCCGAAGGGGACGAGGACAGGACGGTGAAGTCACTGACGGAGCTGCACGAGACGACCGGTTTCCCCGCGGCCGGCGTCCTGGGCAAGATCGGCGCCCTGCTGTGCCCGTGAGCGTGACGGCGGGGCCCCGACGCCGGTCCCGTGCCGCGGAGCGCCTGGGCGTGCCCGGGCTGCGGGGGCACGGCCTCTTCATCACCGGCAATCTGATCGACTCCGTCGGCAACGGCATGCTCCTGCCGCTGGGGCTGCTGTACTTCACCGACGTACGCGGTCTGCCGCTGGCGCAGGTCGGGGTGGCGACGACGGTGGGGCAGGCGATCGCCCTGCCGGTCACGTTCCTCGCCGGGCGCCTCATGGACCGTGCCGGGCCGAAACCGGTCGTGGTGTGGGCGAACGTCGTCGCCGCCGTCGGGTTCGCCCTGTTCCTGGCCGCGGACGAGCTGTGGCACGTGGCCGCCGTGTACGTGCTGGTGCAGTCGGGCATCAACATGTACTTCACCGCGCAGCGCACCCTCGTCACTCATGTCACCGAGCCCGGGGAGCGCCGGTCGTGGTTCGCGTTCACCGGCTCGCTGCGCAACGTCGGCCTCGCCGCGGGTGCCGCCGCGGCGGCGGGGGCGCTGACGGTGTTCGGGCAGGGCTCGCTGCGCTGGATGATCGCGGCCGACGCCGCGACGTACCTGCTGGCCGCGCTCTGCTTCGCCGCCGTCACCACGACTGCCCCGCGGGCGGAGGGCGCGGCGCCGGACGCGGTGGTGAGCCGGGCGGACGACACGCGCCGCTATCTGGTCCTCGTGGCCGTGAACATCCCCTACGTCCTCGCGCAGGCGATGCTCGCCGTGCTGGTCGCCGTCTACACGACCCGCTCCCTGGGGCTTCCGGCGTCGGCGGCGAGTGCGCTGTTCGTCGTCAACACCGTCATCGTCTCGGGGCTGTCGACCGTCGTCACCGCGCACCTGGCGCCGAAGGTGCCGCGCCGCGCCGTGGCGGCCGGGTATCTGCTCATGACGGCGGGGATGGGCGCCTTCGCGCTGCCCGCGCTGCCCCGCCTCGCGTCCACCGCCTGGGCGGCCCTCCTGGTCGCGATGGTGCTGTTCAGCCTGGCGGAGATCCTTCTCGGACCGGCGTTGAGCGAACTGTCCGTGAGCCTCACTCCCGGCGCGGCGGGGGGCTTCACGCAGGGGCTGTACCAGTTCTCGTGGGCCGTCGGCATGGTCGCCGCTCCCGCCGTGTTCACCCTGCTGCTGGAGGCCGGGCCGCTCCTGCCGTGGGGGGTCGAAGCCGCCGCCTGCCTGGCCGCCGTCCTCGCCGCGCCGGCCCTGCGGGCCCCCAGCCGCCATCGCCGGAGGAAACCCCGTTGATCACGAGCCTCGTCGACTCCGTCCACGCCGTCCCCGCCGCCGAGTGGGAACACCTCGA
>NZ_WWHX01000192.1 GCF_009862125.1 Streptomyces sp. SID5910
GGCGGCGCAGACGGTGCGGGCGGCGGCGCGGGGCCGGGCGGCCCGGAGACGCCGGACGACCGACCGCCGCGCGACGGCGACTGAGCGAGCCGCTCACACCGCCGGCTGGGCGCCCGCCGCCAGCGTGCCGCACACCGGCGCCGCGCTGCCGGTGGTGTAGGGGTCGGTGACCGCGGGGCCGCCCGCCTTGGCGCTCTCCCCGGCGAGCAGCGGGCGCAGGTGGTTCGCCGAGTCCTCGGCGCAGGACAGCGGCCCCGCCTGCACGGAGGAGGCCACGAGCTGCGTCTGGTGCAGGCGCAGGTCGTCCCGGTCGAAGCGGAAGTGCAGCTCGCGCCGGACGGTGAACAGCGACACCTCGGCCCGCGCGTCCCCGGCGGGCCGCAGCGCGTAGACGAAGGTGTGGTCGGCGGTGACCTCCAGGGTGGAGGCGTCGCTCTCCACCACCGTGAGGCTGCCCCGCGCCCTGATCTCGTCGCCCGCCAGCTCGGCCCGGGAGGGGTCGAAGCGCACCAGCCACCCGGTGGGCGCGTGCCGCCCGTCGGCCGCGGGGTGGGCGAAACTCTCGTCGAACTGGCCGAGCTGGTCCGGGTCGAGCAGCACCCGCACCGAGCGGACGTCGCCGCCGCCGAGCACCTGCGGGTCGAGGGCCGAGCGGACGATGTAGTTCTTGGCGGTGGTCAGCGCGTTCATCACCTGGTCGTCCGAGAAGTGCGCAGTGCGCCGGGCACCCGGCAGCGGCACGCCCTCGGCGCCGGCCGCGAAGGACGCGGCGGGGCTGTGCGCGTACAGGTACGCGGGGTCGCCCGCGCCGGGGACCTTGCCCCGGGGGGCGAGCGGGACGACGGTCATCCGCACCTGCTCGGCGGCCTGCCGTGCGGCGGGGCTCTGGTACGGGTGCCGTACACCCATGTAGACCGCGGTGCCGAAGGCGACGGTGATCAGCACGAAGAGGATCAGCACCTGCCGGGACAGGCCCCGGCGCAGCGGCGGGCGGCGGCGTACGGCGGGGGCGTGGTCGGTGATGCGTTCCTGCGCGGAGAACTCCTGGAGGCGGGCAGCGCGGACGAACGACTCGTCGAAGACGACGGATCGGTACTCGTCCTCTCCGCCTCCGGGAACGCCCTCGGGCGTCCCTCCGGGCGGGTCGCCAAGCCCTGCCATACCTTCAGGGTAGGTCTGGGACGAGTCGCGTAAACGCGGTGGCGCAGGTCAAGTTGGGACAGGTTCGCGCCGCGGGACCGGCAGGTCAGGGGCTGCTCGGGAGCACCGGGACCGGTGGCCCGGAGTAGTCGGCGGAGGCCGAGGGGGTCACCCTGCCGCCCTGCTCCGGCCTCGTCGAGGCGGGCGGCGGCACCTGCTCGGGGCTGCTGCCCGAGGATGCGCCCCGGTAGACCGCCGCGAAGGCCAGCGCGACCATGCCGACGCCCATCACCAGGGCGAGCATCCAGGCGACGGGCCGGTGCCAGCGGACCTGCTTGCCGTAGGCCGGCGGTGCGCCGTACGGGCGGTCGAGGGGGTCGCGGTCGTCGTCCGGGTCGTCCAGGTCGGGATCATGGCCGAAATCGCCGTACCCGTCGTCGTAGCGCTCGGCTCGGGAGCGGCCGCGGCGGGCCGCCTCGGCCTCGGTGGCCTCGGCTCTGGCCTCGGCGGCTGCCAGGAGGCGCTCGACGGCGGTCGGCTCGTGCACCGCGGCCGCCTGCACGAAGGCCTCGTCGAAGACCACGGAGGCGAACTCTTCGTCCGACACCCCGTGGTCGTGTTCGTCGTCGGGCTCCCAGCCGTCAGGGAACGGCCGACCCCCCACGTCCTCCGGCACGGATCCAGAGTAGACCTGGGGGGTCGATTTGGGCAGACGGCGGGGAAATTCATCCGGTGGGTGAGATGCCCCGTTCGGATCAGTGGCGCCCGTTGGGGCGCGTGCCGCCCACATATGCCCCGGGCGTGCGCCTCAGCGCCGTACGTGTCCGTCACCGGTGACGATGTACTTGGTGCTGGTCAGCTCCGGCAGGCCCATCGGGCCCCGGGCGTGCAGCTTCTGGGTGGAGATCCCGATCTCGGCGCCGAAGCCGAACTGGCCGCCGTCGGTGAACCGGGTGGAGGTGTTCACGGCGACGGTGGTGGAGTCGACCAGCTGGGTGAAGCGGCGGGCGGCCTGCTGCGAGGTCGTCACGATGGCCTCGGTGTGGCCGGAGGTCCACAGGCGGATGTGCTCGACGGCCTTGTCGAGGGAGTCCACGACCGCCGCGGCGATGTCGTGGGACAGGTACTCGGTCTCCCAGTCCTCCGGCGTGGCCTCCACGACGGTCGCCTTGGTGTCCTCGGCGTGCGCCATGACCCGCTCGTCGGCGTGCACGGTGACGCCGGCCTCGGCGAGGGCGTCCAGGGCGCGGGGCAGGAACGCGGCGGCGATGTCCTGGTGGACGAGGAGGGTCTCGGCGGCGTTGCAGACGCTGACGCGCTGGGCCTTGGAGTTGATCAGGATGTCGACGGCCATGTCGAGGTCGGCCTGCGCGTCGACGTAGACGTGGCAGTTGCCGGTGCCGGTCTCGATGACGGGGACGGTGGACTCCTGGACGACCGTGTTGATCAGGGAGGCGCCGCCGCGCGGGATGAGCACGTCGACCAGGCCGCGGGCCCGCATCAGCTCGCGCACGCTGTCGCGGCTCTCGCCGGGCACGAGCTGCACGGCGTCGGCGGGCAGGCCGGCCCCGCCGACGGCGTCGCGGACGACCCGGACGAGGGCGGTGTTCGACTGGTAGGCGGAGGAGGAGCCGCGCAGCAGGACGGCGTTGCCGGACTTGAGGCACAGGGCGGCGGCGTCGACGGTGACGTTGGGCCGGCCCTCGTAGATGATGCCGACCACGCCGAGCGGCACGCGGACCTGGCGCAGGTCGATGCCGTTGGGGAGGGTGGAGCCGCGGACGACCTCGCCGACCGGGTCGGGCAGCGCGACGACGTCGCGGACGTCGGAGGCGATGGCGCGGACCCGCTCCGGGGTCAGGGTGAGCCGGTCGATGATGGCCTCGCTGGTCCCGGCGGCGCGGGCCTTGGCCACGTCCTGGGCGTTGGCCTCCACGATCTCGCTCGTACGGACCTCCAGCGCGTCCGCGACCGCGAGCAGCGCGTCGTCCTTCGCGGCCCGCGGCAGCGGCGCGAGGTCGGCCGCGGCGGCCTTGGCCCGGTAGGCGGCCCGGGTGACCGGGGACATCGAGTCGTACGGCGAGAGCGTGGTCATGGGGGAAGCGTAGTAGGCCGGACGGGGGCGTTCACCGGCCGTCCCACACCGCGAGATGGGTCAAAACGGGTGAACGCCGACGGGGGTCGCCGGGGCGGGTCCGTACCCCGCGGCGATGCGCTGGTGGTAGGTCGACCGGTCGATGACCTCCAGGCCGACGATCTCCCAGGGCGGCAGTCCCGCGGTCTGCCGGTGCTCGCCCCACAGGCGCAGGGCGACGGCCGCGGCGTCGTGCAGGTCGCGGGCCTCCTCCCAGTACCGGATCTCGGCGTGATCCTCGGCGTAGCGGCTGGTCAGCAGGAAGGGGTGGTCGTGGGCGAGCTGCTCCAGGGCGCGGCGCACCTCGGGGAGCGGGGCGCGGGCGCCGGAGACGCTGAGGGTGACGTGCCACAGGCGGGGGGTGTGCGCCGGTTCCTCGGCCCGGAAGCGGTCGCCGGCCGCGACGCTCGTCAGGGCGCGCTCCTCGCCGGCCGCCCGGGCGCCGCCGCGGGCCCCGGTGGCGCCGCGCGGTCCGGTACCGCCCCGGGAGCCGGTACCACCGCGGGACGCCGGCGTCCCAGGGCGCACTCCGCTCACGACGGCCTCCTTCACGCACACGGCTGGGCCCGGTGGTCGGCCGGGCTTGTCCCTGAGGAAAGTTGAGCAGGCCGCACGAGATCCTGTGGCGCTTTTGCGGAACGTCCACCGCCGATTCGGGGACGTTTCGACCCATTACGGGTGCAGGATCACCAGATCGTCCCTGTGTACGACCTCGCGTTCGTACGCCGGTCCGAGCTCGCGCGCCAGTTCCCGGGTGGAGCGGCCGATGAGCCGGGGGATCTCCTTGGCGTCGAAGCCGACGAGGCCCCGGGCCACCGCGTGCCCCTCGCCGTCGCGCAGCTCGACGGGGTCGCCCGCGGCGAACTCGCCCTCGACGCCGGCGATGCCGGCCGGCAGCAGCGACTTGCGGCCCTGCACGACCGCGCGGACCGCTCCGTCGTCGAGCACGAGGGCGCCGCGCGGGGCGGAGGCGTGCTGGAGCCAGAGCAGGCGGTCGGTGGAGCGCTTGCCGGTGGCGTGGAAGTAGGTGCCGGTGTCGCCGCCGGCCAGGGCGTCGGCGGCGTGGACGGCGCTGGTCAGCACCACGGGGACGCCGGCGGCGGCGGCGATGCGGGCCGCCTCGACCTTGGTGACCATGCCGCCGGTGCCGACCCCGGCCTTGCCGGTGCTGCCGATCTCGACGTGCGCGAGGTCGGCCGGGCCCCGTACCTCCGCTATCCGCGAGGTGCCGGGCCTGCTCGGGTCGCCGTCGTAGACGCCGTCGACGTCGGAGAGCAGCACGAGCAGGTCGGCGCGGACGAGGTGGGCGACGAGGGCGGCGAGCCGGTCGTTGTCGCCGAAGCGGATCTCGTCGGTGGCGACGGTGTCGTTCTCGTTGACGATCGGGAACGCGCCCATCGCGAGGAGCTTGTCGAGGGTGCGGGAGGCGTTGCGGTGCTGGGAGCGGCGGCTCATGTCGTCGGTCGTCAGCAGGACCTGGCCGACGCGGACGCCGTAGCGGGCGAAGGAGGCGGTGTAGCGGGCGACCAGCAGGCCCTGGCCGACGCTGGCGGCGGCCTGCTGCCGGGCCAGGTCCCTCGGGCGGCGGCGCAGGCCCAGCGGGGCGAGGCCGGCGGCGATGGCACCGGAGGAGACGAGGACGACCTCCTTGTCGGCGCCGCGCACCTTGGCGAGGACGTCGACGAGCGCGTCGACGCGGTCGGCGTCCAGTCCGCCGGCCGCGGTGGTCAGCGACGAGGAACCGACCTTGACGACGATCCTGCGGGCCTCGCCCACGGCTTGCCTTGCCCCTGCCACTGTGCCGTCTGCCCTCTCGCCTCTACGGCGCCACTCCGGACGCCCGCAGGCAATCTACGCGAAGCGGATCGCCCCCGGCGCCCCGGTCCAGGCTGCGGACAGGGCCCGCCCCTCCACCGGTACGGCCTCGCGCACCGCGCCGCGGGTGGGCTCAGCGGTTGCGGTGGCGCCAGCCCTGCCAGGCCGAGTCGATCATGTCGTCCAGGCCGTGGCGGGCGGTCCAGCCCAGTTCCTCGCGGGCGCGGTCGGCGGAGGCCACCACGCGGGCCGGGTCGCCGGGCCTGCGCTCCGTCACCTGCGGGGCGACGTCCTCCTTGCCGGCCACCTTGAGGATGCGGTCCACCATCTCCCGGACCGAGCTGCCCTCGCCGCGCCCGATGTTGAGGGTGAGCGCCGTGCCCTCGGGGGCGTCCGTCAGGCGCCGGGCCGCCGCGAGGTGCGCGGAGGCGATGTCCTGGACGTGGATGTAGTCCCGGACGCAGGTGCCGTCGGGCGTGGCGTAGTCGTCACCGAAGACGCGCGGGGCCTCGCCGGCCTCCAGGCGCTCGAAGACCATGGGGATGAGGTTGAAGACGCCGGTGTCGGCCAGCTCGGGAGCGGCCGCGCCGGCCACGTTGAAGTAGCGCAGGGAGGCGGCGCGGATGCCGTGGGCCCGGGCGGCGGCGTTGATCAGCCACTCGCCGACCAGCTTGGTCTCGCCGTAGGGGCTCATCGGCAGGCAGGGGGTGTCCTCCGTGACGAGGTCCACGTCCGGCATGCCGTAGACCGCGGCGGACGAGGAGAAGACGAGGCGGTCGGCGCCGCATGCCGTCATGGCCTCCAGCAGGGTCTCCGGGCCCGTGACGTTCTCCCGGTAGTAGCGGAGCGGCTGCTCCACCGACTCCCCCACCTGCTTCTTGGCCGCGATGTGCACCACGCCTGTCACAGCATGGTCACGAATCGCGGACTCCAGCAGGGGACCGTCCAGCACGCTGCCGACCACCAGCGGCACACCCGCGGGCACCCGGTCGGCGCATCCGGTGGAGAGGTCGTCGTACACGACCACGCTCTCCCCGCCGTCGACCAGGGCGCGCACCACATGCGCACCGATGTATCCGGCTCCGCCCGTGACCAGCCAGCTCATCCTCTTGCCTCCCTGATGTACGTCTCGAGATGCAGACTCGTCCGTGCGCAACGGAAAATCGAGTCGGGCACAAAGGACACAAGCCAGGAAAGGGTGCATACAAATCGAACGTGAGGAAGTCCAAACCTGATGCCGACCGGCCGGACCACCCCGCCGCCGCCCGCATTCCGTGCGGTGCGCGGCCCACGTCGGCCGACCACCGTGCCCACGGAAACTTCATGTGAATCCTTTACGCTGATGCGGCGGCGCGCTCGGGCCCACCGACGCTCGGAGTGCGCTCCGGCCCCAGCCCGCGCTCCCGTGGTCCAGTCTCGGAACAGGTTGTAAGGATGCCCAAGCTCTCTCTCGTCGTTCCCGTGTACAAGGTGCGGGGGTACCTCCCCGAGTGCCTGGACTCCGTGTTGGGCCAGGACTACACGGACTTCGAGATCGTCGCGGTCGACGACTGCTCGCCGGACGGATCGGGCGCCATTCTCGATGAATACGCACAGCGGGACGAGCGAATTCATGTGATTCATCTCACGGAGAATGTCGGCCTGGGACGTGCGCGCAACGCGGGACTGGAAAAGGCCCGTGGTGAATACGTGCTCTTCCTGGACAGCGACGACACGCTGTCCGACGGGGCGCTCAAAGCCATCGCGGACCGTCTTGAGGCCACCGGGAATCCCGAGATCCTCGTCTACGACTACGCCCGCACCTACTGGGACGGCAGCGTCCGCCGCAACGCGCGGGCGGACCTCCTCACGCACGACGGCCCCGACGCCTTCCCCCTCGCCGACCGGCCCCACCTGCTCGACCTGCTGCAGATCGTCTGGAACAAGGCGTACCGCCGCGACTTCGTCACCCGGGCCGGGCTCACCTTCCCGCCCGGGTACTACGAGGACGCCCCCTGGACGTTCTGCTCGATGATCAGCGCCGAGCGGATCGCCGTGCTGGACCGGGTCTGCGTCTTCTACCGGCAGCGCCGCGAGGGCGGCAACATCCTCAAGACGGTCAGCCGCAAGCACTTCGACGTCTTCGACCAGTACCGGCGCGTCTTCGCCTTCCTCGACGAGCACCCCGAACTCGACCGGTGGCGCGGCCCGTTGTTCCGCAAGATGACGGACCACTACCTCACCGTCCTGGAGCGCCCGGGCCGGCTGCCGCGCGACGCCCGCGCCGAGTTCTTCCACCAGGCCGCCGCCGACTACCGCGCCCGCCTGCCCGAGGGCTTCGAGCCGCCGGCCGGCCGCCGCCGGCACAAGTACACGCTGCTCCAGCGCGACACGTACCCGGTCATGGCGAGCGCGCTGACCGCGCTGCGGGTGCGGCAGAGCGTCCGCAGCCGCACGCGCCGCACGCTCGGCCGGTCCAAGCGCGGCGCGATGGACGTCTACTACCGGTCGCAGCTGCGGCTGCCGCTGGACGAGAACCTCGCGGTCTTCTCCGCCTACTGGAGCCGCAGCGTCTCCTGCAATCCCGCCGCCATCGACGCCGAACTGGGCCGTCTGGCCCCCCACATACGCCGGGTGTGGGCCGTGCGGCCGGAGGCGGTGAAGCAGGTGCCCGAGGGCGTGGAGTACGTCCGCGTGGGCTCACGGGCGTACTGGGCGGCCGTGGCGCGCGCCAAGTACCTCGTCAACAACGTGAACTTCGGCGACACGGTGGTGAAGCGGGAGGGCCAGATCCATGTGCAGACCCACCACGGCACCCCGCTCAAGACCATGGGCCTGGACCAGCAGAAGTACCCGGCGTCCACCAGGATGGACTTCGCCAAGCTCCTGCGGCGCTGCGACCGCTGGGACTTCAGCATCAGCTCCAACCGGTTCTCGACCAGCGTGTGGGAGCGGGTCTACCCCAGCTCGTACACCACGCTGGAGACCGGCTACCCGCGCAACGACGTCCTGCTGACCGCCGGTGCCGAGGAGGTGCGCGCGGCCCGCGAGGACCTGGGGCTGCGCCCGGGCACCACGGCGTTCCTCTACACGCCCACGCACCGCGAGTACCAGAGCGGGTTCGTGCCCCGGCTGGACCTGGAGCGGCTCGCCGAACGGCTGGGGCCGGACGTCACGCTGCTGGTGCGGGGCCACTACTTCTACGGCGGCACCTCCCGGCTCGCCGAGCTCCAGTCAGCCGGGCGGATCGTCGATGTGTCCGAGTACCCGTCGGTGGAGCGGCTGTACCTCGCCTCCGACGCCCTGATCACCGACTACTCGTCCGCCATGTTCGACTACGCCAACCTGGACCGTCCCATCGTCGTCTTCGCCGACGACTGGGACACCTACTCCGTGGTCCGCGGTACCTACTTCGACGTGCTGCGGCAGCCTCCGGGCGCCGTCGCCACGACGCAGGAGGAACTGACCGACCTGCTCTGCTCCGAGGGGTGGCGCGACGACCGCGCCACCGCGGCCCGGGCCCGTTTCCGGCAACGGTTCTGTGACTTCGACGACGGGCACGCAGCCGAACGCGTCGTCCGGCACGTCTTCCTCGGTGAGCCGCTCGCGGACCTGCCCCCGATCGTGCCGCTGGACGAGCGGGTTCCTGCTCCGCCACCCGGCCCGGACGTCGCCGCGTCCGACCCGATATCCGTTCTTTAACCAGAGGTAGCTGCTGCTGTGTCCCAGCGTCACGACAGAACGCCCGACATCAGCGTCGTCGTCATCGTCTACAACGACGCGGATCGTCTTCCGACAGCGGTGCAGTCGGTCCTCGACCAGACCCTTCAGAACGTCGAGGTCATCGTCGCCGACGACCACTCCACCGACGGCTCCTTCGAGGTCGCGCAGTCGCTGGCGGCCGCCTCCGACCGGGTGCGGGCCATCCAGCTGGCCGAGAACAGCGGCGGCTGCGGCGAGCCCCGCAACCAGGGCATCGCCATCGCCCGCGGCCGCTACGTGATGTTCCTCGACAGTGACGACACCCTTGAGGTCAACGCCTGCCGCAACATGCTGGACGCCGCCGAGCGCACCGGCGCCGACCTCGTGTCCGGCCTGTGCCTGCGCGTCCACACCGACAGCCGCACCGGCAAGACGGCCAAGTGGTACCAGTGGCTCTACCGGCAGACCCGCACCTTCGAATCGATCGCGGAGATACCGGACCTCCTGGTCTTCGACACCCTGTCGACGAACAAGTGCTACCGGCGCGAGTTCCTCGTCGAGAAGGGCCTGACGTTCCCCCGCGGCATCCACTACGAGGACCTGCTCTTCTCCGCCCAGGCGTACCTGGCGGCGTCGCGGATCACCCTGATCCCGAACACGGTCTACCACTGGAACGTGGTCGAGAAGACCGAAGAGAAGTCGATCAGCAACCGCCGGCACGAGATCAACAACTTCGCCGACCGGCTGGAGATCCACCGCAGGATCGACCGCATCCTCGCCGAGCAGGGCCACGACGAGCTCAAGCTGCACAAGGACACCAAGTTCCTCAAGCACGACCTCGTCCTCTACCTCCGGGACCTGCCCTTCCTGGACGACGACTACCGGCACCGCTTCGCGGAGATGGCCAACGGCTACATCCAGGACTTCCCCGAGGCGGCCTACGCGGAGCTGACCCCGATCCACCGGCTCTGCGCCTACCTGCTGTTGCAGGAGGACTGGGAACACCTCATGCCGGCCATCGACACGCTCATCAACAAGAGCAAGGTCTCCAGCCCGCTGCTGGAGAGCGACGGCCGCGTCTACTGGTGTGCCGAGCACCTCGACGACCCGATGGGCCGCGCCGTGCTCGACGTCACCGACCTCGGCTACCACGACAAGCCGGTGCAGCGTCTCAACCTGCGCAACGCGGTGACCCGCTACGCCGAGCAGCCCGCCGGCGTGACCCTCGCGGGCGCCCTGGTCAACCCGCTCGGCGTGATCCCTCCCGGCGCCCGCCTGGAGGGCGAGCTGGAGTTCCGCGCCCGCCGCAAGAGCCTCCAGTCGTTCCGCTTCCCGGTGGGGACGCTGCGCCACGACGGTGACTCCGTCACCTGGCAGGCCACGGTGCCGCTGGCGAACAAGCTGCGCCCCGTCGGCCTCGTCGACGACGTGTGGGACGTGCGCATGCACCTCACGGTCGACGGCGAGCTCACCACGAGCCGCCTCACCGTCGGCCGCACCGACCTGGAGGGCGCCGGGGAGATCCGCGTCCGGCCGCGGCTGGGCCGCATGATGGCCGACCGCATCCGGCCGCACGCCTCGGCCAACGGACACCTCGCCTTCCGGCTGGCCCAGCACGGACGGCTCGCGCAGCGCACGTCGACCCTCGTGCAGCGCAACATGCAGAGCCCGCCCGCCCAGGTGGCGAAGAAGATGGTGCGCAAGGTCGCCTCGGTCCGCAAGGACCTCAACTCCGGTCCCCGCAAGATCGAGACCTTCGAGCGCATGATCCGGCTGCTGCCCGTGCGCAAGGGCACCGTCGTCTTCGAGAGCCACCTCGGCAAGCAGTACAGCGACAGCCCCCGCGCCATCTACGAGGAGCTGCGCCGCCGCGGTGTGCCGATCAAGCCCATCTGGTCGTACGCGGGCAGCCGCCCCACCGGTTTCCCCAAGGACGCCGAGCTGGTGCGCCGCTGGTCGTGGCCCTACCTCAGGGCGCTGGCGCAAGCCGAGTTCTGGATCGACAACCAGGGCTTCCCGCTGAAGCTCAGCAAGCGGCCCGAGACGACGTACATCCAGACCTGGCACGGCTCCGCGCTCAAGCGCATGGGCTTCGACGAGCCGCAGTACCGGATCATGCCCGAGCACGAGCAGCAGGCCTACCAGCGGGCGATCGACCGCTTCGACCACTTCGTGGTGCGCGGCCGGCACGACGAGAAGACGCTCGCCCGGGCCTACCGGATCCCCGAGGAGAAGCTGCTGCGCACGGGCTACCCGCGCAACGACGCCCTGGTGCGGGCCCGTGAGTCGGCGGCCGTCGACCCGGCCGCGGAGGAGCTCGCCGAGCGCCTCGGCATCCGCCGGGACCTGCCGGTCGTGCTGTACGCCCCGACGTTCCGGGCGCAGAACGGCAAGGTCCGCAAGTTCGAGTTCCCGTTCGACGTCGAGGAGTTCGCGGACCGCTTCGGTGACCGGTTCACCCTGCTGATCCGCACCCACTACCTCAACAACGTCACGCTGCCGCCGTCGGTCGCCGGCCGGGTGATCAACGTCAGCGAGGAACCGGACATCACCCCGGTCATGCTCCTGTCGGACGTGCTGATCACCGACTACTCCTCCGTGATGTTCGACTACGCCCTGCTCCAGCGGCCGATGGTGTTCTTCACCTACGACTGGGACGACTACGTGGAGAACAGCCGCGGCACCTACTTCGACCTGTCCGAGCAGGCCCCCGGGCCGCTGGCGGGCACGGCGGAGGAACTCTTCGAGGTGCTGTCGGACCTGGACGCCCTGGCGTCCGGCTGCGAGGGACGGATCAAGGAATTCATGACGCAGTACGGTGAGTACGACCGGGGCGACGCCGCCGCCCGGATCGTCGACCGCTTCTTCGGTCCCGAGGGAGAAGCCCGATGACAGAGCGCGACATCATCTTCGTGGCCAACGAGGTCAACGAACTCGGCGGCGTGGCCCGCTGGCAGGCGCTGATGGCCCAGCTCCTCGCCGAGCGCGGGCACCGCGTGACCATCGTGGGCATCGCCCCGCCCGAGGTGCCGATGGACCTCGGGGAGAACCCGCCCTTCGCCACCGTGACGCTCTACGACGAGCGCCCGCCCGGCCGCTGGCAGGCCCGCAACCTCCGGGACCGGGCCAACCTCGCGGCCCGGCGCCGGGAGGCCGCCCGCGAGACGGGCATGCGGGAGGCGACCGAGCGGCTGTCGCGCGTCTTCCGGGCCGCCCGCCCGGGCGCCATGATCGTCGTGACCCAGGTGTGGGCCATGGAGTGGGTGGCCGTCGCCGACACGGCCGGTCACCCGGTCATCGGCATGAGCCACGAGTCCTTCGAGTACTCCAAGGGCTCGTCCCGCTTCCAGCGCGTCCAGAAGTTCTACAAGGACGTCGACCGGCTGCTCCTGCTGACCCAGGAGGACGCCGACCTGTGGGTGGGCCGCGGCCTCAACAACGTGGGCTTCATGCCGAACCCGCTGCCGATGATGCCCGAGGTCCCCTCCCGGCGCACCGAGAAGGTCGTCGCGAGCATCGGCCGCCTCGGTCACCAGAAGGGCATCGACATGCTGCTCGACACCTGGGCCGAGGCGGCGCCCAAGCACCCCGGGTGGCGGCTGCGCATCTACGGTTCGGGCCCCGACGAGCAGGCCCTGAAGCGGCAGTGCACGGAGCTCGGCCTGGACGGGTCGGTGGAGTGGGCCGGCCAGACCGACGACGTCGTGGCCGCGCTGCACGGGGCCTCGGTGTTCGTGCAGTCCTCCCGCGGCGAGGGCTTCCCGCTGGCCCTGCTGGAGGCCATGGCCTGCGGCGTGCCCTGCGCCGCCTTCGACTGCGCGCCCGGCGTCCGCCAGATCGTGCAGGACGAGGAGGACGGACTCCTCGCCCGGCCCGGCAACACCACGGAGCTGGCACGGCAGCTGGGCCGCCTGATGGAGGACGCCGAGCTGCGGGACACGATGGGCGAGAAGGCGCGGGCCAACGTGCAGCGCTACTCGCCGTCGGCCATCACCGACCAGTGGGAGGAGCTGTTCGCGTTCCTGGAGCGCTGAGCGGCCCCCCGCAGGACCCGTGACACCACAGGAGGCGAGAACCGGACCGGTTCTCGCCTCCTGTGTCGTACACGCCGTGTACCGCGGGGTCGGTCAGAACGGCTCGAAGCCGTCGAACTCCCGCTGCGCCTCGTCCCGTTCGGCGTCCCGGTCCCGGCGGCGCTGGGCGGCCGGGCGGGGCTCCTCGAAGCGGTGGTCCTCGCCGCGCCGGCCGAGCATCTCGGCACCCGCCGACATCGACGGCTCCCAGTCGAAGACGACCGCGTTGTCCTCGGGACCGATGGCGACGCCGTCGCCGCCGCGGGCGCCCGCCTTGACCAACTTCTCCTCGACACCGAGGCGGTTGAGCCGGTCGGCGAGGTAGCCGACGGCCTCGTCGTTGTTGAAGTCGGTCTGACGCACCCAGCGTTCGGGCTTCTCGCCGCGCACCCGGAACAGGCCGTCCTCCTCGCGCGTGACGGTGAAGCCCGCGTCGTCCACGGCCTTGGGCCGGATGACGATCCGCGTGGCCTCCTCCTTCGGCCGGGCGGCACGCGACCTCGCCACCAGCTCGGCCAGCGCGAAGGACAGCTCCCGCAGCCCGATGTGGGCCACGGCCGACACCTCGAACACCTGGTAGCCGCGCGCCTCCAGGTCCGGCCGGACCATCTCGGCGAGGTCCTTGCCGTCGGGCACGTCGATCTTGTTGAGGACGACGATGCGGGGCCGGTTGTCCAGGCCGCCGTACTCGCGCAGCTCCGCCTCGATGATGTCCAGGTCGGAGACCGGGTCGCGGTCGGACTCCAGCGTCGCCGTGTCCAGGACGTGCACCAGCACGCTGCACCGCTCCACGTGCCGCAGGAACTCCAGGCCGAGGCCCTTGCCCTGGCTGGCGCCGGGGATGAGACCGGGGACGTCCGCGATGGTGTAGACGGTCTCGCCGGCCGTCACCACGCCGAGGTTCGGCACGAGCGTCGTGAAGGGGTAGTCGGCGATCTTCGGCTTGGCGGCGCTGAGCACGGAGATCAGCGAGGACTTGCCGGCGCTCGGATAGCCGACCAGCGCCACGTCGGCGACGGTCTTCAGCTCCAGGTGGATGTCCTGGAGGTCGCCGGGCTCGCCGAGCAGCGCGAAGCCGGGGGCCTTGCGGCGGGCGGAGGCCAGCGCCGCGTTGCCGAGGCCGCCGCGGCCGCCCTGTGCGGCGACGTAGGACGTGCCGTGGCCGACCAGGTCGGCGAGGACGTTGCCCCGGGCGTCGAGGACGACGGTGCCGTCGGGCACGGGCAGGACGAGGTCCTGGCCGTCCTTGCCGGAGCGGTTGCCGCCCTCACCGGGCTTGCCGTTGGTGGCCTTGCGGTGCGGGGAGTGGTGGTAGTCGAGGAGCGTGGTCACCGACTGGTCGACGGTGAGGATCACGTCGCCGCCACGGCCGCCGTTGCCGCCGTCCGGGCCGCCGAGCGGCTTGAACTTCTCACGGTGGACGGAGGCACAGCCGTGGCCTCCGTTACCCGCGGCGACATGCAGCTCGACGCGGTCCACGAAGGTGGTCATGGGATGTGCCTCCAGTTACTACGGGGTTGTCTCTTGGGTAACACGCGAAAGGCGGACCCGCTTCCCTGGAGGGAAGTGAGGTCCGCCTCGCGAAAGTTTCCGATCAGGCGACCGGAACGATGTTCACGACCTTGCGGCCACGGTGGGTGCCGAACTGCACCGCACCGGCCTGAAGCGCGAACAGCGTGTCGTCGCCGCCACGGCCGACGCCCGCACCCGGGTGGAAGTGGGTGCCGCGCTGGCGGACCAGGATCTCGCCCGCGTTGACGGCCTGACCACCGAAGCGCTTCACGCCGAGGCGCTGAGCGTTGGAGTCACGACCGTTACGGGTGGACGATGCGCCCTTCTTGTGTGCCATCTCTCCTCAGTCCCTTACTTCGCAGCCGCGGGGATCTCAGTGACCTTGATCGCCGTGTACTGCTGGCGGTGGCCCTGACGACGGCGGTAGCCGGTCTTGTTCTTGTAGCGCAGAATGTCGATCTTCTGGCCCTTGTGGTGGTCCACGATCTCGGCCTGGACCTTGATGCCGGCCAGCACCCACGGGTCGCTGGTCACAGCGTCGCCGTCGACCACGAGCAGGGTCGAGAGCTCGACCGTGTCGCCGACCTTGGCGGTGGAAATCTTGTCAACCTCAACGATGTCGCCGACAGCAACCTTGTGCTGGCGACCACCGCTGCGCACGATGGCGTACACGCGGATCTCACTCTCTCGCTCGGGAACGGCACCCCCGCAGTCCAGCCGCCCGGTGCAACACGGACGGCCTCTCCCGGCGTGCCGTGCCCGCGAGGGCCCGCATGCGGAAGGAAAGAGGTTTACGGGGATGTGACGCGTCAGTCGACACGCCGACGGTCAAGATTACGGGGACACGCGACAGGGGTCAAACCGGGCCCGGAACGGGCGAGTGGCCCCGCCCGGAGGGGCGGGGCCACACGTCGTGCGACAGGGACGACCAGGGTCAGCCCTCGTCGGTGGCGGCCGTGACCGAGGACGGCGCCGACTGCTCGGCCGCCGCGGTCTTCTTCGACGCCGTCTTCTTGGCCGTGGCCTTCTTGGCGGTCGTCGTCTTCGTCGCCGCCTTCTTGGCCGCGGCCTTCTTCGCGGTCGTCGTCTTCTTGGCCGTCGCGGTCTTCTTGGTGGCGGCCTTCTTCGCCGTCGCCTTCTTGGCCGTCTTGCGGGCCGCCGCCTTC
>NZ_WWHX01000193.1 GCF_009862125.1 Streptomyces sp. SID5910
CGGTCCGGGGCCGGGCGTGTGCAGCCTCGGGGGTTACCGGCGGGTAAGTCACGTTCGTTCCAGAACGGCCGTCACACCCTGTCCGCCCGCCGCGCACACGGAGATCAGGCCGCGCCCCGGCCCCTCCCGCTCGGCGAGCAGCTTGGCCAGCGTCGCGACGATCCGGGCGCCGGTCGCCGCGAAGGGGTGACCGGTGGCCAGGGAGGACCCGGCCACGTTCAGCCGGTCGCGGTCCACCGGGGCCAGCCCCCGCTTCTCCCAGGCCGCCAGCGTGGCCAGCACCTGCGAGGCGAACGCCTCGTGGATCTCGACCAGGTCGAAGTCCCCGATGCCGAGCCCGGCCCGCTCCAGCATGCGCGGCACCGCGTACGCCGGGGCCATCAGCAGACCGTCCTCGCCGCCCACGACGTCACCGCCGGCGAAGTCCACGGCCGCCGTCTCGTACGCCGTGAGGTACGCGAGCGGTTCCAGGCCCCGCGCCTTCGCCCACTCCTCGCTCGCCAGCAGCACCGTCGCCGCGCCGTCCGTCAGGGGCGTCGAGTTGCCCGCGGTCATGGTGGGTTCGGGCCCGGACCGGCCGAACACCGGCTTCAGCGCGGCCAGTTTCTCCGCCGTGGAGCCGGGGCGCAGGTTCTGGTCGCGCTCCAGGCCTCGGAAGGGCACCACCAGGTCCTGGAAGAAGCCGCGTTCGTACGCTGCCGCCAGCCGCTGGTGGCTCGTCGCCGCCAACTCGTCCTGGGCCTCGCGGGAGACGCCCCAGGCGCGGGCGGTGACCGCGGCGTGCTCGCCCATCGACAGGCCGGTGCGCGGCTCGGCGTTGCGCGGGATGTCCGGGACCAGGTGGGCCGGACGCACCTTGGCCAGGGCCTTCAGACGGCCGCCGGCCGACTTCGCCCGGCGGGCCTCCAGCAGGATGCGGCGCAGCCGGTCGTTGACGCCGAGCGGCGCGTCGCTCGCGGTGTCGGCGCCGCCCGCCACCGCCGACTCGGTCTGGCCGAGGGCGATCTTGTTGGCGGCGGCGATCACGGCCTGGAGCCCGGTGCCGCAGGCCTGCTGGATGTCGTAGGCGGGCGTGCGCGGGTCCAGCGCCGAGCCGAGGACCGTCTCGCGGGCGAGGTTGAAGTCGCGGCTGTGCTTGAGGACCGCGCCGGCGACGAACTCGCCCACCGCGCCCGGCTCCGTCAGGCCGTACCGCTCGGCGAGCGCGTCCAGGGAGGCGGTGAGCATCTCCTGGTTGGAGGCGGTGGCGTACGGCCCGTCGGAGCGGGCGAAGGGGACACGCGCACCGCCGATGACCGCGACGCGCCGGACCGACGGCGGCTTCAGGGGGCTCATCTCGATCTGCTCCTCACCCGGGAACACTGCACGACAAGGCTTTACCTTCGGTAACCTTACTCCAGAGTAAGCATTTGTCGGAGTCCCTTCACGGAGCTGGGAGCCCTCCATGGCCGACCGCTATCTGACCTTCACCGGCACCGCGCCCGGCCGCTTCCTGACCCGCCGGCTCGGCCTGCCCCGGCCCGCGGAGCTGATCCGCCGCACGCCCGGCACCGCGCGTCTCGACGGGGGCCTGCTGCACCTGACCGCCGGCAAGACCGACCTCGGCCTCGCGCCCGTCCTCGCCCGCACGGGCCTCGGCCCCGACGACACCGGCCGCCCCGCCGCCGTCGTCCTCGACGCCACCGGCGTCCGCGACGTCGACGCGCTCGCCGAGGTCCACGCCGCCCTGCACCCCGTCGTCGGGTCGGTCACCGCGAGCGGCCGGGTGGTGGTGCTCGGCGCCCCGCTCGACGCCGCCGACCACCACCAGGCCGCCGCCCAGCAGGCGTTGGAGGGCTTCACCCGCTCGCTCGGCAAGGAGATCGGCCGGGGCAGGACCGTCAACCTGGTCCGGCTCACCGACGCCCACGCCGCCGAGTCGACCCTGCGCTTCCTCCTCTCCCCCGCCTCCGCCTACGTCAGCGGCCAGGTCATCGAGGTGGGACCGGGCGAGGTCACCGCCCCCGGCGACCGGGACCGCCCGCTCGCCGGACGCACCGCGCTGGTCACCGGCGCCGCCCGCGGCATCGGCGCGGCCGTCGCCGAGACCCTCGCCGGGCAGGGCGCCCACGTCGTCGTCCTGGACGTGCCCCAGGCCGAGAAGGACGCCCGCGAGGTCGCCGAACGCCTCGGCGGCACCGCCCTCGCCCTCGACATCACCGCCGCCGACGCGGGCGACCGCATCGCCGCCGCCCTGCCCGGCGGCCTCGACGTCCTCGTCCACAACGCCGGCATCACCCGCGACCGACGCCTGGTCAACATGCCCGCCGACCGCTGGAGTTCCGTCCTCGACGTCAATCTCGCGAGCGTCCTGCGCACCACCGACGCGCTCCTCGCCGCCGGCGCCCTCCACCGGGGCGGCGCGATCGTGGCCACCGCCTCCATCGCCGGGATCGCGGGCAACGCCGGGCAGACCAACTACGGCGCGAGCAAGGCGGGCGTCGTCGGTCTGGTCCGCGCCCTCGCGCCCCGCGCGCTCGCCGAGCACGGGGTGACGGTGAACGCGGTCGCGCCGGGCTTCATCGAGACCAGGATGACCGCGGCCGTGCCCCTCCTCATCCGCGAGGCGGGCCGCCGTATGAACTCCCTCGCCCAGGGCGGCCTTCCCGTCGACGTCGCGGAGACCACCGCCTGGCTCGCCCACCCGGCCTCGGGCACCGTCAACGGCCAGGTCGTCCGGGTCTGCGGCCAGAGCCTGCTGGGGGCCTGATGACCAGCGCCGCTCCCACCACGACCACGCTCACCGGCGTCCCCGCCCTGCCCCCGCTCCTCGCCCGCGGCGCGCTGCTCTCCCCCCTCAAGCGGCCCCGCCCGGACGCCGACCTGCCGCCCGCCCGGCTCGTCCTGCCCGGCCTGCGCGTCGACTTCGCCCGGCTGGCCGCCTACGAGCGGGTGTGCGGCTTCGCCACCGGCGCCGACGCGCTGCCACCGACGTATCCGCACGTCCTCGGCTTCCCCCTCGCCATGCGCCTGATGAGCCGCCGCGCCTTCCCCCTGCCGCTGCTCGGGCTCGTCCACACCTCGATCGACCTCACCCGGCGCGCACCGCTCCCGGCGAGCGGGACCTACGAACTCGCCGTGCACGTCGACGCCCTGCGCCCGCACCGGCGCGGCACCGAGGCCGTGGTCGTGACCGAACTGCGGGCGGGCGGCGCCCTGGTGTGGGACTCCCGCAGCACCTACCTGGCCCGGCACCGCACCCAGGGCCAGCCCACTCCCGGCATCCCGCGCCAGGAGGACGCGCCGCTGCCCGCGCGGGCCGAGTGGCGGCTGCCCGGCGACCTCGGGCGGCGCTACGGCGCCGCGTCCGGCGACCGCAACCCGATCCACCTGCACCCGCTCAGCGCCCGCCTGTTCGGCTTCCCGCGGGCCATCGCGCACGGCATGTGGACCGTCGCCCGCTGCCTCGCCGAACACGGCACACCGGAGACGGCCGTGGTCCGCGCGTCCTTCCGGGCGCCGGTCCTGCTGCCGGGGACGGTGACGTACGGGGCCGCGGGCGGACGGTTCGAGCTGCGCGGCGGCGGCGACGGCCGGCGGCTGCACCTGTCCGGCGAGGTCGCCCCCTACCCGGCGGGCTGAGCCACCGCCACCGCCTCCGCCGCAGCCTCCGCCGCCGGCTCTTCCGGGGGCGACCAGGGCCGGTCCGCCATCAGGTCGCCCAGGCCCGCCCAGGCGAAGTTCATCAGGGTCGCCGCCGCCTGCTTCGCGCTGACGCCCTCGGTCGCGCCCGCCCAGTCGGCCAGCGACTCGGCGGCCCCGACCAGGGCCTCGGCGAGCCCGGCGACCTCCCGCTCGGGCAGGTGCGGATCCCGGTGGGCGTCCCGGGCGGCGGCGGCGATGAGCTGCGTCACGAACGCGACGATCTCCTCCCGCATCGCGGCGACCTCCGCGGCGAACCGCTCGCCGTGGGTGCGGGCCTGGAGGTGGAGGACCGCCCACGCGTCAGGGTGGCCGGCGGTATGGGTGAAGAACGCCCGCAGCCCCGACCACAGTTGCCCGTCGGCCGTCAGCCCCGGCCGCACCCCGGCCCGCACCGCCTCGGTCAGCGCCCGCGCCTCACGGCGGATGCAGGCGGTGAACAGGTCTTCCTTCGAGTTCAGGTAGAGATACACCAGCGGCTTGGACACGCCCGCGAGTTCGGCGATCTCGTCCATCGACGCCGCCATGTACCCGCGCTGTCCGAAGATGCGCACCGCGGCGTCCAGCATCTGCTGCTCACGGACCGCTCGCGGCATCCGCTTGGTCTTCCCCACACCCATGCGCATCAGCGTACGGTCCGCGCGCTCATGCCAGTGGCGTCCGGACGTGGGCACGTCCGGACGCCACTGGCGCCGTCAGGCGATCGAACGGTCGGCGGTCAGGCCGCGACCGGGACGGGCTCCGCGTCCTGCTTCTCCCGCTCCGGCTCGTCCAGCGGCGAGCTGTGCGCCTCGTCGTAGGCCTTCCGGTCGAGCAGGCCCTCGCGGGCGGAGACGATCACCGGGACCAGCGCCTGGCCGGCGACGTTGGTCGCGGTGCGCATCATGTCCAGGATCGGGTCGATCGCGAGGAGGAGGCCGACGCCCTCCATGGGCAGGCCCAGGGTGGACAGGGTCAGCGTCAGCATGACCGTGGCGCCGGTCAGACCGGCCGTGGCGGCGGAGCCGACCACCGACACGAAGGCGATCAGCAGGTAGTCGCCGACACCGAGGTCGATGCCGAAGATCTGCGCGACGAAGATCGCGGCGATCGCCGGGTAGATCGCGGCGCAGCCGTCCATCTTGGTCGTCGCGCCGAACGGCACGGCGAAGGACGCGTACTCCTTCGGGACGCCGAGGCGCTCGGTGACCTTCTGGGTCAGCGGCATGGTGCCCACGGACGACCGGGAGACGAAGGCCAGCTGGATGGCGGGCCAGGCGCCCTTGAAGAACTGGAGCGGGCTGGCCTTGGCGACGGTCGCGAGCAGCACCGGGTAGACCACGAAGAGGACGATCGCGCAGCCGACGTAGATGTCGGCGGTGAAGGTCGCGTACTTGCCGATCAGGTCCCAGCCGTAGGTGGCGATGGCGCGGCCGATGAGGCCGACGGTGCCAAGCGGGGCCAGGCGGATGACCCACCACAGGGCCTTCTGGAGGAGTTCGAGGATGGACTCGCTCAGGTTCAGGATCGGCTGGGCCTTCTCGCCGAGCTGGAGGGCGGCGATACCGGCGACGGCGGCCATGAAGACGATCTGGAGCACGTTCAGCTCGGTGAACGGCGTGATGACGTCGGTCGGCACGATGCCGGTCAGGAAGTCGATCCAGGAGCCGGTGTGCTCGGGCTTGCCGCCGTCGGCCGGGGTGAGGCCGGTGCCCGCGCCGGGGTTGGTGACCAGGCCGATGACGAGGCCGATGGCCACCGCGATCAGCGACGTGATCATGAACCAGAGGAGGGTGCGGGACGCCAGGCGCGCCGCGTTGTTGACCTTCCGCAGGTTGGTGATCGAGACGAGGATCGCGAAGAAGACGAGCGGCGCGACGGCCAGCTTCAGCAGGCCGATGAAGGTGTCACCGACCTTCTCCAGGGTGGTGACCAGCCAGGAGACGTCCTGGCTGCGGGCCAGCCAGCCCAGCAGGACGCCGAGCACGAGACCGGCGATTATCTGGGCCCAGAAGGGCACCTTGAAGGACTTGGTGAGGGAGGACACGGACAGGCTCCGTAAGGGGACGGGACGCGGGGACGGACGCGCAGTGCTGACGTGGAGAACGGCGGGATGAGGGGGAACGTCAGGGGCGACAGTTCGCGGACGCGCACCGACAGAGGTCCACGTGCAGGCGCGCCACGAGCCCGAGGCTCGGCGGTGTGGCGGGCGCGGCTGCTGACATCATGCGTATGACTTTAACACTCATGCTTTGGGACCCCCAAAGCCTCGCTTTGAGAGGCTGGAGTGCACTACTGCCCGTAAAACGCAAAGCGCCCCGGTTTCCAGTGATTCGGAAACCGGGGCGTTCGAGTATGTGAGGGAGGTTACGAGGTCTGGCCCTGCGCGCGGGCGGCGTCGTCGGCGAGGTCCTCCTGGCCGCGGCTGGCCTCCAGGTTGGCCTTCATGCGGTCCACCCGCCGCACGACCTGCACGGAGGCCCGGTCGCGCTCCTTGCGCAGCACCACGAAGCTGATGGGCGCCGAGAGGAGCAGCGACAGCAGCACGATCCACATGCCGTTGGAGTCGCCGAGGCCACGCGGGAACACGCCGGCGTAGACGAGGCCCCAGACGGCCACGAGGCAGGCCACGAAGACACCGAGGCGCATCAGCGTGTAGCGGAGCATCTCAATCCACTCTTCCGTTTGGGGGAGGCCAGAACGTACCCAAAAGGGCACCGTCCAGTGAAGCACGCCGCGGCCCGTCCGCCACAGCCGGGGTGCCGCGCTCAGGTCAGCGGCAGCAGCAGCGTGATGTCGTCCCGGTCGTCGCCCGGCGCCACCCGGATCGCGTCGGGCACCCGGCCGACCTCCTTGTAGCCGCAGGACGCGTAGAACCGCTCCAGGCCGAGGCCGCCGCGGCAGGTGAGCCGGATCGCCTCGATGCCGTCGACCGAGCGGGCGGCGTCGGCGGCGGCGGCCATCAGGTCCCGGCCGTATCCCCGGCCCTGGTGCCGCGGGTGGACCATCACCGTGTAGAGCCACAGCCAGTGGCCCATCAGCCGGTGCGTGTTGAGGGCGAGGAACGCGGTGGCGGCCACCTGGCCGTCCTCGTCGTGGCCGACGAGCAGGCGGGTGCGGCCCTCGACCATGGCCACCATGTGCTTGACCAGCTCGGGCCGGACGTCCTCCCGGCTCACCGGCGGCACGAAGCCGACGGAGCCGCCGGCGTTGGACACGTCGGTCCACAGGCCGAGGACGCCGTCGCGCAGCTCGGGGGTCAGGGCGGGGTCGAGCGTGAAGGTAAGAGGCACGGATGCATGTTACCTATTACGTCAAGGCCCCCGCCGCCACCTCCAGGTCGGAGACCAGGCCCCGGTAGGCGCCCTCCCGGTCGTCCGCCCGCAGCACCGCCGAGGGGTGCACCGTGGGGACCAGCCTCTCGGGCCGCCCGTGGATCTCCTCCTCCAGCACGGTGCCGCGCACCTGCGTGACCCGGAACGACGAGCCGAGCAGCGCCTTTCCGGCGGTGGCGCCGAGCACGACGATCAGCTCGGGCTCCACGAGGGCCAGCTCGGCGGCCAGCCAGGGGCCGCACGCGGTCGCCTCGCGCAGGGTGGGCGCCTTGTGGATACGGCGCTTGCGGGGCTCGGCCTGCGTGAACTTGAAGTGCTTGACGGCGTTGGTGACGTACGCGTCCGCTGGGTCGATGCCGGCTTCGGCCAGGGCGCGGTCGAGGAGTTTGCCGGCGGGGCCGACGAAGGGCCTGCCCTGACGGTCCTCCTGATCGCCGGGCTGCTCACCGACGAGCATGACCCGAGCGGACGCCTTGCCGGCGCCGAAGACGGTCTGGGTGGCGTCCCTGTGCAGGGGGCACCCGCGGCAGCCGGCGGCGGCGTCGCGGAGAGCGGTGAGGCTGCGGCCGCGCTTCGGGACGAAGGGTTGTGCGGTGTAGTCGTCCTCGGGGGTCATGGGCTGCGGGTACCCGCCGGGGGCGGTTCGGATCCGCTGCCGGGTGCGGGTGGTCTGCGGTTGCTCGCGCAGTTCCCCGCGCCCCTTCGGGGCACGTTCACCGGCGCCCCTGAAAAGGCTCCGGGACTGTCCCGACTCAGGGGCGCGGGGAACTGCGCGATCAG
Source organism: Streptomyces sp. SID5910 (assembly GCF_009862125.1). Taxonomy (GTDB): domain Bacteria; phylum Actinomycetota; class Actinomycetes; order Streptomycetales; family Streptomycetaceae; genus Streptomyces. The sequence continues at coordinate 7,776 of NZ_WWHX01000193.1, forward strand.
CCCCCACCGGCCCGCGGCCGGACGACAACCGCGAAAATCACACCCGCATCGGCTGCGGCGACTCCCGCCGCTCCGGGTCGGGGCCCTCGAACTCCCGGAGGACCTCGTAGCGCGTGTTCCGTTCCACCGGCCGGAACCCCGCGTCGCGGATCAGGTCGAGCAGATCGTCCCGCGTCAGCTTGCTCGGCGTGCCGAAGTCGTCCGCGTCGTGCGTGATCTTGTACTCGACCACCGACCCGTCCATGTCGTCCGCACCGTGCTGAAGCGCCAGCTGCGCCGTCTGGACGCCGTGCATGACCCAGAAGACCTTGACGTGCGGCACGTTGTCGAACAGCAGCCGCGACACCGCGAAGGTCTTCAGCGCCTCCGCACCCGTCGCCATCTGCGTCCGCGCCTGAAGCCGGTTGCGAACCTTCCCGTCCTTCATGTCCACGAAGTCGTGCTGGTAGCGCAGCGGGATGAAGACCTGGAAGCCGTTCGTCTCGTCCTGGAGCTCACGCAGCCGCAGCACGTGGTCCACGCGGTGACGCGGCTCCTCGATGTGGCCGTAGAGCATGGTGCACGGGGTCTTGAGGCCCTTCTCGTGCGCCAGGCGGTGGATGCGCGACCAGTCCTCCCAGTGGGTGCGGTGGTCGACGATGTGCTGCCGCACCTCCCAGTCGAAGATCTCCGCACCGCCGCCGGTCAGCGACTCCAGACCGGCGTCGATCAGCTCGTCCAGGATGTCGGAGGCGGACATCCCGGAGATCGTCTCGAAGTGGTGGATCTCCGTGGCCGTGAACGCCTTCAGCGACACGTTAGGCAGCGCGGCCTTCAGCTCCCGCAGCGAGCGCGGGTAGTAGCGCCACGGCAGGTTCGGGTGGAGGCCGTTGACGATGTGCAGCTCGGTGAGGTTCTCGCCCTCCATCTCCTTGGCGAGCTTCACCGCCTCCTCGATGCGCATCGTGTACGCGTCCTTCTCCCCCGGCTTGCGCTGGAAGGAGCAGTACGCGCAGGACGCGGTGCACACGTTGGTCATGTTGAGGTGGCGGTTGACGTTGAAGTGGACGACGTCGCCGTTCTTCCGCGTCCGCACCTCGTGCGCGAGGCCGCCGAGCCAGGCCAGGTCGTCCGACTCGTACAGCGCGATGCCGTCCTCGCGGGTCAGCCGCTCACCGGAGCGGACCTTCTGCTCCAGCTCCCGCTTGAGCCCGGCGTCCATGCGTTACCTCTTTCTCCGACAGGGTCCGTCAGACCCGGTAAACCGTACGCCCCGCGCCCTACACCTCTTCGGGCAGCTCGCCCACCCGGTTCTCCCACTTGGTGGAGAGCACGATGGTGGTACGGGTGCGGGAGACGCCCTTCGTGCCGGACAGCCGGCGGATGATGCTCTCCAGGCCGTCCACGTCGGCCGCGCGCACCTTGAGCATGTAGGAGTCGTCGCCGGCGATGAACCAGCAGTCCTCGATCTCCTGGAGGTCCCGCAGCCGCTGGGCGACGTCCTCGTGGTCGGCGGCGTCGGAGAGCGAGACGCCGACCAGGGCGGTGACGCCGAGACCGAGCGACGCGGAGTCGACGGTGGCCCGGTAGCCGGTGATGACACCGGCCGCCTCCAGCCGGTTGATGCGGTCGGTGACGCTGGGTCCCGACAGTCCGACGAGGCGTCCCAGCTCCGCGTAGGAGGCCCGGCCGTTCTCCCTCAGGGCCTGGATGAGCTGCCTGTCCACCGCGTCCATGCGATCGAAGCCTTCCGCTGAAGAGGTCTGAAGATACGTGTGGGGGGAGATGGTGCTCGTGAGCTGCGTTCGTGGGGTCTGCTCGTGGGGTGCTCGGTGTCAGCCGGTGGTGCGCGACCCTCCGCCGAGCTCGCCGCGCCAGCGGCGGTACAGGCCGTGCTCGACGCCCGCCGCGTCCAGGACGCGTCCGGCGACGAAGTCGACCAGGTCCTGGATGTGCGTCGCCCCCGCGTAGAAGGCCGGGGACGCGGGCACCACGGCCGCGCCCGCGTCGTCCAGGGTCACCAGGTGCCGCAGCGTCCGGCCGTCCAGCGGGGTCTCGCGTACGGCCACGACCAGCTTGCGCCCCTCCTTCAGGGTGACGCTCGCCGCCCGTTGCAGCAGGTCCTTGGAGAGCCCCAGCGCGACCCCGGCCACGCAGGCCGTGGACGCGGGCACGATCAGCATGCCCTTGGCGGGGTACGACCCCGAGGACGGCCCGGCCGCGAGGTCGCCCGCGCTCCAGTGCCGTACGCGGTCGCCGCCGAGGTCGACGTCGAAGGTGCCGGGCTTGCCGTCGGCTCCGCGGGCCAGCCACTCGCGCAGGTCGTGCTGCCAGTGGGCGTCGCGGAAGGAGATGCCGGTCTCGTCGAGCAGGGTGAGCCGTGAGGCCCGGCTGACCACCAGGTCGACGCTCTCGCCCGCGGCGAGGAGCGCCCGGAGCACGGATGCCGCGTACGGCGTACCGGATGCCCCCGACACCCCCACGATCCAAGGCGCGCGCTGCGTCTGTCCTGGCTTCATGATGTCGAGCCTAGCCGCAGGCTCCGAGTATTCAGACGGTGAGGCCCCGAACCAGCAGGTCGAGCAGCGCGCACACGAACAGGGCGATGCCGATGAAGCCGTTGACGCTGAAGAACGCCCTGTTCAGGCGGGACAGGTCGTGCGGCTTGACGATCGTGTGCTCGTAGACGAAGGCGCCGGCGACGATCAGCAGGCCGAGCCAGAAGAAGACACCGGCGCCGGTGGCGACGGCGTACCAGGCGAACAGGCCGGTGGTGACGGTGTGGCAGGCGCGGGCGCCCCAGATGGCCGCGGGAATCCCGAAGCGGGCCGGGACCGACTTCACGCCGACCCGGCGGTCGGTCTCGACGTCCTGGCAGGCGTAGATCAGGTCGAAGCCGCCGATCCAGATGCCGACGGCGAGGCCGAGGATCACGGCCTCCCAGGACCACTCGCCGCTGATGGCGAGCCAGCCGCCGATGGGGCCCATGGCCTGGGCGAGGCCGAGGATGGCCTGCGGGAAGTTCGTGAACCGCTTGCCGTACGGATACACCACCATCGGGATCACCGCGATGGGCGCGAGGGCGAGGCAGAGCGGGTTGAGCAGGGCGGCCGCGCCGAGGAAGACGACGAGGGCGACGAGCGCGCCGGTCCAGGCGTGCCGGACCGACATCGCGCCGGTGACCAGCTCGCGGTGGGCGGTGCGCGGGTTACGGGCGTCGATCTCGCGGTCGATGATCCGGTTGACGGCCATCGCGAAGGTGCGCAGGCCGACCATGGCGACGGTGACCAGGAGCAGCCGGCCCCAGTGGATGTTCTTGTCCCAGTCGTACATCGCGGTCAGGGCGGCGATGTAGGCGAAGGGCAGCGCGAAGACCGAGTGCTCGATCATCACCAGGCGCAGGAACGCCTTGGTGCGCCCCGGCTGCTGCGGCAGCGCGGCGGATGCCGACGTCACAGTCCGTACTCCTTCCAGCGGCGGTCGACCTTCGCCGCCGTATCCGGGTCGGACAGCACCATGTCCGGCCAGCCCCCGTCCCGCGTGTACCCCTCCTCGGGGAGCTTCCTCGTCGCGTCGATGCCCGCCTTGCCGCCCCAGAACTGCTGGTAGGAGGCGTGGTCGAGATGGTCGACCGGGCCCTCGACGACGGTGAGGTCACGGGCGTAGTCGGTGTTGCCGAGCGCGCGCCAGGCGACCTCGTGCAGGTCGTGGACGTCGCAGTCGGAGTCGACGACCACGATCAGCTTGGTCAGGGACATCATGTGCGCACCCCAGATGGCGTGCATCACCTTCTGGGCGTGTTTGGGGTACTTCTTGTCGATCGACACGATCGCACAGTTGTGGAAGCCGCCCGCCTCCGGGAGGTGGTAGTCCACGATGTCCGGCACGATGATCTTGAGGAGCGGGAGGAAGAACCGCTCCGTCGCCCGGCCCAGCGGCCCGTCCTCCGTCGGGGGCCGGCCGACCACGATCGACTGGAGCAGCGGGCGCTTGCGCATCGTCACGCAGTCGATCGTCAGGGCCGGGAAGGGCTCCTGCGGGGTGTAGAAGCCGGTGTGGTCGCCGAACGGGCCCTCGGGCAGCATCTCGCCGGGCTCCAGCCAGCCCTCGATGACGACCTCGGCCTGCGCGGGCACCTGGAGCGGCACCGTCTTGCAGTCGACCATCTCGACCCGCTTGCCCTGGAGGAAGCCGGCGAACAGGTACTCGTCGATGTCGCCGGGCAGCGGGGCGGTGGAGGCGTACGTCACGGCGGGCGGGCAGCCGAAGGCGATGGCCACGGGCAGGCGCTCACCGCGCCGGGCGGCCACCTGGTAGTGGTTGCGGCTGTCCTTGTGGATCTGCCAGTGCATGCCGATGGTGCGCTTGTCGTGGCGCTGGAGCCGGTACAGGCCCAGGTTGCGGATGCCCGTCTCCGGGTCCTTGGTGTGGGTGAGGCCCAGGTTGAAGAAGGAGCCGCCGTCGTCGGGCCAGGTGAAGAGGGCGGGCAGCCGCTCCAGGTCCACGTCGTCGCCGGTGAGGACGACCTCCTGGACGGGGGCGCTGCCCGGCTTCACCTTCTTCGGCGGCACGTGCGTCATCGTGCCGAGCTTGCCGAAGGCCTCGCGCATGCCGACGAAGCCCTGCGGCAGTTCGGGCTTCAGCAGCCCGCCGATCTTGTCGGAGATGTCGCCGTACGACTTGAGGCCGAGGGCCTTGAGCAGGCGCCGGTCGGTGCCGAAGACGTTCATGGCCAGCGGCATCGCCGAGCCCTTCACGTTCTCGAAGAGCAGGGCGGGACCGCCGGCCTTGTTCACCCGGTCGACGATCTCCCCGACCTCCAGGTACGGATCCACCTCGGCCTTGATGCGCTTGAGGTCGCCCTCGCGCTCCAGCGCCCTGAGCAGGGAGCGAAGATCGTCGTAAGCCATGCGGTCCAGTATCCCCGAGCGGCTACGCTGGCCCTGTACCTGGGGGCCGTGACGCGTCCCCGCCCACCGCTTGAGCTGGAGAGGCCCATGCTCCGGGTGCTGATGTTCCTCGTGCCACTGGCGTTGAGCGTGTACGCGTTCATCGACTGCATCAGCACGAAGGACGAGGACATCCGCCACATGCCGAAGCCGCTGTGGGCGATCCTCGTGCTGCTGTTCCCGCTGGTCGGGTCGATCTCCTGGCTCATCGCGGGCAAGAAGCGGCAGCAGGCCGGCGCGGCGTCCTGGCAGGGCGGCGGCCGGCGGCAGTGGGTCGCGCCGGACGACAACCCCGACTTCCTGAAGTCCCTCGGCGAGGAGCGGGACAAGGGGACGGACGGCGACAAGGACGCGGACGAGGATCCCCGGCGGGACTGAGACCCTGCTTCCCCGTCCACCGAGCGGACCGGCCGGACCCGTGGTCCGTACGTTCCCCCCCGGGTCGTACGGGCGGGCACGAGTCCGGCCAGAGGGACAGTCTGGCACCACCGCACCCCGAATTGAAAGATCCTTCTAGAAAATCGCTTCAGCTCCGTGGCCGCTACCGGAGTACCTTTCTGGAAAGAGAGAGAACGGTCGCCCCATGAGCCCCAAGCAGCAACGCGGCGAGGCCACTGTCGAACTGCTCCTGGACGCCGCCCTGCGCCTCTACGGCCAGGAGGGCGAGCAGGGCCTGACCGTCAGCGCGGTGACCAAGGCCAGCGGCGTGAGCCTGGGCAGCCTCTACCACCACTTCGGGAGCATCGACGGCCTCGTCGACGCGCTGCTGATGCGGTGGCTGGAGCGGCTGCTGGGCGAGATGGTCACCGCGCTGGAACGTTCACGCACCGCCCGGACCGGCGTCCGTGCCCTGGTGCGCACCTACCTGTCCTTCGTCCGGGAGCACCCGGCGGCGGGCCGGCTTCTGCACTCGTCCCACGCCGACCGTCTCGGCATGGCCCAGGCCAAGCAGCTCCGTGACACCCAGGAGGCCAGGCTGACGCCGCTGGCCGGCTGGCTCCAGCGCCACGTCGACAAGGGGGAGATCGCGCCGCTCGCCCCGCCGCTGCTCGAGTCCCTCGTCCTCGGCCCGGTCATCGGCGTGTCCCGCCGCTGGCTGGCCGTCGGCGACGTCGACCTGGACGAGGCGGCGCGCGTCCTGCCGGAGCGCATCTGGCGGTCGGTGAGCACGGACGGGGCGTGACCGCGGCTGCCGGGCCCGGGAAGGCGCGGGGCCGCACGCTTGCCGGGGTCCGACATTGAGGACCCGGAACCGGGGCGGGCAAGCTGAACGGGCGGCGGGCGCCGCGCCGACGGACGGGGGCCGGGATGAAGCATGTGCCGTTCTTCCGGTGGGTCGTCGCGGTCGGGCTGCTGCTCGTCGGCTGTGCGGTGGGCCTCTACATGGCCGCACCGGAGTACCCCGAGCTGAAGCAGGTCGAGCTGACCGTCCTGCGCGAGGCACCCGACGGGACGTGCACGGTGCGCTGGACGGACCCGTTCGGCGCCGGCGAGCGTGCGGCGGCCCACCTCTGCGACGCGGACCGGGACCCGCTGCTGAAGGCACCGGAGTACGAGCCGGGGACCGGCCTCGGCTGGGACACGGGGTTCGTCCGCGCCGACGGGCCGCGCCGGGGGGACCTGTTCTCCTCGCAGGAGTACGACGACTTCGACCGGTCGGCCGGGCTGACCGACGCGCTGGCGGCGGGCGGGCTGCTCATGACGCTCGTCGGGGTCGTCGGCGGCAACGTCCGCTCCCTGATCCGGCTGAGCGGTGCGAGCCCGGCCGTCGTCCGCCGGGCGGAGGAGCTGAGGGAGGCCGCCCTGCGCGTGGCGCGGGATCACGCGCGCGCCGTGGAGGCGGTGCGCGGCGCGTGGGAGCCCCTGCACCAGGACCTGGTGCGTGAGCGCCTGGGCGCCATGCCGGTCGCGCGGCTGCGCCGGACCGCCGGAAGACGCCTGCCGGCGAGGGAGCTGGAGAAGCACGGCGTCCGCAGCGTGCGGGACGTGCTCGACACCGGGGCGTGGGGCCTGGCGCAGGCGTGCGGGACGGGGCGGCGTACGGCCGAGACCGTGTGGGACGCGGCGCGGCGGACGGCCGACGCCGTCTCGGCGGACACGACGGTACGGCTGGACGCCGGCCGGCCGGGACCGCGGACGGTGGCGCTGCTGAACGCGCTGCGGGTCCTGGTGGAGGCGGGCCCCGAGGCGCGGACCGTGGCGGAGGCGGGCCGCGACCTGGCCGCGGGGCTGGAACGACGGCTGGCCGACGCCGCGCCCGCGGCGGGATGGCGCCGCTTGCTGGACGCGGGGGCCGAGGAGCGGCGGCGTGCGGTGACCGCCGTGGCCGGGCTGCGCGGGCTGTTGGACGAGGCCGGACGGGCCGGTGTCCGGGCGCGGTTCGCGCAGGTCTCCGTCGACCTGCTGCGCGGGGCGGACGCCGACGCGGAGGGCCTGGCGGCGCGGACCGACTTCGAGGCACGCCCGGCGGCGTACTACGGCCTCCTCGCCGAGATCGCGACACCTCCCGGGCGGGAATGACGAAGGCCGGCCCCCGCGACCCGGGGTCGCGGGAACCGGCCTCTGCGTGCTTCGGGCGCGGTCAGAAACCGACCGACTGGAGCGCGCCCAGGCCGACGTCGGCGTAGGAGTGCTTGCCGGAGACGAAGATGTTCACGCCGTAGTAGTTGAACAGCCAGCAGGCGAACGCGGCCAGGGCCAGGTAGGCGGCCTTGCGGCCCTTCCAGCCGGCCGTCGCGCGGGCGTGCAGGTAGCAGGCGTACGCGACCCACGTGATGAACGACCAGGTCTCCTTGGGGTCCCAGCCCCAGTAGCGGCCCCAGGCGTCGCCCGCCCAGATCGCGCCCGCGATGATCGTGAACGTCCACAGCGGGAAGACGGCCGCGTTGACGCGGTAGGCGAACTTGTCGAGGGACGCGGCGGCGGGCAGGCGGTCCAGGACCGAGTTGGCGAAGCGGCCGGGGGTGCCGCCGGTGGCGAGCTTGTTCTCGAACGAGTCCTTGAACAGGTACAGGATCGTGGAGACGGCACCGACGTAGAAGACCGCGCCGCAGAAGATCGCCGTCGAGACGTGGATGTACAGCCAGTACGAGTGCAGGGCCGGGACCAGCTGGTCGCTCGCGGTGTAGAGGACCGTGACGGCGAGGCCCAGGTCCAGCAGCACCGTGGTGATCAGGGGCAGGCCGAGCCAGCGGATGTTCTTCTTCAGCGCGAGCAGCGCGAGGTACACGCCGGTGGCGACCGTCGTGAACGTGATGTTGAACTCGTACATGTTGCCCCACGGCGCCCGCTGCACCGACAGGGCCCGCGCGAGCACGCCGCCGGCCTCGATGGCGAAGGCGAGCACGGTGAGGGAGATGGCGATCCGCCCGTAGAGGTCGCCCTTCTCCGTGCCGCCGTGGGCGCCCGGACCGTCCGGCACGTCGCGGGAGCCGGCCGCCGTGCGCACGACGACCTGCGGCCGCTCCAGGACGGTGGTGCCGCCGGCCTTGTTCACGGTGACCGCCGGGGCGGCGGCCTTCGCCTTGGCGTCCGTGTCCGCGGTGAGCGCGGCGGCGGTGCGGCCGACCTTGCTGCGGCTGCCGAAGAGCCACTCGGCGATGTACGCGAAGAACGCCAGGGTGTAGACGGCCATCGCGGAGTAGATCAGCGTGTTGCTGAGGTTCGCGAGATGCTCGTTGGTCGCGACGGCCAACTCTGTTGCGGCGTCTGTTGCGGCGGCGAGAGTCACTTCTCAGCCCCTTCGGCAGGTACGGCTCGGGGATCGGGGGTTTCTGGATCGGCGTCGGCGTCTGGTGCGCCGGGCGCCCGCTCGTACAGGACCCCGGCCAGCTCGCCGAGCTCCTCGGGTACCTTCGCGGACTCGCTGCGGCCGAGTCCGGCCATCTCGACGACCGTGACACCGTCGGCGCCCTTGACGGCCCGCACCCACACGCGGCGGCGCTGGATGAACAGGGAGCCGGCCAGGCCCAGGATGGCGACGACCGCGCCGCCGAGCGCCCAGCCGCTGGCGGGCTGCCGGGTGACCTGGAAGTTGGCCCATTCCTGGACGCCGTCGAAGGTCACCGTCCCGGCGCCGTTGGGCAGGGTCATGGTGTCGCCGACCTTGAGCTGCTTCTTGAACAGCTGGCCGTCGGAGCCCTTGAACTCCTTCAGCTTGGTCTTGTCGAGCTGGTAGATGCTCTTCGGGAAGCCCGCGTCGACACCGAGGTCGCCGTGGTAGGCGGAGAGCGCGAGCATCGGGTTGAGCAGCGCCGGGAAGGTCGAGAACATCGCGCTGCCCTTGCCGCCGTACGTCGGCAGGAAGAACGCGTTGAAGCCGAGCTGCTCCTTGACGCCCTCGGGGTTGCGGTAGCCGTCGCGGACCATGACGGCGCCGGATGAGGTGACGTTGGAGTCCAGCGGCAGCAGCGCCGTCGCCTCGCGGTCCATGACCACGTTGCCCTTGCCGTCCTTGACGGTGAGGATCGGCGCGTAGCCGTGGGCGGTGAGGTAGACCTTCGAGCCGTCGATCTCCAGCGGCTCGTTGACCTTGATGGTGGTCGCCTCGTCCTTGCCGTAGGCGCCCTCGCTGTAGACGACCTTGGCCTCGTAGACGCGCGGGGTGCCGCGGTTGGGGCCCGTCGCCTCGTACGTACCGTGGAAGTCCTTCAGGGAGAAACTGAAGGGCGCCAGGTCGTGGTCCGGGTCGAACAGGTTGCCGGACTTGAAGTCGTCGTACTGCGTGAGGGTGTTGGAGAAGCCGTCACCCTCAAGGATCAGCTTGTTGCCCTCGTACTTGAACAGCTGGCCCCAGGCGAAGGCGATCAGCATCACGATCAGCGCGACGTGGAAGGCGAGGTTGCCGGCCTCGCGCAGATAGCCCTTCTCGCCGGCGACGGCGTCATCGACGCGGTGGGCGCGGAAGCGGCGCTTCTTCAGCAGCGCCAGCGCCGCCTCGCGGACCTCCTCGGGCTCGGCCCCGGTGCGCCAGGTGGTGTAGGCGGGCAGCCGGGTCAGCCGCCGGGGCGCGCCCGGCGGGCGGCCGCGGAGCTGGCCGACGAACTGCCAGGTGCGCGGGACGATGCAGCCGATGAGGGAGACGAACAGCAGGATGTAGATCGCGGAGAACCACACCGAGCTGTAGACGTGGAAGAGGCCGAGCTTGTCGTAGAGCGGCCCCAGCACGTCGTGGTTCGCGCGGAAGTCGTCGGCCTTGGTGGCGTCGACGCCCTCCTGCGGGATCAGCGACCCGGGGATCGCGCCCAGCGACAGCAGCAGGAGCAGCAGCAGCGCCACCCGCATGGAGGTGAGCTGCCGCCAGAACCAGCGGATCCAGCCGACGACGCCGAGGGAGGGAAGGTTCGGCGACTCCTCCTCGGGGGCGGTGGAGAGCTGGGAGCCGGCGGCGCCGAGGTCCTGGTCGTCACCGGTCCCCGGGGTCTTCCCCGGCACCGTTCGCGAAGTGCTGCTCATCGATTCAGATTCCCACGTCGAAGCCGGAGGACCAGGTCTGCATGTCCTGCACCATGCTGTCCCACGCGCCGGTCAGCAGCAGCAGACCGGTCGCGATCATCATGACGCCGCCGACACGCATCACCCATACGTAGTGGCGCTTGATCCAGCCGAAGGCGCCGAGCGCCTTGCGGAAGGCGACCGCGGCGAGCACGAACGGCACGCCGAGGCCGAGGCAGTAGGCCACGGTCAGTAGGGCGCCGCGCCCGGCGGTGCCCTGCTGGGAGGAGAGCACCAGCACCGAGGACAGGGTCGGGCCGATGCAGGGCGTCCAGCCGATGCCGAACAGGGCGCCGAGCACGGGCGCGCCGACCAGGCCGCTCACGGGCTTGCGGTGGAAGCGGAACTCACGCTGGGTCAGCCAGGGCATCAGGCCCATGAAGAACACGCCCATGAGCACCATGAAGACGCCCAGCACCTTGGTGAGGACGCCCCGGTTGGCCTGGAGCGTCTCGCCGAAGTAGCCGAACAGCGCGCCGCCGGAGACGAACACGGCGGTGAAGCCGAGGACGAAGAGGGAGGCGCCGGCGACCATCCGGCCGCGCCGGGCCTCGCCGAGGTCGGTGCCGGTGACGCCGGTCACGTAGGAGAGGTAGCCGGGCACGAGCGGCAGGACGCAGGGCGAGAAGAAGGAGACGAGGCCGCCGAGGAGCGCGACGGGGAGGGCGACCAGCAGGGCGCCGTTGAGCACCGTGCCGTTGTAGCCGTCCGCAGCGAGCGTGGACATCACGGTCACGTCACTTCCCCGGCTTCTCCGCGAGGAACGGCGCGAGCATCTTGCGCAGCTTCTCCTCGCTGAGCCCCTGGAGGCTGCGCGCGGCGACCTTCCCGTCCCGGTCGACGACGAGCGTCGACGGGATGGCCTGCGGGTTGAGGGTGCCCTTCTCGAACCGGAGCATCATCTTGCCGGTGGGGTCGTACAGGCTGGGGTACGTGATCCCGTAGTCCTTCTCGAAGGACCGGGCCGGACCGATGGAGGGGTCACGGGTGTTGATGCCGACGAACTGGACGCCCTGGTCCTTGACGTCCCGGTAGACCGTCTCCAGGTTCTTCGCCTCGGCACGGCAGGGCCCGCACCAGGAACCCCACACGTTGATGACGACGATCTTGCCCTGGTAGTCGGCGATGTCGACCTGTCCGCCGTCGACGGTCTCGCCGGACAGCTCGGGGGCGTCCGCCCGCTCCCCCTTCTTGGCGGTGGAGATGCCGTCCGAGCCGGTGATGAAGCCGGTCTGGCCGCCACCGCCGGACGTGCCTCCCAAGCTGCACGCGGACACGAGGAGCGTGGCCACGGCCGCGCCGGCGGTCAGGGCGACGCGACGGCGGACGCGGGCGGCGGTGCGGTTCGAGCGCAGGGGGGCGCGGCTGGCGGCACTCATGTGAAAAGTTTCGCATGTCCGTTCCGGGGATCTTGCGCACCCCCCTCACGGGCGGAAACCCGCATTTCAGGCGGCGTTCCCGGTGGGTGTCGCGGCGCCCGTGGAGGCCCCGGCGAGGAGGGTGTTCCAGCCGCCGGCGGGCCGCTGCCCGACCTCGACCGTACGGAGCTTGGCCAGCACCTCGGGCTTCTGCACGTCCAGCCAGTCGGTGAACTGGCGGAAGGAGACGAGCCGGATGTCCCCGCCCTTCTCCTTCTCCCGCGCGATGTGCTTGAGGGCGTTCTCGACGGCGTCCATGTAGATGCCGCCGTTCCACTCCTCGAAGTGGTTGCCGATGAAGAAGGGCGCCCGGTTCGTCTCGCATGCCCGCTTGAAGCCTGATATGTAGGCGTTGGTGGCCTGTTCGCGCCAGCCCGGGTAGTTGTGGGCGGGCGCCTTGGTCGAGTTGAGCGACTGGTTGGCGAGGATGTTGTAGTCCATCGAGAGGACCTCGAAGGAGTGGCCGGGGAAAGGTATCTGCTGGAGCGGCAGGTCCCAGATCCCGTCCTTCTTCGCCGGCCACACCTGACGGCCGCCGGGCGAGGAGGCGTCGTAGCGCCAGCCCAGCTCGCGGGCGGTGGGCAGCAGGTTGTCCTGGCCGAGCAGACAGGGCGTGCGGCCGCCGACGAGTTCCTTGTCGTAGTCGAAGGGCAGCGAGGGCAGGTCGGTCCAGCCGGTGTTGGTCTTCCACTCCTTGACGAAGGACTTCGCCTGGTCGATCTCGCTGCGCCACTGCGCCGGCGTCCAGTTGCCGACCGTGCCGCCGCCACCGCAGAAGTGGCCGTTGAAGTGGGTGCCGATCTCGTGGCCGTCCAGCCAGGCCCGGCGGACGTTCTTCAGCGTCTCCTTGATGTGGTCGTCGGTGAGGTAGCCGATGTCCGAGGCGCCGCGCGGGTTGTTGGGCGGGTCGTAGAGGCGCTTCTTCGACTCGGGCAGCAGATACAGCCCCGAGAGGAAGAAGGTCATGTGCGCGCCGTGCTCCTGCGCGAGGTCGAGGAAGCGCGGGAAGAGCCCGTTGCCGACCTCCCCCGCACCGTCCCAGGAGAAGACGACGAACTGCGGCGGGGTCTCGCCGGGCTCCAGCGGCACGGGCGCGTCGGGCTGGTGCGGCTGCTTGCCGGTGTACGCCGTGGAGCCGTCGCCGATCGGGCGGGCCGGGGGCGCGCTGCTCCCGGACGGCGAGGGCCCCTTGCCGGCACCGCCGGCCTGACCGGCCTGGTGCGAGCCGTCCGCCGACGGGTGGGAGCCGCAGCCCGCGAGCCCGGCGGCGGCCGCGGCGCCCGCGCCGAGTCCGAGCATCCCCCTGCGGGTGAGAGTGCGGGTGGAAGTGCGCATCGCAACCTCGTTCGTCACGTCCTCTGGTGGTCACTGGGTGAGAGGACGTGACGAACGGGCGGGTTCCGGATACTTGTGCGGATTCCGTAACGAGGTTCGCGTACGGCGGGCCGCCGAAGGCGCTCGTACGGCCGTCAGGCCCCGAAGGCCTTGCCCTGCCCCTTCACCGGCCGGGCCCCCGCGAGGAGGTGGGCCGGGACGAGGTCACGCGCGGGCTCGGTGTAGCCGACGGACACGATCCGGTCGCCCCGGAACGTGAACGACGTCAGGGACGCCAGCGTGCACTGCCGCTTGCGCGGGTCGTGCCACAGCCGCCGCCGCTCGACGTACGACCGCAGGATCCAGATGGGCAGCTGGTGGCTGACGACGACGGCCTCGTGCCCGCGTGCCCGGTCCTTCGCGGCGTTCAGCGCGCCCATCATCCGCACCACCTGGTCGACGTACGGCTCGCCCCAGGACGGCTTGAAGGGGTTGACGACGTGCTTCCAGTTGGCGGGCCGGCGCAGCGCGCCGTCACCGATGCCGAAGGTCTTGCCCTGGAAGACGTTGTCGGCCTCGATGAGCCGCTCGTCGGTGTCCAGGTCCAGGCCGTGCGCCTTGGCGATCGGCGTCGCCGTCTCCTGCGCCCGCTCCAGCGGGGAGGCCACGACGTACGTCACGTCGCGCGGGGCGAGGTGCTCGGCGACCCGGTCGGCCATGCGCCGGCCCAGCTCGGACAGGTGGTAGCCGGGCAGCCGGCCGTAGAGCACGCCGGTCGGGTTCTCGACCTCGCCGTGCCGCATCACGTGGACGACGGTCAGCTCGTCCTTCTTCTCCCCGGCGCTCACGCGGTCGCCTCCGCAGCCGCGCGGGCCGCCGCCGGAAGGGCGTCGGCGATGCGCTGGACGGCCCGCTCGTCGTGGGCGGTGGACACGAACCAGGACTCGAAGGAGGACGGCGGCAGATAGACGCCGTTCGCGAGCAGCGAGTGGAAGAACGCGGTGAAGCGGAAGGACTCCTGCGCCCTGGCCTCGTCGTAGTTGGTGACCGGGCGGTCGGTGAAGAACACGGAGAACATGTTGGAGGCGGTCTGGAGGGTGTGCGCGACGCCCTCCTTGCTCAGCGCCTCGGTGACGAGCCCCTGGATCTGCTCGGACACCGCGTCGACCTTGGTGTACGCGGCGTCGTCGAGGAGCCGCAGCTGGGCGAGCCCGGCGGCGGTGGCGACCGGGTTCCCGGAGAGGGTGCCGGCCTGGTAGACGGGCCCCGCGGGGGCGAGGTGCGCCATGACGTCGGCGCGCCCGCCGAACGCGGCGGCGGGGAACCCACCGCCCATGACCTTGCCGAAGGTCATCAGGTCGGGAACGACACCCTCCACCCCGAACCACCCGGCGCGACTCGTCCGGAACCCGGTCATGACCTCGTCGGAGACGAACAGCGCACCGTTCGCGGCGCACGCGTCCTTGAGCCCCTGGTTGAACCCGGGCAGCGGCGGCACGACGCCCATGTTGCCCGGCGACGCCTCGGTGATCACGCAGGCGATCTCGCCGGGGTGGGCGGCGAAGGCGGCGTGCACGGCGTCCAGGTCGTTGTACGGCAGGACGATCGTGTCGCTCGCCTGGGCACCGGTGACGCCGGGCGTGTCGGGCAGCGCGAACGTGGCGAGACCGGACCCGGCGGCGGCGAGCAGCGAGTCCACGTGACCGTGGTAGCACCCGGCGAACTTGATCACCTTGGTGCGCTGCGTGAACCCGCGGGCGAGCCGGATCGCCGACATCGTCGCCTCGGTGCCGCTGGACACCAGCCGCACCTGCTCCAGCGGCGCGACCCGCTCGACCATCGCCTCCGCGAGGGCGACCTCACCCTCGGCGGGCGTCCCGAACGACGTCCCGCGCGCGACCGCCTCCTGCACGGCGGCGATCACCTCGGGGTGCGCGTGCCCGAGGATCATCGGACCCCAGGAGCAGACGAGGTCGACGTACTCCCGCCCGTCCGCGTCCGTCAGATACGGCCCGGTGCCGGACACCATGAACCGGGGCGTGCCGCCGACGGCGCGGAACGCCCGCACCGGCGAGTTCACCCCGCCCGGCGTGACGGCCGCCGCACGGTCGAACAGAGCCTGCGAGGCCGGTGCTTCGTATGGATATGCCAGTTCGCTCATGACCTGCGACGTCTCCGACCTTCTCGACCTTCTCCGACTTCTCGGACCCTGCTCCGGCTCTGGTTGCCCAGGGTGACCACGTTCAGGGTAGACAACCCGCCCGAACGGCGTGCCGTCTGCCAGACTGGAGCCCGTCCACGCAGCTCATGCGGGCGCGGACCGGGGCCGCCGGCTCCCGCGGGCATATGACGGCCGTGTGACGGCCGGATGTTCACCGCACGTTTCGGCGGGCGGCCGTGGGGGAGGTCACTGACACGATGATCGGGTTGCGCGGCGGGGGTCACGCGTCCTAGAAAAGCAGTCGGGTGGAGATATGCATCGCGGTGGCGGACTGGGCGAGGGGACCGACGACCTGGGTCCTCGACGTGCCCGGCGGGGAAGGCACCGACGCGACGCGGAGGCCACGGCCGAAGCACGCGAGACACGTCAGGCACACGGTGCGCCGAATGAGCCCGACCGGACCGACAGACGGGCCGGCCGACTGGGGGCGGGGAGCGGGAATGGTGGTCGGGTGGGGGTGACCTACAAGTACTTCGGCGCGCCCGACGGCGCGACCGCGGCCCGTGTCCCGATCTCGATGCGCCCCGAGGAACTGGGCGGCGACGAGCTCGGGATGAACGGCATGTTCACCAAGATCAAGCCGGAGACGATGGCCGCGATGGTCCTCACCGGCATCGAGGGCGTCCCCCTGCACAAGGTGCCCCCGCTGGAACTGGTCGTCCTGCACCCCGACTACGCGGTCGTGAAGCTCCCGATGACGGTCGTCGACCCCCTGCGCGGCATCGGCGAGGAGGCGGTCGGCGCGGCGGCCTTCATCTGGTCCACGGTCCCGGACCGCGGCGGCCCACGGGACGCGTTCAACGTCTACCAGCTGCTGCACGAGTGGCAGGACTTCTCACACCGGCTGCATGAGGCGGGGCATCAGCCGTATTGCTTGGTGTGGCCCTGAGCTGGGGTTTCTTGACTGACGGGCGGGGTTTTCGGACCCCGCTCCTCCACGCCGGCGCGGACCGGTCAGGCTGCGCCGATCACGGCCGTACGGGCATCCCGGGAGCAAGCAGCTCCAGCACGTCCTCCCAACGGTAACGATCGGCCCCACCGCCGGCCTTCGGCCGGTGAGGCTCGTAGGAACCGACCAGCACACCCATCTCGCGCAACCCTTCCAGACTCCGGCGGTACGCCGGATGGGCGGCCTGGGCGGAGTTCAGGTACGACAGCGAAGTGGCGACGACGCCGGAGGCGACCCCGGCGGCGCAGACCACGATCTGGAGGAACGGCTTGTCGTGCTGGGCACTCACCCGGGCGCTCCCAGTTGGCGGCTGAAGTGGTGGAGCTCGGGCAGTGCCCGGCGACGGTCGCGGGCTGCCATGTCGGCGACCAGTTCGCGTACGGCGGGACGGCGGACGTCCTGTGCCGCGCAGCTCTCGGCGATGCGGGGCCTGGTAGCCGTCGGCGAGTCAGCCCTGCTGACTGTAGGCGCGGGCGGCCTCCACCCAGAGGGCGGCCCAGGCCGGCGGCTGTACGCGGCGCTGGAAGTCGGGGAGATCGACCAGGCGGAGTGGAACACGCGCACTGCTGCTCTTCTCGGTGCGCATGTCGTCCCGGACAACCTGATGGGGCGGGCCTGGGCCGCGGTGCCGCCCGCTCGCCGCATGGCCGCACTCGCGCGGGCCGCCAAGGGCGCGGGCTACCGTCTTACGCTCTTGTCCAACAGCTTCGGCATCGATCCGTTCAACCCGTACGCGCAGGCCGCCATTTGGGACCTGTTCGATGTTCACGTCATCTCGGAGCAGGTCCACATGGCGAAACCCGACCCTGCCATCTACGAGCTGACGTTGGAACGCCTCGGGCTTCCTGCCGAGGCATGCGTGTTCGTCGACGACCACCCGAGGAACCTGCCCCCCGCCGAGGCCCTGGGCATCACCACCGTGCTTGCGACAGAGGAGGCCGCCACGGTGGCCGAGCTTGAGACATTGCTCGGAGTGAGCACTGCACTTTCCGTCCAGCGCCTGCCGATCGGCTGATCACCGGCCTCCCGTAAGGGCGGTGATCGATTTCAGTCTGGGACGATCTCGCGGTGAGTGATGCGAGGGTGTCGGCTGCGGAGGCCGTGGAGTCACATGTCCGGGCGTTCTTCGAAGGGCACCATGTGGATGTCGTGGACTACGACATCGGGCCGGAACGGCGAGCGGTGGTGTCTGATCTGCACGTGCTCGTTGTCGGTCCCGGCCCCCGCAGCGATGGCTGGGCCTATGTGACCGCCGGGTGTTGGGCCGCGATGGAGAAGCGTGGTCATGGGCTTGAGTTCGTGATGACCTCCCACGTCCGAGACCAGCGGTTCATCGATCTCATGGCGATGATCGGCTACTACCACTGCGGAGGACACCAGCTCGACCTGGAGCACAGCATGCCGATCGGTGAGTCGTGGGTGCCGGGTTCGGCCTGCGATCACCTGTTGATCAGCCTGCCCTATCTCCACGGACCCGACCTGGAGCACTGTCCCGTTCCCGGGGGTCAGGCCCGCATCCTGTGGGCCCTGCCCGTGACAACCGCCGAGATCGAGTACCGCAGGCGCCACGGACACGAGGCGTTGGAGCAGCTCTTCGACGAGGTGGGGATCAACCCGATCGACCCTTTCCGGGCGTCGGTCGCCTGACGATTTCGCTCTCGACGGTGCCCAGTGGCCACCGGGTCGGCATGCCATTGCCCTGGGTCCTCCGTAGCATGGGCGCGTGATCAGGAGCCTGCGAGCGAGTGACCGCCCCGTCGGGCGGTTGTTCGTGGTGCTCGTGATGGCTGTGCTGGCCGGGGTGCTCGGGATGCACGGGCTGGCGCCCGGGGGGATGCCTGCGGCGCACCCCAGTGGCGGGCATGTGATGACCGCCGCGGCGCATGCCGGTGGGGCCTGTGCGCACACCGGCGGTGGGGCCAGTCACCTCGATCATGCCGACGGGACGTGTTCCGCCGCCGGGATCGGTTCCGCGTACGCGCCGCCGGCGCTCACCGGTGCCCTGCTGGACGCGCGCCCCGTTCCCGCGCCGGGCGCAGCGCTGTCGGGGGCCTCCCATGACGGGCGTGCGCCGCCCGATCTCTCCGAGCTTCAGCTCCTGCGGATATAGAGCGGCCCGCTCGGCACCCCGCGCCCCAGCAGTTCCCGGTGGCGGGTGCCGTGCTTTCGCATGCCCTTCATCCGTTCCACCGCGCGCCGCGCGACGGCCCGCGGGAAGGAGTCGTACCACCATGCACCGCAAGCGTTCTCTCGTCGGTCTCCGTCGCAGTGCCGCCGTCGTCATCGCCGGGGCCGCCGCCCTCGTCCTCGCCGCCTGTGGCGGTGACGGCGACAGTCCGGCGACCGGGCACGGCGGTCACAACGCCGCCTCCCCCACCGCCTCGCAGGGGCGGCACAACGCCGCCGACGTCGTCTTCGCGAAGGGGATGATCCCCCACCACCGCCAGGCCGTAGAGATGGCCGACCTCGCGCCCACCCGGGCGCGGTCCGCCGACGTGAAGCAGCTCGCCGTCGAGATCAAGAAGGCCCAGGACCCGGAGATCCAGGCCCTGTCCGGCTGGCTCACCTCCTGGGGCGAGGACGTGCCCGCCGAGGGCGCCATGGACCACTCCATGCACGGCACGGGCGGCATGATGTCCGCCGAGGACATGGCCGCGCTCCAGGGCTCCTCGGGCGCCGCGTTCGACACCGCCTTCCTGGAGCTGATGATCAAGCATCACGAAGGCGCCGTCGAGATGGCCAGGACCGAGCAGGCCGACGGCGCCTACCCGCCCGCCACCAAGATGGCCGCGCAGATCATCACCTCGCAGAGTGCCGAGATCCAGCGCATGAACACGTTGCTCGGCAAGGACTGATCAGCGTCACCCCCGGGTGCTGACGGGGCGGGCTCCGCGGGGCCCGCCCCGTCGTACAAGACCGTTGGCTTTATACCCCCTGGGGGTATATGATTCCCAGTCGTGAGGGCGGGTCGGCAGAGGCCCGCGGGACGTCGAGGGGGACGAAGGCATGGACCACAGCACCCATCACCATCACCACGTCGACCACAGCGAGCACGGTCACGGCGACCACGGCCACGGCCCCGCCTCCTGGGCCATGGCCGCCAAGGCCACCCTCCACTGCCTCACCGGGTGCGCCATCGGCGAGATCCTCGGGATGGTCGTCGGCACCGCCCTGGCCTGGGGCAACGTCCCGACCATGGTCCTCGCCATCGCGCTCGCGTTCCTCTTCGGCTACTCGTTCACGCTCTTCGCCGTGCGCCGGGCCGGGCTGGATCTCAGGGCCGCGATCAAGGTCGCGCTCGCCGCCGACACCGTCTCCATCGCCGTGATGGAACTGGTCGACAACGGGATAATCGCCCTCGTGCCGGGCGCGATGGACGCCCACCTCTCCGACGGGCTGTTCTGGTACACGCTGCTCGGCGGGCTCGCCATCGCCTTCGTGCTCACCACGCCCGTCAACAAGTGGATGATCGGCCGTGGCAAGGGGCACGCCGTCGTCCACGCCTACCACTGACCCGCCTCCCGCGGGCGGGTCCTTCCGACGGCGTAAGCCCGGTGGTACGGGCCCGCCGGGCGGGTGAGGGTGGCAGCGGGCGTGTGCGCCGTCGCGCCCGTGGCCGCCTGCCGTCCGCGAGGGGGGACGCCCACCATGACCCACCCGGGCACCCTCGTCCTGATCATGGCCGCCGCCGTCCTGGCGCCGCTGCTCGTCCACGCGACCGGGCGCCGGGTCCGCGTCCCGCTGGTCATCTTCGAGATCGCCCTCGGCATCGTCATCGGCCCGGACGTGCTCGGCTGGGCCCACCCGGACGAGGTCGTCGACACGCTCGCCGACCTCGGCCTGTCGATGCTGATCTTCCTGGCCGGCTACGAGATCGAGTTCGCGGCGGTGCGCGGCGACACGCTCCGCCGGTCACTGTGGGCCTGGCTGGTCTCCCTCGCCGCCGGCATCGGGCTGGCCTTCCTGATCAGCGGCGGCGACACCTTCGAGGCGTTCGTCATCGGCACCGCCCTGACCAGCACGGCGCTCGGCACGGTGCTGCCGATGCTGCGCGACAGCGGAGAACTGCGAGGGCGGTTCGGCACGGTGATGTCGGCGTTCGGAGCGGTCGGCGAGTTCGGCCCCGTCGTCGCCGTCGCGCTGCTGCTCAGCGGGCGCCGGCCAGCCGAGTCGGCGGCGCTGCTGGCGGGGTTCGGGGTGATCACGGCCGGCGCCGTGTTCTGGGCGCTGCGGCCCCGCCCGCCCTGGTTCGCCCGGCTGACCGAGCGGACCCTGCACAGCAGCGGCCAGTTCGCCGTGCGGTTCGTGATGCTGCTGCTCGCCTGCATGCTGGGCCTCGCCGAGGTGTTCGGCCTCGACGTGCTGCTGGGCGCCTTCGCGGCCGGCGTCCTCACCCGCCTCGTACTGCACCGGGCCGCGCCCGCGAGCAGCGAGGAGGTCCTCGGCAAGGTGGAGGCGATGGGCTTCGGCTTCCTCGTGCCGCTGTTCTACGTGGTCACCGGCATCGAGTTCGACCTGGACGCGCTGATCCACGACGCGGGCGCCCTGCTCCTCGTGCCGGTCTTCCTGCTGCTGGTCCTGCTGGTGCGCGGTGTCCCGGTGTACCTGCTGGCACCCCGGGACCTGGACCCCACCGACCGCAGGGCCCTCGCCCTCTTCGCCTCGACGTGCCTGCCCCTGGTCGTCGCGATCACGACCATCGGCGTCGACCAGAAGCTCCTCGGCTCGGACGAGGCGGCGTCCCTGGTCGGCGCCGCGATGATCTCCGTACTCGTCCTGCCGCTGATCGCGACGCGCCTGCGGTCGACGACTGAGAAGGCGGGGCCCGCGGACGCGGCGGAGGACGCCGAGGCATGGTGAGCGGGGCCCGGGGGCACGGCCGTCACGCCTCCGGCGTCTCCTGGTGCCGGGCGTGCACGCCTGACGGCCGGCCTCCCGGCCGCGCGGCGCGGTCGATCGCCGACTCGACCGCGCCGATCCGG